>CAYTKB010000155.1:2531-4458 GCA_964438265.1 uncultured Acetomicrobium sp. | reverse complement strand
GGCAAAAGGCCCGAGGATCAAACCTACCCGACTAACAAATATATTTGTTATGGAGGAATCGAGATGGAGAAGGGGAAAAACGGTCATGGAACTAAGTCATCGAATCGTTTCTGATCCGAAAATCTGCAGCGGTGAGCCCTGTGTGGCTAGCACAAGAATACCTGTATAGGTGATATTAAGCCACCTGACTTCTGGTGAGGATATCGAAACCATCCTGCGCAACTTCCCTCGCCTAAGCAGAGAAGACATCCTGGCCTGCCTGGAATATGCGAGCTATTTAGCGACAGAAAAGGTGGTGCCACTATGAAATGGTCATCGTCCTCGATGAGAATGTCAGCCTAACTTTGGCTTCCGCGCTTCGACAAGCAGGCTATGAGGTTATTGCCATAGCTGAGACTGCTGAGAGAGGCATGATCGATGCTGAGGTGTGAAAATTAGCAAAGGCACGACAGGCAATCCTTATTACCAGGGACTACCGCTTCACTAACCCGGTGCGCTTCCGGACTAAGGAAGTTGGAGCTGTAATCTATCTCCGACGGGCCAACTTGAGCTCCGAGAAAGAAGCAGAGCTGGTGATGAGTTTCTTGACTGCCCATAAATTAAAAGAGGAATATGATGGGCACTTGGTTACTCTGTGGCCTGGCGGATGCGAATCCGTTAATAGTCACATAACCCTTGGGATCAGGTCTTTAGTTTTTGTGTTTTTTAGACTACATAACTTTTGCTTCCAGGTCCATCCTCTTACGTTTTACATCTCACATTTTCGCTTTTTTGCGGGGTTCGTGGTTGGATACTGTATTATTAATTCTTCACCTTCGGCCATCTGAGCAGGCGATAGTTTTGCCCAGCTGCCTCTTTTAAAATGCAGTTGCTTTTGGCATGCAATTGGGCTTCGAATTTTCGCCCTCTGCTCATTTGAGGGGATCCGTCATATCTTTATTCTGACAGTTTAGCATATGATACGTCGAGTTTCTCGTTTAAGAGAAGGAGGCTCTCTAAAAGAACCTCCGCTCCTGCTATGATGTGCTCCTCCTTCGTGAATTCCTCAGAACAGTGGCTTAAACCCTTAACGCTTGGGACGAAGATCATGCCTATAGGCGCGATTGAAGCTACGTGCATAGCATCATGCCCTGCTCCGCTTGGCATTTCTAAATACTCGTATCCCAGATTGGAGCACGCCTCTTTTATGGTAGCTATAATATTTTCCGAACATAGGGCGGGATAAGCGTCGCTTGCAGTTTCGAAGGATACGGAAACATGGCATTTTGCACTTGTATCTGATGCGGCCTTCTCGACTTGATCCAAGAATGTATCGATTTCTTCTTCCGATATACTTCTGATCTCCAAGTTCATGATGCATAAGCCAGGGATCACATTGGGAGAATTGGGGAAAATCTCTATGCGGCCAACTGTGGCCACCAAGGGAAAACTGCCACGCCAATCTAAAGCCAGATCGTGGACGAATGAGATCACCTGAGAAGCCCCAACCAGCGCATCGCTTCGGGCCTTCATTGGAGTGGTGCCTGCGTGGTTCGCTTGTCCTTTTACGGTAACCTTCACGCGGCGGATCGCCACGATACCTGATACAACTCCTATAGGAATGCCAGCTGTATCCAGCACAGGGCCTTGCTCTACATGCAGCTCCATGTATGCGGCGATATCGCCGCGTTTCTTTAGAGGTGCGTTTAAAAGGTCTGGATTGCCTCCCATGCGCCTTATGGCATCTTTAAGCGTTTCGCCGTTGGGATTAATACGGGACAGCATTTCTTGAGATAGGGTCCCAACCATAGCGCGACTTCCAACACAGGAAACGGCGCCGTAGTTGCTCACCTCTTCTGATAAGAAGTCCACAACCTCCAAGGGGAATCGCAAGGATTGGCCAGAGCGATGAAGGTAAGATGCTACCGCCGCACCAGCCAGCACCCCT
>CAYTKB010000155.1:0-2521 GCA_964438265.1 uncultured Acetomicrobium sp. | reverse complement strand
GGGTTCATCCGAACCTCCGCACAACTTGACCAAACCGTCATATCGCCCGCCACCAGTAACTGTGTCTGTATGAGACCCTATCATAATGGGTGGCCTGTCGCGATCAAGCCCTTCCATGCGTCCGATCAAGTTTGCCGCCGCGTCAAGCTTTACATCCAAACCAGATGCCTCAAAGTGGCTTTTGAGCCATTCTCTTCCCCTCAAATAAGTCTCTGTGAAGGCACGCCTCGTAAAGGGAGAAGTGCTTTGATCTGTAAAGGTGGCCATCCTTTCAATAGCTCTAATTAAAGCTTTACCATCTATTCGGCCTGCCAATATCAACACCTCTATCGCATGAGTTAAAAAACTTAAAAAGCTATCCCAACAGTAGGTTCGGGAGCCATGTGACAATCTGTGGGAATATAAAAAGTATAACCAACACCGCTATGTTGCATATCACAAAGGGCCACACGCCGCTAAAAATATCCTCTAACGATACATTATATTCAGGTGGTATTACCCCCTTCATGGCGAATACATTCAAACCGACCGGCGGTGTTATCGATCCTATTTCAGTTAAATTAAGCGCTATCACGCCAAACCAGATGGGGTCATAACCAAGCTTTACAATGAGCGGGAATACTACCGGCAAGGTGAGGGCATATATGCCAACGGGCACCATAATCATGCCTAAGAGAAACATGATTCCTAAAATCCCTATCATAATAAATACTCTAGGTACATTAAGGTTAAGAAGAAGCATGGCCATCTCTGTAGGCAATCCCGTCAAAGCCAACACACGGCTATAAAAAAGAGCTCCGATATTGATTAAAAAGAGCATAGCTGTAGTGCTGGCGGATTCTTTCATAGCGGCGTTTACAATGCTCATTTTCCTTACACTACCTTGAAAGTAGCCAAAGGCCAAAGTCAAAATAGAACCAACAGCAGCAGCTTCTGTAGGCGTAAATATCCCTGCGTAAATGCCTCCGAGGACGGCAAATGCTATTATAGCAACAGGCCACATGCCAAAAATTGCTTTCTTCCTCTGGTCGGAAGTAAAAAGGTGCGCTTCTGGAGCTTCGGGGGCTAGTTTAGGGTTCTTTTTAACAGCGTAAATAATATAGGCAGAATATACAAACGCAGTGATAAAGCCTGGTATAATACCGGCTGCAAAGAGTTTACCCACCGATTGTTGGGTAAACATAGCGTAAATGACCATCATCATGCTCGGCGGAATCATAGAAGCAAATGTCCCAGCAGAGGCAATACATGCGGTAGAGAGTTTTTTATCATAGCCGATGCGCTGCATTTCAGGAAAAACCAGCTTACCAAAAATCGCTGTTGCGGCGATAGACGAGCCCGAGAGAAACCCAAATCCTGCACAGCCCAGGCATGTAGCTATTGCAAGTGACCCCTTTAACCTTCTGGCGAGGGCATATACGCCGTTGTAAGTCCTCTGGGCATAGCCTCCATAGGCCGCAAAAGCTCCCATCAACGTAAATAGCGGGATACAAGTCCATGTAGGCGTAGCGATAGAAAAGTAGGCTGCCTGCCCCAAAAGAGAAATGGTGCTATCAAAACCTATCAGCAAAGAAGAGACCATACATCCGCCCAAGATGAAAGCTAAGCCTATCTGCAAACTTGTGGCCATCAAAGCTAAAAGCACTAAAACGCATAGAATGCCACCAGTCACAAAACTCATAAGAGCACACTCCCTTCAAAACCGTTTAGGCATTAGAGCTGTCTCTTTGAAAGTCCGTCTTGGAATCCTTAATCGCTTCAGTTGCGTTTATCAACGCCTGAATCCAGAAAATAGCGACTCCAACTACCATCACAGCTTTTACCGGCCAAAGGCGCAACTCCACAACTCCAGCAAGCGCTTCGCGACTTCTATAAGAAGCAACGGCGTCTTGAAGCACTGCATAGAAAAAAATACCAATGGAAATAAGCGCTAGCACATAGGCAACAAACCCCACAGCACGTCGCATGCGTGGAGGAAGGGCATCTTTAACTATTTCTAGATTTACGTGCTCTTTGTGCTCTTCGCAGCGCGCCATTCCAAGATAAACCATGATCATCATGACGAAGACAGAAAGCTCCGCCATGCCCTGAATAGGCTTACCAACATTGCGGCTGCAAACGTCTACCACTAATAAGACCATCATCGCCAACATAAGCCACCCACAAAACACAGAAAGCGTCTCGTTTACTTTGTGAAAAAAATGCTTCATTTTAAACCCTCCTATTTGCTTCTAAAGAGCCAAAAATGCGACGAGGCCCCGCTTTTAGATTTATATGCAGGGGCCTCATGCTCAATTTATTGCTCTCGCTCTATAGCCATTTGAACGAGGGTTCTCATCTTTTCCATTACCGATGGTGCAGTTTGAAGACCTGCTTCTTTAGCCTCTTTAATCCATTGCTCCTGTAAATCCCGTAATTTCTCTGCATTTTCCCACTTCGCTATATCTTCATCAGACATAAACGTCACAGTGCAACCGCTAGCTCGCTCTTCTTCTACGATCTTGTCAAACGTTTCGTCATA
>CAYTKB010000154.1:0-4646 GCA_964438265.1 uncultured Acetomicrobium sp. | reverse complement strand
CGGTTCCCTTGAGGGTTAGCGCTCCATTCCATTGTTCTCTCATGCGCCCTGTGGCGGAGACGCTCTCGCGGGCTTTTGAGGCATGTTCTTGGCGGCGACCCCTTTGGCCCTTGGTGGCCAATGCTACGGCGACTCCGGTGACGGATATAGGTGAGATTCAAGATGCCCTTCGCCGTCAGACGTATAGCCCCGTCCTGTGGAGGGATTCGATTCAATTCATGGCTAAGTCAGGGGTTTCTGCATTTATCGAAGCGGCTCCCGGCAACGTCTTGAGCGGTTTGCTCAAGGGATGCGCCTCAGGCGTTGGATCCTACAATCTGAAGGATCTCAAGAATTTGGAGAAGACCCTTGATTTCATCAAGGGAGGTCTATAAAATGGCCTCGTCTTGTAAGGTGGCACTGGTAACCGGCGCTGGCAAAGGGATTGGGCGTGCTATAGCTTTGGAAATGGCGATGAAGGGTTATGCCGTTGCCGTAAATTACCGGAGTTCGGCCGTTGGAGCGCGGGAAGTGGTCGATCAAATCGGAAAGGAAGGCGGCAAGGCGGAAGCCTTTTGTGCCGATGCCTCCGATCCGAACGAGACAAAGAGGCTCTTCAAAGATATTGCGCTCAGGTTGGGTGAAGTTTCAATTCTGATTAATAACGCTGGTATAACGAAAGACAATCTCCTTTTGCGCATGAAAGACGAGGAATGGGCCGAAGTGCTCTCTGTGAATTTGAACTCTGTCTATTATTGCACAAAAGAGGCGCTTCGCTATATGATAAGGGCGCGCTGGGGCCGCATAGTGAACGTGAGCTCCGTTACTGCGTTGATGGGAAACCCCGGCCAAGCCAATTACGCCGCTGCCAAGGCAGGGATAATTGGCTTCACTAAGAGTGTGGCTCGCGAAGTGGCCTCCAGGGGGATAACTGTCAATGCTGTGGCGCCTGGTTTCATATCCACCGATATGACGGCTGCTCTGGGTGACCCGATAAGAGAAGGACTTTTGTCGCTAGTACCGTTGGGTCGTCCGGGTGCACCGGAAGAGGTGGCCAAGGCTGTAGCCTTTTTGGCCTCTGACGACGCCGGTTACATAACCGGACAAATCCTCGCCGTAGATGGCGGCATGACGATGCACTGAGGAAGGGGGTGAATGTTCTATGCAAGCTGATGAGGTTATGAAGCGTCTGAAAGAGATCGTGATGGATCGTTTGGATGTGGAGGAGGATCAGATAAAACCCGAGGCCTCCTTCGTGGAGGATTTGGGCGCCGACTCTTTGGATATCGTGGAGCTGATAATGGGCATCGAAGAGGAGTTCGATATCGAAATTCCCGATGAGGATGCAGAGAAGCTCACGACTGTCGGCGAGGCTTTTGAGTATGTGAAGGGCAAGCTGGGTGTAGAAGAATAGAGTATACTTGAGGTCCCTCTGCGGTTATCGAATTCGAAAGAGGGGCCTCTTCAATTGCGAAGGAGTGACCTCCTTGAGGAGAGTTGCGATCACAGGAATAGGCGTGGTGAGCCCCATCGGCATCGGGAAGGAATCTTATTGGCAGGCGCTCAAAGAGGGTAGAAATGGGGTTGGAATCATCACCCTTTTTGATGCCTCCGAGTTTCCGGTCAGGATTGCTGCCGAGGTGAAGGATTTTTCCCCAGACAAATGGATGGATCGCAAAGAAGCGCGGCGAAGCGACCGTGTGATCCAGTTTGCCGTGGCTGCTGCTGACGTGGCGATAGAGGATGCCAAACTTGACGTAGGAAGCCTCGATCCTCAAAAGTTCGGCGTTTATTTGGGCAGCGGTGAAGGTGGCATTGCCACGAGCTACGACAACATAAAGGCGCTGATCGAAAAAGGACCCTCTCGCGTCAGCCCTTTTTTTATTCCGATGATGATAAGCAATATGCCGGCGGCCTATGTGGCGATAAGACATGGGGCTCGTGGTCCTAATCTGTGCGCTGTTACCGCTTGTGCTACCGCGACCCACACGATGGGTGAGGCTTATCACACGATTAAAAGAGGCGAAGCCGACGTCATACTCGCCGGCGGCGCCGAGGCTGCCATAACGCCTGTGGGGGTTGCCGGCTTCGCGGCTATGAAGGCCCTCTCCACTCGCAACGATGCCCCTGAGCGCGCCTCGAGGCCCTTCGATATCGACCGCGACGGCTTTGTGTTGGGAGAGGGCGCCGGCGTTTTAGTATTCGAAGAGTTGGAGCATGCCCTGGCGAGGGGGGCGTATATTTATGCGGAACTCGTCGGTTATGGAAATACATGCGACGCCTATCACATCACTGCCCCTGATCCTACCGGCGAGGGACCTATTAGGGCTATGGCTTTGGCCGTATCGATGGCAGGTTGGAAGTTGGAGGAGGTCGACCTGATCAACGCCCATGGCACATCTACCCCGCTCAACGACGAAATGGAGGCCAAGGCCATCCGAATGCTTTTTGGAGTCCATGCCGATTCCCTCTATGTCCATTCAACCAAGTCGATGATCGGCCACGGATTGGGCGCTGCCGGAGCGCTGGAGACGATCGCCACCCTGCTCGCCATTGATGAGGGGGTCATACACCCCACCATAAATTTGGAAAAACAGGATCCGAATTGTCCGATCCCAGTGGTGGCTGGACAGGCGAGAGAGGGGAAGATATCAAAGGCGTTGATGAACAGCTTCGGCTTTGGGGGTCACAACGCAGTTTTGGCTCTGCAACGCTATGAGAGCTCCAAAAATGCTTGACTATGGTCTTTGGAAATGATATAGTAGCGCGGCTTGCGATGGTGCTATCACCTTCGTAAGAAACCAGTAAGTTTTAGGAGGCAAGGATATGCGAGGTACTGTCAAGTGGTTTAACGGCACCAAGGGGTATGGTTTCATCACCACAGAAGAGGGCAAGGATGTGTTTGTTCACTATAGCGCTATCGATATGCAAGGCTTCAAGACCCTCAACGAAGGTGATAGCGTTGAGTTCGACGTCGTCCAGGGAGACAAGGGACCTCAGGCAGCGCACGTGCGGAAGCCTTCTTAGAGAGCCATTTTTACGCTTGTATAGCTAAAACACTCAGGATGGCAGGATAGGCGAGGGTGTCCCCCTCGCCTTTATGTTGGCCATGCGACCCCAGCGAGTTATCCCCACGGCCACCTGGCCGAAGGAGACGCATTCGTCGTTGGGCGGCAGGAAGCGGTGCACGAGCGGCGATAGTCCTAACCTTCGCAAAAAAGAGCAGGTCATAGAAAAGAGCCGCCTGTTTTGCCAAGTGCCGCCCGATAAAGCTACATGTTTAAGGCCAAACATTTCGCTCGCGGTAGAACACGCCTCGGCGAGCGACTTAGATAGACCATCGTGAAAGGCAGCCGCTATCTTTGCAGGCTCCATATGGCCGAGTCTTTCCAACGTCCATATCACGGTGGGTCGCCAGTCGATCATGATGTGTTCATCTTGAGCCACGACGGAAAAAGGAGCGAATTCTCCAGCCCCGTGAGCAATCGCCTCGAGCTCCATGGCGGCTTGAGCGTCGTAGGTTATCGCATCGCGCACTCCGAGGATCGCTGAAATTCCATCGAAGAGCCTGCCGCAGGATGTCGTAATGGGAGACGCCTTGGCCGATGCCAATACGGGGCGCACCAGTTCTTCCTTCTGAGGCCACAGGCGAGAGGCCCATTTTATGGCTTCGCCTTCGCCCAAGGCCGTCGCCATTAAAGACAAAGCGTGGCGCCAAGGCTCCAGCACAGATCGGTCGCCTCCGAGCAGTGGAGTTGGCAAAAGGTGTCCGATTCGGCGGCACGACGACAGACTTCCCGCCAAAAGTTCGCCCCCCCATACGCTTCCGTCTTCGCCATATCCCGTGCCGTCCATTATTAGGCCCATGGCCTCTTCGTAGTGCCTGTTTTCCTGCAGACAAGCGGCAAAGTGGGCAAAATGGTGTTGGACGGGTAGGGAATCCTCTATGCCGGTCAGAGATCGCTTAGCGAGGGAGGTGGAGAGGAACTGGGGATGAAGGTCGTATACGAGGAAACGGGGGTGCACATTGTAGAGCGCTATCATGTGGCTCAAAACCTCTTCGTATAGAGCTAAAGATGGGAGCTCCTTCATATCGCCGAGGTATTGACTGGTGAATATTAGGCGGCCATGGTTCAGCGAAAACGTGGCCTTCATCTCCGCTCCTGCCCCCAAGATCGGCGGCGCCTCGTCATCGGCTATGAACGGCTGCGGCACGTAACCCCTGGCGCGCCTCAAAAAAACGGGCCTGTTGCCAGCCATGGACACTACCGAATCGTCTATCCTCACATAGATGTCCCTGTTATGCATGAGAAAGGCATCGGCTATGCCTTGTAAGGCCTTCAAGGCTTCTCTGTTTCCCGAAACGAGGGGAGAGTCCGAGATGTTGGCGCTGGTCATGATGAGGATGGGTATGTCCTTCATAATGAGGTGGTGAATCGGAGTATATGGCAACATTATGCCTATTGTATCTTGATCTGGCGCGACTGCCGCTGAAATCTTTGCACCCTCTCTTTTATGGCATATGACTATGGGTCGGCGGGGCGAAAGCAGCAGTTCGCGCGCTGCCGGCGTGATATGAGCCACGGCCTCCGCTTGGTTTAAATCGACTGTCATGATGGCAAAGGGCTTGCTCGGGCGGCGTTTTCTCTCTCTCAATTTTGCGACGA
>CAYTKB010000153.1:1995-4647 GCA_964438265.1 uncultured Acetomicrobium sp. | reverse complement strand
CGGAGCGGTCGCCGTCTCCGTCGCCGCTGAATGCCCCGCCGAAGAAGTATCTATGCGCTCCCTTGCCGCCGCTCGTGCCGGAAATCGCCCTGGCCGGACTCGTTTTAACGCTCAAGACTCGATGCACATGGAAACCCCCTTCGCTCTCTGAAGGAAGGACAAAGTCCTCGATTTTGACGAACCTGAGGCGATATATGTCCCTTCCCTGAGCCAGCCACTTTCCCTCGTATTTGGTGCGCACAGCCTGTCTCGGATTTTTTTCAAAGAGGTCGATCGTCATCGCGCCCGTAGCGGAGACAGCTTGAGCGAATTCCTCAGCGAACGGTTCTGAGTCGGTAGTCACCTCAAGCGCTCCTTTCACCTTGAGCGCCGAAGATATGGCTGCCGGAAAATCGCCATTAGAGAGGCGATATTTCGCATGCCTCTTCTTGGGCCACGGACAGGGAAAGTTCATATAAGCTTCGTCAAAGGTACCAGGCGGAAAAACCTCCTTGAGCATGAAGCGCGCGTCCCCCATGACCAAAACGACGTTGTCTAACCCTCTCTGCAGCGCCTTCCTCGCGGCTTTGGTAACCGAAGTGACGGAAAGCTCAATGCCGACGAAGCACGCCTTAGGGTCGTTTTGCGCCAACGCCAGGAGAAAATCTCCATTCCCGAAGCCTATCTCCACGACCTTCCTCTCGCAAGCGGCTTTAGAGGCCCAAAGGACAGGCCATACGCTATCGGCCGGATGACGAACTACGCGATGCAATGCCCAAGACACCCATTCGTCCCTCCAACGAGTTGGCGGAGGCGTGTGGGAATCGAACCCACCCAGAGCAGCCCTGGCCACCCCGCACCGGATTTGAAGTCCAGGGTCGACACCAGCCGGCATCCGCCTCCGCGTAAGTCCTGCTACTTCAAAGAACCTCTTAACGCAACGTTCCGCTCGGTCTCGCCGCCGACAACGGATATAATATTTCATACTTTCTCTTAACGTATATTACCATGGCCGTAGCGGGTTTGCCACAGCCTTGCGAGCCGGTTGAGCCAGCCGCGCAGGAAGGCTCGCATGGTAGGCTTGGCGTTGGCGAGAGAGAGGTAGTAAAGCGCGCGCACCCACAGGACGACGGCGCACAGGCCGCGCACGTTTCGCACGCTGCGTAACGCTTCTAGCGTCTTCTTGCCGATGCCGCAGTTGACGCAGGCGTCGGAGACCACCAGGTCGACGGGATAGACGCGATGTTTTTGCACATCCCCCACCATCGCCGCCGACAATAACCTACAAAGCAAACAGCTTAGAGGCGCGATGTAGGTTTTCCATAGCTCACGAGCTGGGGCACTACGTGCTCGAACACAGGCCAATCTCGTTTTCGGAGCTGTTTAACGGCGACCTGGGCCGCGACGCGAGGCAGGAGCGTGAAGCCAACATCTTTGCGGCGGAACTTCTGATGCCGAAAATAATGCTTGCCCGTGAGGCGCACAAATATACGCTTCAAGCTTTGGCCCGCCGCTATGTGGTATCCATGCAGGCCATGGAGATACGCCTGAAAGAGCTCGGCCTCGTGTGCAAAGAAACCTAAACCTTTCTTCTTAAATTGCTTTCAGCCTCAAGACTGATTCGCAAGAAACGGAAGAAAACTCGAGCAACCCCAAGAAAAAAGAAGAAGACCAAGCCTAGGACGGCAGCGACAGGCTAAATCTCCCCTGTAAACGCCCTCAATATCTCAACCTAATTGGGGCTAAAGTCCTAATTTATTTTTGTCTCCAAATTGACCTTGACACTCCGCGCCACACGTGCTTCAATTTCTCGTAGTTAGGGTGAAGGGCTAAAATATGCTCACGGCTCAGCTATTTCACTACGTCTAAAAAGATAATAATCTTAATGACGTTACTTAAGAAACAGTGGGCTGAACAAGAATAGCAGAGGAGGTGACAACATTAATAAAAACTATGACAAAGGGCACTGGAAATAATCGATACTCAATAGTTGTTTTTCGGCGGAGGAGTTTTTTAGGAGCCTGTGAAACCTTGAAGAGGTTAATTATTTACTTAAAATAGGACGTGCAAGATGCCTAATCGTTCGCATTATTGGGGCTGTGAGGTGTATTTCATGGATTGGGTTGATGAACCTGAACGGCAAATCCCTGTGATCGCCACAACAGATGTGCTTGTCTGTGGTGGCGGCGTAGCTGGTGTGGCTGCTGCCGTTTGTGCAGCCCGTAATGGAGCTCACGTGACATTAATTGAGCATTACGGCTTCTTTGGTGGCATGGCTACTGCCGGCCTTGTCATTACTACTCCACCACTTAATAATGGCATCAATATAGAGATAGCCAAGCGAATGAAGGACCGAGGTGTATTTCGTAAATGTTTCAATCCAGGAGAAGATCCTGCGCAATCAAATCTTACCGCTTTCGATCCAGAGTTCTTAAAATTTGACTTGCAGCAAATGTTGGTGGAAGCAAATGTTCAAATTTTACTGCATACACATGCAACTCAAGTGATCAAGAGCGGTCAAACCATCGATAGCGTCCTCGTTGAGAATAAAGGTGGGAGGTATGCTATTAAAGCAAAGGTGATTGTAGATGCGACTGGTGACGGTGATGTGGCTTTCTTTGCTGGTGCACCATTTGATATCGCTGCAGATCCTTTGCCTATAACTCTCATGTT
>CAYTKB010000153.1:0-1985 GCA_964438265.1 uncultured Acetomicrobium sp. | reverse complement strand
GGATACAAATCGTGTCCTTCAGCACATCGGTCACTGGGGTAATCTCAGGAAGCATGTTCGACAGGCAATTGAGGAGGGAGAATTACAATATGATCTTGGCCTTGAGCCATCAAAGTGGGCACCTGGGTTATACGCTGCTAATACAGTGTATGGCAACGAGATCAATGTATGGACAGGGAATCTATACAGCAAAAATGCAATCGATCCAAACGACCTAACCGAAGCAGAGCTAATATCAAGAGACCATGCAATGCGTCTCGCTCAGTTCCTGAAGAGTAACATCCCAGGCTTTGAACACTCGCGCATCGAGTATACTGCCACCCAAGTTGGTGTCCGTGAAACGCGTCGCATTCATGGTGGTGCCATGCCGTCGCTGCAAGAGGTGCAAACGATCGACTTTCCGGATACAGCGGCAAAACCATATGTTAGTAATTCGATGCGGGTCCCATATCGATCACTTGTGCCTGAGTCAGTCGACAACTTATTGGTGGTGGGTCGTTGCATTTCGGCGCAGCAGGATGCAATGGTGCAATTGCGACTCATCCCTTCTTGTTTTGCCACTGGGCAGGCGGGTGGCACAGCGGCAGCTCTCTGTGTTCGAGAGAACGTGTTGCCACATAAGATAGATGTTACCCTACTCCAAAAGGCAATTTCTCAGCAGGGAATGAGCCTTAAATAATTAAACCAATGCATTTAAATTAAGTGGAAATTTTTAGATTATGCGCATCAATGGTGATACTGAGCTTTTAGATTAGCTTATTTGTGTGTAAAGAGGATAAAGTATAAGTGTACCACGCAAAGCGATGCGTGATCGCTGGCGAAAATCTAGTTCGGGTAAGGAATAGCCCGCGTCCGAAAACCAACGCTGACCTATAAATTGTAACGAATGTATCAAAGATGCATGTGTAGGAGGGAACAGGTTATAGAGAGATGAAGCAATTGAGCCACAAAATTACAACGTATCCCAGGCCAGCACGATTCGTGTCGAGGGAAGGTAACAACCAGCTTTCGTCGTGTGGAGATAGCCGGGAACCTCCTTGTCGAGGGGTGAAGTAGCTTCCAACAAACCAAAGAGAGGAAGGAGAAGCCAGGGGATGCCGGCAGTCAGATGAGCTATAAGTTGCGCCAAAGGCAGGGTGATGCCTGCTCCGTATGTGTTCCTTTTGGAAGAGCCAGATGCGAGAGGATCACACGTCTATTTGTTATAATTGGCATAACGAGATTGTATTTTTAAAAAGGAGGAATCAATATGTCTGTTCGAGGAAATAAGCTGTCTGTCGTTGTAGCAGTAGTGCTTATATTTACAGTTTGTGTGAGTATCAGTGCTTGCGCATCAGCATCAACGACAGCACAACCAGCAAGGGCAATCAAGTGGAAGGCGCAGGGTCATTGGCCGACTAGTCAGCGCTACTACGTGGTTGTAAGCCGGAGTGCCGAACGTATAGCGCAGATGAGTGGAGGCAGACTCGTCATTGAGCATTTCCCTGGTGGTTCAATCGTTCCTGCCACGAAGGAACTGGAGGCAACTCGCAAGCGCGTGATGGATGCATGTTATACAGGGCACATGTATAATATGCATCTTTTCCCTGCGGCCGGCCTCTTTTACCAAGTGGTTGGAGGTCTAACTGCGACCCAGATGCAGCTCTGGTACCTCGCTGGAGGGGGCGACGAACTTGCAACAAGGATGTATAAACCATTCAATGTGCACTACGTCGCAACAGCGTTGCTACATCCTGCCGAGATCTGGTGCCATACCAATAAGGAACTCAAAACACCTGCTGATATTAAAGGACTAAAATTCCGCGCGGCAGGAGACGCTGGTGAGATTCTTGCGCGCATGGGTGCGTCAGTGGTCATGATTCCTAGCCAAGAGATCTACGAGGCTATGTCGCGTGGGGTCATCGACGCCTTTGAATATGGGGGCCCAGCTGTCAACTGGGAGCAGGGCTATCAAGAAATCGCCCATTATTTATATTTATCGCCCT
>CAYTKB010000152.1:0-4670 GCA_964438265.1 uncultured Acetomicrobium sp. | reverse complement strand
AAAGGACCAAAATGTTCAAAGGGAGCGCCTTAGGGAAAACCATTGGGATGACGAGGAGGGATATAGTATCCGTCAAGAGTCTTCCCTTTCTCCACTAAATGCTGAGGGACCTGGATAGGAAGCTCCAAAAGAAGTTTTGCCACTACGTGTTCCCAGGCCCCCTTGTAGCCTCCGGATTGGGCAGAATAGCCCCGGGGAGTTTTCGCGGGCAGATATGCTGGTAAACCTGGCAGGATTGAGCATGGGCGCTACAGCTTTATGTTTTTTGTCCTTTTGTGTGCGAAGCACGCCGCACCAGGTCGTGCCCGGGGTTATTTGGGTTTTGCATGGCTTTGGCGCTCCTGCCACTTTCCCGCGAAGGTAATGGCGAAGGACTTAGCTATAAGCTTTATATCGGTCCATAGCGTGGCCTCTCGCATGTACTTTAGGTCGAAGGCGAGCTTTTCCTCGGGCGGGCTTTCGTAGTGTCCGAAGATCTGGGCTAAACCTGTGAGGCCAGGGCGTATAGAGTGGCGCTTTTCATACTCGGGATGTCTTTGGACGAATTCCCTTACGAATTCTGGTCGCTCGGGGCGTGGACCTACGAAGCTCAAAGTCCCCAAGGAATATATTTAGAAGCTGCGGCAGCTTGTCCAAAGCAGTCCTGCGCAGGAAACGCCCCACGCGCGTGACCCTGGGGTCGTCTGAATTGGCCAAGACTGGCCCGGTGAGCTCTTCGGCGTCGCGCACCATAGAGCGGAACTTGTATAGCTTGAAGATACGCCCATTTAAACCAACTCTCTCTTGAGTGTAAAGCACCGGCAGTCCGTCGTCTAATATTATGGCGATAGTTATAATCAACCACAACGGCGAGGATATGATAAGGCCCGCCGTTGCGAGGAATATATCCATCACCCTCTTTGTCAGCGATAGCGCATACGGTGCAACCTTGAGGGGTTGCGCCGCGCCTTGTGCCATCAAAGTTCGGTTTTCTCTTTGTTCTTTCATTGCAACCTCCGCTCCGGCTCGAGGACCGAAGTCCTGTTTTCGGCTTATCGTGTGGCACCACGCAGATTGGCTTACAAGAAACCATATTTAGTATAATATAGACGAGGCGAGAAATATAGCTCTTAGTTAGATCCGACTTCCGATGCAGACCCGGATGCCGAGATCGCGCGAAGCGCCACTTCCGCCTGTTTCCGTGTCGCGATATCCTATGTTAAACACAAGAGCAAGGCCTGCCCTTATCGGTTGACCTTCACTTATATCCTGTTATTTGTATTCTGCCCGCGGCACTCCCGCCGCAACTTGAGAAATCTTAAGCAAGCCCTTTGGGGTGCCAAACGTTTGCATAAAAAATACGACCGCCGTTAGAACCCCCGTGAAAGACCCAAAAAGCGGTATACTGCGGTATACTATTGAGCACCGACAAATCGTCGAGGCCGTAAAGCCTATTATAGAGGAGCGGGGTAGAAGGCTTAAGAGATACGAGAGCGCGAAAGGTAGGTCGTCTGTCTCACTTCGGAAGGGCTTTTGGTGGAGGAGGCGATAATGAGGCCGGAAACGGAAAATATCCGTCACGCTGTTTGCGTTTGTGGTTATGCTTCGATGGATGTATAAGTGTCATTCCAAACGCGTTGCCGAATAAGTGCTGAATAAGTGAAGAAGAAAAACACAAAAAAGTAAAGACCTGACCCCAGGGGGAATGAAGATGAGAAGAGCGTTAGTGATTTTGTCGTGTATTGTGTTATTGGCGACGGCGGCGCAGGCCGCAGAGGATGTTATCAAGGTGGGGCATACGGTATCTCTCACCGGCGGTGCTTCCATGTGGGGGCAGTCGGAAAAGAATGCGCTTGAGCTTCTGATAGGCAAGATAAACGAAAGCGGAGGCGTGCTCGGCAAGAAAATCGTGCTCATCAGTTACGATAACAGGAATGATCCTGTGGAGTCCGTCAACGTGGCGCGTCGCCTCGTCAACGACGGCGTCGTGGCCGTCATAGGGCCGGCTCAGAGCGGAAACGCCATAGCCACAGCCCCGATCCTGGAGAGGGCTAAGATCCCCATGATCGTAACCACCGCCACGAATCCCTATGTGACCATAGACAAAGACACGGGGAAGGTGCGCCCTTTCGCCTTCAGGCCATGCTTCATAGATCCCTTCCAGGGGACTGTGGCGGCCCAATTTGCTTACACAGACTTGGGGGCTAAGAAGGCTGCCGTACTCTACGACGTGGGGTCCGACTACGGTCAGTGGCTTGCCAAGTATTTCGAGGAGGCCTTCACCGCCAAAGGGGGAGAGGTCGTAGCCAAAGAAGCCTTCCGAAGCGAGGAGCTCGATTACAGGGCGCAGCTCGGGAAGATAAAGGGGCTTTCCCCCGACGTGCTATTTTTGCCCACCACGCAGAAGGAAGCCGCCATGGCGGCCCGCCAGGCGCGCGATCTGGGGATAACGGCCACGCTTTTGGGCACCGATAACTGGGGAAGCCCAGACCTCATAGACCTGGGCGGAAGCGCCATAGACGGAGGCTACTTCGTCAACTTAACTGACCTTTCAGACCCCGACATCCAGGACTTCGTGGCTGAATATCGCGCCGCTTACGGTGAGGACCCAGTCCTTCCCAACCCTGTCATGGCGGGGGACGCCATATACATGCTCGTCGACGCCATAAAGAGGGCCGGCTCCACCGACGGAACGGCGATAGCGAAGGCTTTGGAAGAAACGCGGGACCTACCCGTTGTGAGCGGCAAGATCACGGTGAACCTTGAGGATCACAACCCGTTGAACAAACCCGCTGTGATCCAAAAGGTGGATACCAAGGCCCATGCCTTCGTCTTCGTTAAAAAATACGAGCCCGGGGATTAGCGGGACCTTTTGAGCTTTTGATGGAGAGGTAAGGGCGAGGGTGTTCCTTCAAACGCTTTTCACAGGGCTTTCGGTAGGCGGCATATACGCGCTCATGGCCGTGGGCTATTCGCTCATATTCAGCATCCTGAACTTCAGCAACTTTGCCCATGGCTCCGTCATCATGTTAGGGGCTTACATGGGCTTAGGCCTGGCGTCGAAGTTCGGCCTGAAGTTGGGCTTTGTCGTAGCCGGCGCCATGGCCGGAGGCGGACTGCTCGCTGTGCTGAACGAGCGCCTCGCCTATCGCAAGCTTCGCCACAGGAACGCCCCCTCCCTTTACCTCATGATCTCGGCCATGGGGTGCTCCGTCTTTTTGGAGAACATGGTCTATGTGACCATAGGCTCGCGCTTTTACGCCTTCCCAGAATTTTTCACCCGCCGGGTGGTCACGTTTTTGGGCTCCTCTGTGAGCGTGATGGACCTGTTCGCCCTCGCCTTTTCGCTCTTAGCGATAGGGGCTTTGGGGCTCTTTTTGGCCCGCTCCCGCACCGGGATAGCCGTAAGGGCCGGCGTCTGTGATATGACCATGTGCTCCCTCATGGGGGTGGATACGGATAGGCTCGTGGCCCTCGTTTTCCTGCTGGCGGGGGCCCTTGGGGGGTTGGCGGGGACATTCATGGGGGTGCGATATCTCGTCTACCCGACGATGGGGTGGATCACGAATAAGGCCTACATCGCCGCCGTCATCGGCGGCTTGGGGAGCCTCTTGGGCGCCATCGTGGGCGGCGTCATCCTGGGCGTAGTGGAGACGTTCATCTCCGCCTACGTGTCGAGCGTCCTCCGCGACGTCTTCAGCTTTACCATCCTCGTAGCGCTCCTCGTGTGCATGCCGAACGGCCTCTTCGGGAAGAGCATGGAGGAGAGGGTTTAAAATGGGCTACATCCTCTCCATAACGACCCTCGCCTGTATAAACATGATCGCCGTCTTGGGCCTTGCAATATTCACGGGCTTTACAGGGCTCTTTTCCTTCGGGCACGCGGCTTTCATGGGGATAGGGGCTTATGTCTCGGCTATACTTACGTACTATTACGGCGTCCCTTTTCCCTTGGCCCTCGCCTGCGGTGTTGCCGCCTCTTCAGCTGCCAGCCTCATCATAGGCATACCCACGCTGAGGGCGCGCTTGCGCAGCGACTACTTCGCTATCGCCATTTTAGGATTTGGCGAGGCGTTGCGGGTGATCTTGGAAAACCTTTCCATAACTAACGGGGCCAGGGGGCTCCCCGGGATTGCGCCTTATACCACTCTCCCCGTTGTGGTTTTGTGCCTGGGCCTATGCGTAATCGTGGCCAGGAACTTCCTGCGATCTCGATATGGCGCCGCTTGCATAGCCGTCAGGGAGGATCCTGTGGCGGCCGAGATGTCGGGGATACACCTCTTCAGGACGCGCCTGTTGTCTTTGGCCTTGAGCGCCGCCTATTGTGGCCTCTCGGGGGGACTTTTGGCCCATTATCTCTCCTTCATCCAGCCCGTAATGTTCACCCTCGTCCAGTCGACGCAGATACTGGCGGCCGTCATAGCGGGAGGGCTCGGGAGCATATCGGGGCCGCTTGTGGCCTCTTTCCTCTTCGTGGCGCTGCCCGAGGCTCTACGTGTGGCCCAGATGTGGCGTCTTGTGGCCTACGGCCTGATACTCGTGCTCATCATGCTTTTCCGGCCCCAGGGGCTTTTGGGACACCAGGAGATCTCTCGCCTGTTCAAGAGGGCGGCGGCAGGTGAGGGCCATTGACGGAGGTCCTGTCCCTTAGGGAGGTCAGCAAGCGTTTCGGCGGCATTGTAGCGGCTTCC
>CAYTKB010000151.1:0-4679 GCA_964438265.1 uncultured Acetomicrobium sp. | reverse complement strand
GAGGGAGAGGTCATAAGCGTAGGGAGCGGTCGTGTCCTCGATAACGGCCAAAAGCTTCCACTTGAAGTTAAGGTCGGAGACCGCGTAATCTTCAGCAAGTACGCCGGTACGGAGATCAAGATCGACGGAGAGGAATATCTTATTCTCAGCGAGCGCGACGTGCTCGCTGTAGTTGAGCGATAGCGCAAGATTATAAAAGGAGGGTGTACGAGAATGGCTAAAATTCTCATGTTCGATGAAGATGCACGTCGAGCTTTGGAGCGAGGAATGGATAAGGTGGCCAGCACTGTGGGTGTGACACTCGGCCCAAAGGGTCGGAATGTGGTATTGGAGAAGAAGTTCGGCTCACCCACTATTACAAATGATGGCGTCACCATCGCCAAGGAGATAGAGCTCGAAGATCCCTTTGAGAATATGGGCGCCCAGCTCCTGAAAGAGGTCGCCTCCAAGACCAATGATGTGGCCGGCGACGGCACCACTACCGCTACAGTGCTCGCTCGCATAATGGTTCGCGAGGGCATGAAAAACGTCGCAGCCGGCGCCAATGGCATGGTGATGCGTCGGGGGATCGAGAAGGCCATCGATGTGGTCGTGGATGAGCTCAAGAAGATGTCGATCCCGGTCAAGGACAGAAGCAAGATCGCTCAGGTAGCTGCTATCTCCGCCAACGACAAGGCCATAGGCGAACTCATAGCCGAAGCCATGGAGAAGGTAGGAGAGGAAGGCGTCATCACTGTCGAGGACAGCCAAAGCGTAGGCACCACGCTGGAAATGGTGGAGGGGTTGCAGTTCGATAAGGGTTACATCAGCCCTTACATGATAACTGACCCAGAGCGCATGGAGGCCGTCCTCGAAGATGCATACATCCTCATCAATGACGGCAAGATCAGCAACGTAAAGGATCTCCTCCCCATCTTGGAGAAAGCTGTGCAGACGGGCAAGCCCTTGCTCATCATAGCGGAAGACGTCGAGGGCGAAGCCCTCGCCACGCTGGTGGTTAACAAACTGCGCGGCATACTCCAGTGCGTCGCGGTGAAAGCTCCTGGCTTTGGCGAGCGCAGAAAGGCCATGCTCCAGGACATCGCCATTGTGACGGGTGGTCAGGTGATAAGCGAGGAGCTCGGTATAAAGCTCGAGAACGCTGACCTCTCGATGCTTGGCCGCGCCAAAAAGGTGCGCGTGACCAAGGAGGAGACCACCATAGTAGAGGGCGCTGGCGATCCCGAGGCCATCCGCAAGCGTGCTGCTCAGATTCGCGCCGAGCTCGAGGAATCCACATCTGAGTACGACAAGGAAAAGCTCCAGGAGCGGTTGGCCAAGTTGGTCGGCGGGGTGGCAGTTATTCAGGTGGGTGCCGCGACCGAGACTGAGCAGAAGGAGCTCAAGCACCGCATCGAAGATGCGCTCTCTGCCACGAGGGCGGCCGTGGAAGAGGGGATCGTCGCTGGTGGCGGCGTGGCCCTGCTCAATGCCCTACCTGCGCTGGAGAAGTTCATCGAGACCCTTGAGGGCGACGAGAAGATCGGGGCTCAAATCGTGCAGAGGGCCATGTCTGAGCCTCTCCACCTCATAGCCGAGAACGCCGGCTTCCAGGGTGATGTGGTCGTGGAGAAGGTCAAGAGCCTCCCCAAAAGCCACGGCCTCAATGCCGCTACAGGCGAATACGTAGATATGGTGCAGGCGGGGATCATCGACCCGCTGAAGGTTACGAGGAGCGCGCTCCAGAATGCCGGCTCCATCGCTGCCATGGTCTTAACGACCGAGGCGCTCGTGGCGGATAAGCCCGAGAAGAAAGAGCGCACTCCCGTCCCCGAGATGCCGGAGTATTAAACTCAAAGAGTCAAACAAAAGGGCCTCGCATGAGGCCCTTTTTTAGTGCCTCGACTCTTATCTTCCATGACCCGTGTTATTTTGGGAGGTTTATTTTGCTAAATATCTTTTAGTATGGTAGAATATTTGATAAAGATTGGTGCCAGGCTCTGGGTTTAGATCACCTAAGGAGGAGGATGCGAAATGCCAAAGAGCCCTTATGAGGCGTTCCTGGAGCAGGTGGATGAGGCAGTTCCTTATCTCAAGGTCGAGCCCGAGTATGTGGATATGATCAAGGAACCGAAGGAAGTCCTTGAACTGACGATACCCCTGCGCATGGATGACGGCTCTGTCCAGATGGTCAAGGCATGGAGGAGCCATCATAACAACGCCCTCGGCCCATACAAAGGCGGAGTTCGTTATCATCCAGACGTAACGAGGGACGAGGTAGTGGCGTTGTCGGCGTGGATGACCATTAAGTGCGCTGTAATCGGTCTCCCTTACGGCGGCGCCAAGGGTGGCGTACGCTGTACACCTTCGGCCCTATCGCGTGGGGAGCTCGAGAGGCTCTCTCGGGCCTATGCCTTAGGGATATCTCGTTTTATGGGCACGGATTACGATATCCCCGCTCCGGACGTCAACACGAATCCGCAGGTGATGGCTTGGTTTACCGATACGTACGAGAAGGTAATTGGGAAAGGCGAACCATCCGCTTATACCGGTAAACCCGTAGAGATGGGCGGATCCCTTGGAAGGAACACGGCTACATCCAGAGGCGGTGTGTTGTATATCCTTCGCGAGACGCTCAAGGAGATGGGCCTTTGGGGTAAAGATTTAACGTGTGCTTTGCAAGGTTATGGCAATGTGGGAGGTTTTGCCCACATGTTTTGTTCGGAGCTGGGTTTGAAGGTTGTGGGCATCGCAGACATTGAAGGAGGCATTTATAATCCCAAAGGCTTCGATTACGCCAGCGTGAAAGAACATGTCATGAAAAGAGGCACCGTGGCCGGCTTCCCCGATGCCGAGCCCATCTCTAACGAGGATCTGTTTGCCTTGGACGTCGACGTGATGATCCCGGCGGCCCTTGAGGGCGTCATAACAGAGGCCAACGCCGGCAAGATAAAGGCAAAGGTTGTGTTAGAGCTCGCCAACGGCCCCACTACGCCTGAAGGGGAGGCAGTTTTGACCGACAAAGGCATACTGGTTGTCCCTGATGTATTGGCCAATGCGGGCGGCGTTGTGGTGAGCTGTTTTGAGTGGATTCAAGGCAGGACTGGCGATTACTGGACCGAAGAACAGGTTAACAAAAAGCTGGATGAAAGGATGACTCAAGCCTTTCATGAGATTTGGAGACTTAAGAAGGAGACTGGCATTACGATGCGCCAAGCGGCTTATGTGCGCGCTATTGGCCGTGTGGTGGCGGCCATGAGATTTCGCGGCATTTGGCCGTAAAACCTACCGAGCGTTTTGTGAGGGGGGGGAGACCCCCCTTTTTGTTTCCCCAATGGCATGAGATCATTCAAAACCGGCCTTGCCCCACTAAATGAATTATAATGGGGAACATGATATCTTTAACCTCTGCACAAGCCTTTAGCTTTCGCTTTGACGTAGGGAGGTCGAAGAAGAGGAGATGCAGTTTCCCCGTTTAATATTGGCAGATGAAGAAAGGGAAGAGGTCGTCCCCCCCACTGTAATTTTGGCCTCTGCCCTCAGGCAGCGCGGTTATCCGTTGCGCCTCTTTGTAGCTGGAATTGACGAGAGGCGCCTCCGATTGCTTCAACTCCTCTGCGGTCTCGACGTAACTGTGTTAGACATACGGCTGTGTGCGACCCCTCATAACTTGTACAGCCTCTTCTCTGCGGCTGCGTCGAGCGATTCTTTGAACCTCATTATCGCCCCGTTGGGCGAGGGGAATGGAGAAGACGACATATGTCTGGATGGGCACACGGCGCGCCTGGCTGAGCTTTTGAAGTGTGACATATTGCCGGTATTATACGGTGGCACTTCAGCTGCTTTGGCTGCCCGCAAAGCCTTTAACCTAAAGAAGAAGTTGGAAAAATGCCGAAGCGCGAATGTAAGGACCCTTTTATTCGACTCCGTATTGAACCCGAAAGAATATCAGCTTTTGGAAATAGAGGTGGGACGACATCTTCCATGGATTTGCCTCGGATATATACCTCGCCATATAGAGAGGAAAGCGCCCACTCTTCTTCAGCTCTGCGCTCAAAAACCTAACTCGGACCTGGTTATTGCATTACGTGCTGCATCCGCGCAGCTCAATGTCATTGAAGGACAGATCGAATGGCAAGTCTTCCCAAGCTTGGCGTGCTTGGTGCATGATTGGAGCGCAGCCTGCGCGCAATTTGAAACCTTGTCGCAAGCGCAGGTTGCAATTTTACGCAATGAGGCTTTATCCTTAGGTGGAAACAACTTGGAGCTGCTCTTGCGAAGTTTGGGGTGCGAGATCGTAGATGTGCCGGTTTCGGACGGGGCTATCCCGCCTGAAGTATGTGCTCTTTACATCCCCCACGGCGTTGGTTACCCCTCTCTCATGCCGCTTTCGGCAAATGCCCCTCTTTGTCGTGATATAGGGAGTTTCATCCTCAAAAAGGGGCTCTTTGCTGAAGGAGGAGGTTCTCTGCTTTTGGGGGAGTCCATCGGGCTTCCCACGGGCAGAGAGGTCAAGGGATTGGGCTTAATGCCCATTAAAGGTTCGTTCGCCGAGTCATCTGGGAGGGGAAGGTATGTAGAAGTCAGGAGTGAGGCTAACGGCTCGTTCCTGATGAAAGGCGAAGTCATAAGGGGATATTGGCCAGAAGGCATCTCGGCGAAAAGATCATCCGCTGTCGGTGGGGTTGAATGGGGAGTAT
>CAYTKB010000150.1:0-4703 GCA_964438265.1 uncultured Acetomicrobium sp. | reverse complement strand
AGCTTTCTATTTAAAGCAACATCAACCGTCGGGAGCCAAGTTACTTGACTTAGTTGATTGGAAGTTATTCTTTCTTTCTATGGAAGGAGTGGAGCGCTTTCTTTTAGAGGCGCATCAACAAGGACTCCTCGAATACCACGTTGCGGGTAGCGTAACGCGTCTGACTTTTCCAGCGGCTACCCTGGAGGAGTATGTCAATGTCATCGCTCAGTGATCGCATAGAGCTCCTCGAAAACGACCTTAAGGCCGATCCGCCTCGGATCAGCGTTTATCACGACTTGCCATTCGCCATTTTTAGGTATGACCCAGAAGAAGAGTGGGCGCTCAGACGCGAAGCGAGGTTGTTGGCAACACGTCTCGGAGAAGTAGGCAAAAACACTCAGATAATTTATATGTCTGATTTACTTTGGAAAGCCGTGGAGGAGACCGAGGGAATTGAAGCTGTTGTTGAGCTTGAAAAAGACCGAGGTTTCCTCGCAGCTCAGGAGCAGCTTACAACGTACCTGTCCGACAGGGATTGGCGACCTTTAGCCGATCTTTTAACGGAGCGTCTACAGTCACTGGATAAATCGACGGACATCGTCTTTTTGATGCGTGCGGCGGCGATGGCCCCCGGCATCTATCACATATCAAAACTCTTAGATCAGATGCAGGGGAGAGTATCGCTCATATCGATCCTTTTTTACCCAGGCTCCATTGAGGGAACGACGGGGTTGCGGTTTATGGCTCTGAAGGGTAGGGATATTTTGGGAAACTATCGAGTTAAAATCTACGGATAAAACCGAGGGAGAGCACATGAAAACAATTGGTAGCCTTCTTTCGAGGGATCTAAGCCGGAAGATCGAAGAGATCATCCAGGTCGATCAAGCTGATGAGCAGTCCGTGTATTCGGAAATCACCGAATACGTCGCTACAGACAGCATCCGTGATCAGTACGCTGTTCTTTTAAAGGCTATCGCCGAGGCCCCGTCGGAGCCTCATGAGAGCATAGGCGTCTGGATTTCAGGCTTTTTTGGCTCGGGCAAAAGTTCATTTGCCAAGAACCTTGGATACGCCTTGGGGAATAGAAAAGTCCTTGGGCATAACTTCTCGACTTTGTTCAAACAACAAATTGGCGATGAGCGAGTTACTAATTTGATTGACTTTATCAACACTCGGTATCCAACTGAGGTCATCCTCTTTGACATTGCTAAGGAGCAGGACACCCGCCGAGTTACCCAACGGATAGCAGAGTTCATCTATACGGCGCTTTTGCGCGAGCTCGGTTACGCCGAAGACTTCGACATCGCCGAGCTTGAGATCGAGCTCGAAGCGGAGGGAAAGTTAGAGCAGTTCATCGCCAAATGCAGAGAGATTCATGGGCAAGAGTGGCGAATCGTTCGGAAGGGCGCACAACGCATATCCCGTGCAAGCGCGATATTGCACGAACTTGACCCAGATACATATTCAGCAGCTGATTCATGGGCACGCACGCAACGCAATCATGATGCAGCTATCACCATAAGGAAGGTCGTCGATCGCACCTTTGAGCTCTTTGGGCGCAGGCGCCCTGGAAAGGCAGTCGCCTTTATCATCGACGAGGTCGGTCAGCATGTGGCCAGGAACGGTGATAAGATCGAAGATTTGCGTGCCACAGTAGAGGAATTCGGCAGGGTAGGCAGAAATCTGTTGAAAGAGAGAAAAATACCTGCGCCGTGTTGGATTGTCGTAACCTCTCAGGAAAAGCTTGACGAGGTTATCGCTGCCATTGACTCAAAGCGCGTCGAATTTGCAAAACTCCAGGACCGATTCCACTATCGTGTCGATCTTGCGCCATCGGACATCCGCGAAGTTGCTACACGACGCGTCCTGGCAAAAAAAGAGGACGCCTTACCACTTCTCAGGGAGCTTTACAACAGAAATCAGGGCGCTTTGAACGCTGCGCTTAAGCTTGAGCGCACTTCGCGCCGAACGGATATCAGTGAGGAAGACTTTATTCAGTTTTACCCTTATCCTCCGCACTATATCGACATCTGCATCAGCATTATGTCGGGGATTCGCCTACAGCCAGGCGCCCCCAGGCATTTTGGTGGAAGCAACCGGACGATTATTAAGCAGGCTTACGAGATGCTCGTGTCCGATCGGACAAAACTCGCGGAGTGTCCGATCGGCACCCTTGTCACGCTGGATCGGGTTTACGAGCTTATCGAGGGCAACCTCTCCAACGAACGCCGAACCGACATTCACGAAATCAGCGAGCGATTTAAGAAAGACCCGGATGGGCAATGGACGCTTAGGGTTGCAAAGACAATCTGTCTTTTGGAGTTTGTGCGGGACTTGCCTCGAACAGAAGCGAACATCGCCGCTTTCTTGGTTGATAAAGTAGGAGACCCAGCCCCGCTACCTCAGGTAGAAGCGGCTGTAAAGAAACTTTACTACGCGCAGTTCATCCGCAACACTGACGATGGGTGGAAGCTCCAGACTGCTCAAGAGAAGAACTGGGAAACCGAGAAGAGGGCTTATGATCCCAAACCCCGCGATCGAAATGAGATTATCCGCGAGGCCCTGCGGAATATCTTTAGCGAACCCACACTTCGCACGTATAACTACAAAAACTGCCGTACTTTTCGAATTGGCATCAGCGTCGATGGCACGGCTGTTGGCGATGAAGGTGATATTACACTAACTCTATTTAAGGCAGAAGACGACGCTGAGTTGCCCGAACGCATCGATGAAGCGCGTGATGAAAGCCGCCAAAAAGCCCACGAAAATGATATCTACTGGGTATTCTCGCTTACGCCGGAGATCGACGAGCTCGTTGCCCAGCTTTTTGCTTCGAGAAAGATGGTTGAAAAGTATGATCAATTACGAGCTCAAAACAAGATCTCGCCGGATGAAGCTGCTTGCCTTCAAGACGAAAAGAACCTGGTCCTAAATTATGACTTGCGGCTGCATGACAAGATCGTGGAGGCCCTGGAAAGAGGAACTGGCGTGTTTCGCGGCGTAGCGCGGGATGCCTCGTCTCTCGGCAATAGCCTAAGTGAAATAATCAAAAAGCTTTTGGACCAAGTAGTTCCCGACCTTTACCCAAAGTTAGAAATGGGGTCACGACCCCTGCGTGGAGATGAGCCGGAAATCTTTCTTAAGGCGGCTAATCTCAAAAAAGGTCTTTCACCAATTTTCTATGTGGGTAAAGATGGTTTGGGCCTTGTTGTTAAAGATGGCCTGAATTATGTGCCAAACCCAGATGCTGATGTGGCCAGGGAGGTGCGCGGTTACTTGGACAGCCAACATAAAGACGGAAACCGGGAAGCCTGCTCTGGTAAGGCTCTCGAGACTTGGTTCAGTGGGGCGCCTTACGGGTGGGAACGCGACATGCTGAGGCTAATACTTGCCGTTTTGTTTCGTGCGGGGGTCATCGAAGTTTCGTTCGGTGGTCAGACATTCAATTCTTACAGTGACCCGCGGAGTTGGGAACCCTTCGTCAACAACACGAAGTTCAAATCTGCCGTTTTTACTCCGGTCAAGCCAATTGACTTGAAGACACTAACGCAGGCGGTCCACTGCCTTGAGGCTCTGACGGGTAAAACTGTGGACGTGGAGAAAAGCGTAATCTCTATGGCTGCAAAACAATATGTTGAGGCTGAAATCAATGAAGTTGTTATACCTATCATGGCAAAAGCCGAGACCTTAAATCTGCCCGTAGTGCCTGTCATCAAGGAATACATAGAAACCCTTAAGAGCATTGAAAAAGGTTCTGCTGATGACAGCATTAACCTTCTGGTAGGCAGTGCGACTTATCTTAAAGAGAGCCGTAAACGCATGCGCAAGATCGCTGAATGTCTGAGCGAAGAGGGTCGGGGGATCCTACAAAGGGCAAAATTAGTTGCTAACGAGATGGTGCGTCAGCTTGAAACGCGCGGTGAGGCAGAAATTTCCGAGAAAGGCAAGCGGCTTCGCGAACTTTTACAATCAGAAACCTTTTTCGAGCATATGACGGAGATCGATGCAAAAGCACAAGAAATTGCGCTTGCATACCGTGCTCTTTATGAAAATATTCATACAAAACGAGCCCAACAATATCGAGATGCCATTGAGAAGATCAAAGGCCGCCCAGAATGGGAACAAGTGTCTGAATCCATGCGTGAGCCGGTGTTGCAGCCACTTGCGTCACGCGCTTGCGCAGAAAGCGATTTACCAGAGGGAAGCCTTACATGTAACATTTGCCATGCCAATATAAGCCAGATGGAGTCAGATATAGAAGCTCTTAGCGGGCTTTTTGCCAAGGTCGTTTCTGAAATCCAGCGTTTGACTGCGCCTAAAGGGGTTAAGGTCAAGCACGTTAAGGTATCTGATTTTCTTTCAGGTCCTTTTGAGTCGGCGGACCAGGTCAGGGAAGCCGTGGCCCGGCTACAGGAGCATTTGCTCAAATTGCTCGATGAGGGCGTGAGGATTGTGGTGGAGTGACACATGGACCAAAACATAAAGAACAAGCTTCGCACAACAGTTCTTGAGTGCCGTAGCCTCTTGGAGCAGTCGATCAAAGAGGAACTGCAGGGCCGTTTTGGCATTTATGCTTTTGGTAAGAATGGCCGTCTCATTATTGAAGACGAGGCCCGCATGGGGCACCTCGATCGTGAAGAACAAGAGCTACGAAAGGTCCTCCTCGATCACCTTAAGCTTTTCGGGGCGGAAGGGCAAACTGCCGCTGACTCCCTCGATCA
>CAYTKB010000149.1:0-4723 GCA_964438265.1 uncultured Acetomicrobium sp. | reverse complement strand
GCGAAAGATCCCTGAAGGCGCGCATTTCCTCAGGCGTGGGAACATAAACCTCCATGCCGTTGGCCTTCAAATTCTCAAGCCCCGTCTGAATCTGCCTCTGCGTCAGAGCTCGCTGGGTGATGTTGTAGAATTGCGCTCCCTCATACATGATCTGCCTGAGCTCTGGAGAGAGTTTTTTCCAGAGGCCGTCGTTTATGAAAAGGATCAACGGATTGTAGAGGTGACCGTCGAGCACTACGTGCTTCTGCACTTCATAGAATTTCATGTTATTTATGAGCGTGACAGGACACTCCGCCCCGTCGACGACCCCTTGCTGGAGGGCCATATACAGCTCCCCGAAGGCTATCGGAGTCGGTGATGCCCCCAAAGCCTCGACGAGCTTCATGTGGGCGGGGTTCTCCATAGTGCGCAGCTTCAATCCCTTCATGTCAGCGGGAGAATGGATAGCCTTCTTCCCAGTGAAGAAGTGACGATAGCCGTTCTCGCTTACCGCCAGGCTTCGCACACCCGTTTGGACCCTCATGGCTTCCATCAGTTCATCCCCGAAGGGACCGTCTAAAACTTGCCAAGCCACGTATTCGCTGGGGAAGAGATAAGGGATGTCGAAAACCATGATGGGTTTGAAAAGCGTCGGAATCGGGCCAGTGGTGATCGTCCCGAGCTCTATCGTCCCCATCTTCAGTCCTTCCAAGATTTCCTTCTCGCTGCCGAGCTGCGAGGC
Source organism: uncultured Acetomicrobium sp. (assembly GCA_964438265.1). Classification (GTDB taxonomy): domain Bacteria; phylum Synergistota; class Synergistia; order Synergistales; family Thermosynergistaceae; genus Thermosynergistes. The sequence continues at coordinate 4,002 of CAYTKB010000149.1, read as the reverse complement.
ATGAAAGGCATCGATCTTTATCCTGCCCTGGGATTTCGTCTCAACGTAATTCTTGAATACATCGACGGCTATGACCGTCCTGTCCGACGACTCCGCAGGCCCCGCGTTGGCCAGCTTCATCTTGAAGCTCTCAGCCTCTGCCACGCCGACCAACATCATTACTCCTATAAGCATGATGCCCATCATCATACAAATAGCCCTCTTCACCTGACCTCACTCCCTTAAATATGATGTCGAACTGCCGATACGCCTTCTCTTAGAAAGACATTATATAGACACGGGACCCGCTTCACAAGATGGAAGTAGTCCCGCCCAAAAGCCTATCGAAAACGCATTCACCCTGTTGCGAGAACCCTTTATTTGAGGGCAAACGAATAACACTTAATAAGACAATTTTTCTGTTATCCTTCGCCCAACATCTTAGAGATGCTTTCTCTCTCGATCGTCTCCCTAAGCTCGCTGTAGCGCTTAAGGATCGTTTTTGCGTGATCGCGCTCCATATCGGCTAGGCCTTCAAATAGCTCGATCAACTTGCCGTCGACGCGCTCCGCCAACTTATCATAAAAAGCTGCGGCCGACGTCTCCGAAACATAAGCGACCGATAGGGCTACGAGATTTTTATCGCCGCCCCCAAACCAATCCGCTTGTACCCTGAGCACTGGATCGACGACCACTTCAGGATCTGGCACGAACTTCTGCCCAAAGGACCTCTCGTACAGCTCTTTGAGCTGGTTAGCATGGCCCTCTTCCCACTCCGCCAACCTCTCAAGCTCGATTTTGAGCAAAGCCTCCTCGGTGATAGCAGGAGAAACAGAATTTGCCCAATTCCTGTAAAACTCCTCGGCCTGGATCTCGGCGTGGATGGCATACGCCAGAGAACCTTTGAGCTCCATATTTTCGGCGCGCATTCATCTCCCTCCCTCTTTTTAACACGATCGGTCGTTGCGCCCCATGGCCGCGCATTCCCCACAAAGGCCACACGTTGTTTTGTCTCTTACATGCTGCCAAAATTATGTTAACATATAAAAACAAAAGCAAAAATGCCTCGCTAAGGAATGGCGGTGACGTTAACTTGCAAGATTACACGACAGTGAAAGAAGAAATCCTCGCGCTGCAACGGAATGAGATCACAGAGTATCACGTTTACTCTGCCTTGGCACGGCGGACGAAGGGCAAAAATGCCGATATATTGCAAAGGATTGCTGAGGACGAAAGGCGCCATGCCCAACGGTGGAGCCTTTATACTGAACAGGAGGTATCGCCCGATAGAACCAAAGTTTTCCTTCGCCTTCTCAGCGCTACTATATTCGGCATAACGTTCGCCACCAACCTGATGGAACAGGGAGAGAGGAAAGCCGAGTCGACTTACGAAAGGCTGGCCGAGTACATCCCTGAGGCCAAGGAGATACAAAAAGAAGAGGAAGAGCACGAAAGGGAGTTGCTTTCGATCATCGATGAGGAGCGCCTCCGCTACATATCGTCGATGGTCCTCGGTCTAAACGATGCACTCGTTGAACTCACCGGTACACTCGCTGGTTTAACGTTTGCACTGGCCAAGAGCAATGTAGTAGGCCTGGCTGGGCTAATAACGGGCATAGCCGCCTCGCTTTCGATGTCAGCCTCGGAGTACCTCTCCAAGAAATCGGACCCCTCGGCTCAACATCCGCTCAAAGCCGCCCTTTACACGGGAATAGCCTACGTGTTCACTGTCTGCTTTTTAATCATGCCTTATTTCTTGCTGAGCAATCCGTATATGGCGCTCGTCTGGTGCCTGGGTAACGGCGCCCTGGTGATCTTGATCTTCACATTCTTCGTCTCTGTAGTGAGAGAAGAAGCTTTTAAGCCCGCCTTCTTAGAGATGATCGGCATAGCCTTCGGCGTAGCGGGCGTGTCGTTCCTCATAGGACTCTTGGCTAAGAAACTCTTAAACGTAGACATCTAAAATACGTGATGTGTGATATGTAATATATCCAACATATTACTTATTGTCTTTTGCAGCCTTCGCACGTCTTTTACGCACATCGTTTCATGTATTACGTATCACACATCACAAGGTCAATCCCTCGGCACCAACCCTCTTTGTTCCTGCGCAACTATCCTGTAAGAAGCCAAGGCCTTGTCGAGTTCCCGCAAAACTCTCAGCTGTGCCTCTCGTATACGCTCTAGCTCCTCCAACTGGGAGGCGACCTCTTTGGCCGATTTTTCCACAGCTTCTGCGGCTTCCTGTCCCTGACCTACCATGCGGACGATGTTGTCCATGGAGGCTGCCATCTCTTCGCTCCCCGCAGATTGCTCTTCAGCAACCGCAGCTATGGATTGGATGCCGTCGCTTATGCGCTTCACCTGTTCCATGATGTTCTGTATCTGGGCGTTCGTGGCCTGAGATGCCGCTACGGCGTTTTCTATCTCCCTCACCGTCTCTTCCGTATCGACGGCGGCGGCATGCGTGCGTTCGGATATCTCGCTTATGACCTGGCTCACCCTGGAGGCTGCCTGATTTGACTGCTCTGCGAGTTTCCTCACCTCGTCGGCGACGACGGCGAAGCCTCTACCTGCCTCCCCTGCCCTGGCTGCCTCTATGGCAGCGTTCAAGGCGAGCAGGTTAGTCTGGTCGGCTATGCCAGCTATGGTAGTTACGAACTCACTTATCCCCGATACGGAGGACTCCAAGGCTTTGACGGCCTCTCGTATGCGGCGCCCTGCCTCCCCTACTCTGTTTATGATGTTTACGGTCTCTTCCACTGCCTTGCCGCCGTCTATGACGCTTTGCGTGACGGCGCTGGCGTTTTCGCTCAAAGACGTGGTTATCTGGGCGGTGTTCTGAGCTCCGGAGGATACCTCCTCTACGCCTGCGTTCGTCTCCTCGGCTGCTGAGGATATGGAGGCCACCATGGAGACTATCTCGTTTGCGGCGTGCAAACTCGCCTCCATGGCCTCCCCCACCTGGGAGCTTATCTGCTCCATGGCCCGAGAGCGCTCCTCCAGTGCGCTGTTCAGCTCCTTACATTTGCTCACCAGGCTCCTGAAGGAATCTGCGATCTTCTCAAAAGCTCCCAAGACCGCCTTTATCTCGTTGCGGCTTTCCATGTCGCCCTTTACGCTCACAGTGAGGTCTCCGGCTGCGATGCGACTTGCAATTTCAACAAGGCCCTTCAGTGGCTTAAGCAGCCTCGATACGAAGAAGGCGACCAAGGCGAGGCCTATGACGAGGGAGGGAAGGCCCCAGAGCATCATCTTGGTCCTCATGCTCATGAGGGGGGCGAGTATTTGGCTTTCTGGAAGAGAAAGCGCCACGTAGGAGTTTAAGCCCTCCACCGGAAATACTGCGGCCATGGCAGAGCTTCCCCCGGAGCCGTAAAAGAGGTTCACTATACCGCCTTCGGTCAGGTTTGCCTTCTCCTTCTGAAAGGCCTCCCAGAAGGCGGGCATGACAGAGGAAAGAGAGCTTCCGGATTCGAGCGTGGGGTGTCCTATGACGGTGCCGTCTTCGTCGAAGATGAAAGAAGAGCTTTCCTCTCCGAACTTGGTGTTCTTGATGTAGTCTATGAGAGGAGATAAGGATACGTTAGAAGAGACCACGATTGATGCTTCATCGGTCTTGATGAGCTTATAGGCCCCGAAGTGAGGCATACCTCCTATGTCTATAATGCCTATATAATGCCCTTCTCCTTCGAGGAGGGCTTTGTATGCCGGGCTTTCTTTTTCGAGCGCCGTGCCGACTATGCGGTTTCCCGAGGCGTCGGATATCGTGGTGGAAACCCTCACCAGGTGGCGCGCTTCCCCTTCTTGGTGCAGCTGGAACACGGTGAACTGCCCTCCGAACTGCTTTGACCATGTGTCCACGAGGCTGTTGTCGCCGGTGAGCTGGGTGAGCCCGCCGCCGGAAAGGTATAAATATATTACTGGCAGGTTAAAGTTGCCCATTTCAACCATGTTGGTCGAAGACGGCATGAGCCTGCCATTTTCTATCTGGCTCGAGGCTACGGAAAGGCTCGCCTCGTT
>CAYTKB010000148.1:0-4728 GCA_964438265.1 uncultured Acetomicrobium sp. | reverse complement strand
GATCCCATTATTCCTTCTGATGTTAAAGAAAAGGGCATTGAGGATGGAGTGTACATAAGGCCCTGCCCGTTTGATAACCAGCCTATCAGGGCGTCCATAGCCCAATGGCGCGATTCGGCACTCGGTGCACTTGCTTACTACCTTGGCATGAACTCGGCGATTGCCACAATATCCTTCATGTTCTTGGATGAGACAGACATCGTTTTTAAGGATTTTGAAAATTTACTCGAGAGGACCATGAGATCCTTGATCAGGCTGTCTTTCCTTTATAACGACCTCATCGCCGCACGTCTCAACGAGCTAAAGGCTTTTAAAGCATTGAACTGGACGGACGCGCAACCCTTTGGTTGGGGCGCGCTTTTCCCGAAGGGCTTTTTAATAAGCGAAGATGAGGTTAAAGAAGTGGCGAGTGAAAAAGCCATGCCTATTTTTGAAAGGTATATCGAATCGGCATATAATTCGGCGTTTGGGAATCAATAAAACGTGGGACGTAATATGTAATGCGTAAGAAGTGATGAGTGAATGTGGAAGTGAGTGATGAGAGTGGATGTGAAAGTGGATGTGAGAGTGGAAGTGAGTGATGAGTGAAGCGTAAGGTGCAAGATGTGAGAGGTAGGACGAAAAAAGTTAATAAAGATTAAGAAACACAAAAAGTAAAGACTTGACCTGACCCTGAGGGTTAAGGGAGGAAGCCATGCAAGACTTAAAAGAATTGATCGAACAGTTGCCACCCGAGCTCCAGCAGGAGGTGCGGGATTTCGTAGGGTTTCTGCTGGAGAAACGGTGCAAGAGGGCCAAGGGCCAGCCCAATTTCGGATGGGCTGGGGCGTTAAAGGAATTGCGGGGTAAATACACTTCGGTAGAACTTCAGCATAAAATAGTGGAGTGGAGGATCGGTGAGAAATGAGGTTGCTTCTGGACACGAACGTGTTTCTGGAAGTAATCCTTGAACAAAACCAGGCGGAAATAGCAAAAACCCTTCTATCCCAGTGTGGCGAGTACGATTTCTTCATCTCCGACTACTCTCTCCACTCTATTGGACTAATTCTCTTTCGCCGAAACCAACATGGAGCTTTTGGCGAGTTTATCCAGGACATGATCATTAACGCAGGAGTACAACCTATAGCGCTAAGCGCTGAGGAGCTGGAAAACGTTATCAGTGCAGCCCGGCGGTTTAACCTCGACTTTGATGATGCCTATCAACACACCGTTGCTCAACGATATAGATTGACGATCATCAGCTTTGACGCCGATTTCGATCGCACAGAAAGAGGAAGAAGAACACCTCAGGAAGTGCTTTCCTGAGGTGTTCACGGTGGTTTTAGTTTTATAGACAAACTGCCCAGCCATCGCCCTATTGAACGGAGATATATCGGTGAGCTCTACGACGTCGGCGGAGGCGAGGAATGATGCAACATTGACTTAATCAAACTCCCGTTTCACCTGCTTGCCGAACGGCTGGGTAGACTCTATTATGAAGCGGAGGCGCCCATTGCTTCCGTCGAGGATTGGGTCACAACTTCTGCTATGCCCTCGATTGCCCTAAAATCGAGGGTGGGCTCGGCTGGAAGCCGGAGGCGCACTCTCACCGGCGAGTACCAAGAATATTATAATAAAACACTCGGAGCTGATATCCAGAGACAACGGAGCAGAGGCAGTTTGGACTTGCTCCAGTTAGCCATTGTCTGTCCAGCTCGATCAGCGGTAGCCTCTTAATTTGTAAGCGGGCACTTTATAAATAAGCGCGAATTCGAGCCGACAGGCCAGGTGCCTGAAGCAAAAGGGGAGGAGAAAGGCCAGTGTCATTGCCAAAGGCATCGCACAGCGGAAATGACCTCAACGATGAAAACAGCAACGAAAACACCATCGAGAACGCAACTGAAAATACCAACAGAAACGCCGCCAAAAGCACAAAAAGTAAAGGCCCGACCCCAAAGGGCAAAAGGAGCATCCTACATGAGCACACCAAAGTCGTCAGTTGATCTGGCAAATATTTCTCCCGTGGTTAAAAAAGCTGCGAAGGAATGGATCAAAGAGGCCTTGGCTACAAACGAGGCCGCAGGTCATTTTGGTTCCTCAGAGGATTTAAACGAAAGGGTTACCAAAGTCCTGATGAAGGAACACAATGGCAAAGACCCTGATTTTGTAAAGCAAAAGTTAGACGAGATAAAGCCGCAGATCGACTTTGTCGTCTCTCTTTTCAACTACATAAACGATGAACTCAAAAACAAACAAAGAGAAATAAAGCTTGATGTGGATCTGCTTGCTGAGCGACTGAAGAGGCTTTTGATGGCCTTGCAAACCTCGGGGCACGCCGATATGGTCAACGTAACCTTTGGCAGCACGGCTTACCCGCTTTCGGAAGAGATGGCGGATCTGTTTTTGAGCCTCAACGAGAAGGGCATAAGGTCCTGGGATGAGATGCAAAAAGAAGAGATGTCCTACATGGTCAAGGAGTATTTTATATTACGAGGGAGAAAACTCATTCCCTTGGGGTGGGATTTCCTGCGATGCATCCTTGCATCCTCCGAAGGCGAATTTGACAAACATATCAAGGCAATTCGCTCCAGATTTGCCTCTCTCGAAGATGCCGACGACTTCTTGAACGGCAAAGATTTCAACTATGGCCTCATGGACGTCAGAGACGAGGAGTTTGAAGCGGCTCTTGGATCGTTGCTGGAAGAAGTCAAGTCGCTTGCGCAAGCTGGCGCCCTTGAGACAGGTAAGGCGTTGTGCCCGAAAGATCCTCCCAACTTATTCATGTCCTCCATACCTTTGATAGAAGGAAGTTGGATAGACAAAAAGGCTCTCACGGTGCTTGAATGGTATCGAACCATCTCGGACATGGGATATGCTATGTGTCGCCCGGAAGGAGAAAATCCCCTTGCCTGGCCCATCGTATTGGATGAAACGGCGCAAGACGAAGATGCCTACTGTGACGAAATTATCAGAGTCGGTGACCTTGGTATCCTAAGTAAAGACGAGCAATATTCGATCTTTTCGGACGTCGAAGAGCACATAAAATCGCTAAAATTGCAGGAACGCTTAATCGATGGCAGAACTTATGTCTCCATGAAAGGGTACTTTAACCGCGACGGATACCTGCTCAAATTGGAAGACTTTGATATAAAGGAAGGAATAACTATCAGGTCGTGGAACAGGTGGTTCGAAGAGCACGGAGGAGAAGAAACAGCATGCATCGGGCAATTTCTCGTTTCTGATATGAGTCACGATATTAAATCTTATGATATACAGCGTATACCCTCACTTGAAGACGTATTTGAGCTTCAGGAAATGCGCGAAAAGTGCAACTTTTTGGCGAATAAGCTTAAGGTTTCCTCATCGGATTCAACTCCTCTCGAGCTCAAGGAAAAGGGCGTTGAGGATGGATTGTACATTAACCCCTGCCTGCTCGAAGATCAACCGATCAGGGCTTCTATTGCTAAATGGCGTGATTCGGCTTTCGACGCGCTTGTGCGTTATTTTGCTTTGCATATGACAATTCTATTGATATTCGGCAAACTTCTTGATGAGGAGAAGATTGTTTTCAAGGACCTCGAAGATACACTTATGCAAGCTATTATGCATATAATCGCGTTAGTGTTTTCATACAACGATATCATTGCCGAGTATCTGGATAAACTGAAAACCGTTAAGGGATTAACCTGGTCGGATACTCCGCCATACAGTTGGGGCGCGCTTTTCCCGAACGGTTTTTTAATAGATATGAGTGATATTCAGGAAGCGGCAGAAGAAAACTACATGTCCCATTTCGAAAGGCACATAAAGACGACACATGATTAAGATAGTTTGCAATAAAGTTGGCAGGAGTCAGCATCTCCGGTAATGGAAACATTCACATCCTCAATTATTGCCGTATAGAGGACGGGGCAATCCTTCGCGCCTCTTATGCTGAACAGCGTCTCGTCAATTCGTTAACGACATAGGATGACAACACAAGCTCGTGTTCTGTAAAGATATATTCCATCATAGCGTTCATGCGCGGATTTGGAAATAAAAACAAAGAGATGAGTACATTGGTATCCAGCATAACCCTCATATCATTTAACTGTTCTTTCCCGCCGAAGCTGTTTTATCATGGCGACTACGTCATCCTCGTTCTTTAGCCCAGCACGTTCCGCTTCTCCAGCAAACGCGGCCTGCGCTTCTTTGATGGCTTCCATTGAAGCATTAAGGATATAAACTTTTCCGGCTTCTTCGATGAACAAAACCTTGTCGCCTTCTTTGACGCCCAGCTTTCGGCGGATATCAACGGGAATAGTGATCTGCCCCTTCGAGGTTATCTTCGCAAGCTCCATTAGTTATCGCTCCTTTCGCCGTTAAGGTGTTCCTTACTTTCCTTACATCAATAGTATACGCAGATTTAGCAAAAATATCAATGGCTTCCGTGCGCTCATGCAGCGTCGGCCAAAGTTCAGTGTAAAATAGACTTTAAGGTTATTCAGGAGATAGGTAAAGGTGGATAAAAAAGAGGCGCTTGTGCGCGAACTGGAAGACTTGCCGGAAATTTACCTCTGGCTTATATCGATGGCATCAATTAAATAGTAGAAGTGAATGTGAGAGTGAGAGTGAATGTGAGTGATGAGTGATCAGTAATGAGTAAGGTGTGAAGTACAAGAGATAGGACGAAGAAAGTTAGAAAAGGCCAAGAAGCACAAAAGGTAAAGACTTGACCCCAAACGTCTTGCGAGGAGGCAGATCGAGATG
>CAYTKB010000147.1:0-4794 GCA_964438265.1 uncultured Acetomicrobium sp. | reverse complement strand
GTTACGTTGTCCGGATGTTACCGGAATTGGTGTCCGGATGCGTCCGAAATACGCACGTGCTATGCTTCTTATGGATGTTGCTTACCTACCTGTCTCATCTTTTTGTATATACAGCGTCTCTTATCCCTCTGTTCAGTTTATGGGGTTCAGTATACGTTCTTATATAGATAGTGTAACCTATTTGTGTACGGCCCTTGAGAAATAAAATACCTCCTGGTGGGCAGTGCAGGCCGCCAAATTATACACACCAGGAGGTGCAGCGATGAAAGAGAATCTCAAGGATCTAATCATAATTCTATCACAAGAGGAAGAAAGGAGAGAACTGCTCAAGGAAGCATTCAAAGCAGAATTGAGGAGCGTGGCAAAAGACCTCTTGGAGGGGATGACCATAGCGGTTCAGGGAGGCATTCTGTGGGCAGAACGAAGATGTTTGCAATGGCCATTACTCACGAGGCTTAGATGGGCTGTTTTAGCAGGATAGATGTGCGAGTGCCTCGCACGAGAGAAGGAGGTTTTAGGCCTTTCTTTCTGGAGCCGTACAAGAGGACGTCCTATGAACCTGGAAGAGTTTGTAGTGGCGTTGACAAGGGCGGCTGTTCCACAAGAGATATATCGAGGACTGTAGGCGCCCTGATCGATGGTAAGTACAGCGCCAGCTAACTTTTCTTAAGATAACCGACGTAGTGCAGGAAAAGGTCGAGGCGTATAGGAATAGGCCCATAAAGAACTGGTATCCCATCGTCTTCATAGATGGGACTGTGATAAACATCAGGAGGGGATCTGTGGACGGCGAAGTCGTCTACGTAGCGCTGGGGATAGGCGAAGACGGCTACAGGGAAGTATTAGGGTTCTGGTTGGGCGGCAGCGAAGGTGAGAGCGCAGACATATGGAAAGAGATCCTCTATGAGCTCCAAAGGAGAGGGCTTAAAGAGCCACTTCTGTTTATAGGCGACGGATTGAAGGGTCTATCAGGAGCCGTTGGCGAGGTCTATCCAAAGTCTGACTTTCTATAGCTGCATCCTCCACAAAGTGCGAAGCAGCCTGAAGAAGGTGAGGGTGAGACATAGAGCGGCTGTAGGAGAGGACTTAAAGAGGATCTATAGGCAAAAGGACGAGGCAAGTTTTAAGGGAGCCTTCAACGAGTTCAAGGAGAGATGGGGCAGGATGTATCCTAAAGGTCACGAAATCCTGGGAGGTAGGTCTTGAGGCTTTGATGACATACCTAAAGTATCCTGAGGAGATAAGGAAGACCATCTATACCATCAATCCCCTCGAGCGGTTTATAAAAGAGGTCAAGAGGAGGACGAAGGTCATAGAGGTCTTCCCAGACCCAGAAGCTTGTAGCAAAGTCGTCTACCTCGTAGCGCAGGAGATGAACGAAAAATATACAGGAGGGCGGTCTGGGAGTTCTCTTCGGTCAAAGAGAAGTTGCTGCACATCAGGAGGGAAAAAATACGGTCCAGTCGAGGCCAGTTCTCAAGAGCTGTACACGGTGAGCTATACACAAACTTCTTGACACTATGCTTATATATGATAGGAGGGATTAGTATGGACGTAGGTTTGTATTAAAATAAAAACGAAAATCCTGTGTACTAAGTGTTCATTTATGTAGAAATCTTAGGTGACAAGAAGTTCTTTAGCGAGAATTAAGCGTAATTAGAAGAATAGATAATTTATTAGATAATCTTGCTAAACTAGCAAAATGAAACAGGGTAATGTTTTTAAAAGAATACAAAAACTTATTACGCAAATTAAAGAAACGTCGAAAAGGAAGGAGTTTTTATGTTATGTACGCTATAATTAAAGCAACCGTTGGTAGTATAATAAATGTATTTTACTATTACTATTATACAAAAATAAAATCAAAAGAAAGTTTCGTGTTTCAAGGAACAACTTATTATTATTTTTACCATAGATATAATAACACGTGGAGAAACGAAAGAGCAGTTGAAATACCTATCATATGGAATATTGTGAAAGAGAACAAGGACAAAATAATTCTTGAAGTAGGTAACGTGCTTTCGCATTATTTTAATGTAAATTATGATATTGTAGATAAATATGAAAAAACTGAAGCTGTGATTAATGAAGACATAGTTAACTTTCATCCACCCCAAAAATATGATTTAATTATTAGCATATCTACCCTTGAACACATAGGCTGGGATGAGAATCCAAGAGAGCCCATAAAAGTTATCAAGGCTGTTGAAAACTTACAAAAACTTCTTTCACTGGGTGGTAGAGTGATTGTTACATTACCTTTGGGCTATAATTGTGCAATAGATAAATTTTTAAGGGAAGGAATATTAAGGTTTGATAAACAATATTATCTTAAACGAATTTCTAAAGATAATAAATGGATAGAAACAACTTGGGATAATGTTTGCGATATGAAATATGGAGAACCTTTTCCTAACGCTAATGCATTAGTCATTGGTGTTGTTGAAAGAAAATAATTTAGCAACTTTTGCTAGTTCCCTTAATAAGCTTATTTTAGCACAGATTCTGGAAGAGTTCGTCAAGGATGTTTTCGCTTTCTTCTCTGCAGGGGAGGTCAGAACTGTTGTAGAGATGGAAAGAGAGCTGAAACAGGATGTTTAAGGAGTGCGTCTTGAAGTGTATGAGGGCGTACATAGAGAGTGGACTTGCCCCGGTTTAACGGACACCCTGTTAGTTAGAGGTACAATTCAAAGGGGAGGGGTGTTTCTAATGCTTAAAGACAGGCCAATGTATTCTTTAGGAGTTTTAGGGCTCGAGGCAGTGAGGTTGGTTAAAGAGGGTAAAGATCAGCAGCCCAGATATCTCGAGATCTGGGTGTGTCTGTGAAATCGCTCAAACGTTGGGTGAAACAGCAAGAGATCGATTCCGGTACTCCTAAGGGCATTACCACATCTGAAGCGATGCGAATTGAGGAAGCTTGCGCGCTTAAAAACCGCATCCTTCGAATGGAGCGGGAGATATTAAAAAAAGCCGCGCACCTTTTTGCGCATGAGACGGACGAAAACTCCAGCCATATTTTCGTTCATAGAGGAAGAGAAGGCGGCCTTACCCTATTGCCATATAGTTTCGCGCCCCTGGGGTATCGGCCAGCGGATACTACGATTGGTTAAAAGCGCAAGAGTTAGATCATACATTCCCATGACCAGGATCCTCCTTAAGGTTTATCAAGGAGATCCATGAAAGAAGCCCCAGTGCTAGGTGAGCGCCGAGGATCCATACTAAAACTTCCTGTTTTGAGTTTAACATCCACTGCTTTTAGAAAAAGGGTGGCCAAGGACGTGCGCAAGAGGCAGAGATAAAAGGCACACACATAGTAAGCGTCAAGGATGCACCGACAAATGTCCCCAAACGTCCCATCTACCCTCGAACCTCCTTTTTAGAGAAACTTCGAGGCAGATGCACCCAATACACTCTGGGTGGGCGACATAACGCAACACCCCACGAGCGAGGGCTGACTATACTTGGTTGTACTGTTAGATGCCTTTTTTAAGAAAGGTAATCGGTGCTTCTTTTGGGTAGCCGTATAACGTCTGAATTGGCCGTAGGTGCCTCAGGTATAGCCATTAAACGCAGACGCCCCCCATAGAGGGGTGATTCACCACTAAAGACCTCGAGGTTCTCAATACACCTCTATCGTCTTCACCGAGAGGATGAAAGAGGCACCTCTATTGGACTCTATGGGCTTTGTCGGAGATGCGCCTGACAATGCAGTAGCCGAAAGCTTTTACGCCACGCTTCAGACTGAATTGCTCGACAGGAATAGTTGGCCAACACGAGGAGAGTTTAAAAATGGCATCTTCGAATACATTGAGGTATTCTACAATAGAATTAGGCGACATTCGACGCTTGAGTACCTGAATCCAGATGAGTTTGAGCGGAGGTGGTTCGACGAACACGAAAAGTCAGAAGCAGCTTAAAGACTAAGTTTGAAAGTGTCCAGTAAAGTGAGGCAACTCCAAGGCGACTTCAGAAGCCAGAAGCGCTTTCTCTTTCGTGGATGAGCGGCCAAGCTACCTCACCATACTGAGGCTGGGGAAGGTAACGCCCATGTATGACTGTCTTAAAGGCATTTGTTATGGCGGCTTTCATGCATGAATGAGCTCAAAGTGGCTTAAAAGGCATCACGATCAAGTGTTTTGAGGTGGCCCCTGAAAATCCTACAAAAAGTTTACACGATCCTGTCAATCCAGGGGTGCTTACTGTTAGTTTCTTGAGTGTTATAATACTATGAAATAGTTAAAGAAAAATCTTCGGCGTCTATTGCAAATTAAAAGAAAATTGATTATTACCTATAAATTATTGTTATTGCTAATACGCTATAATACATACAGTTTTTGCTGCAAGCTTGGCAAACAATAAAAACTTTTTAGGGGGAAGAAATTTGTTTAAGGCCTTTTTGATGCTTTCTTCTGGTAGCGTGGTGAGTAAGATAATTGGTTTTTTAAGAGAAGTGCTCATGGCAGCTTTGTTTGGCACCAGCGTTTATGTAGGAGCTTATCGTGTAGCGCAGACTGCGATGCTCATGCCGGTTGAGTTATTTCTAACAAATAGCATAGAGGCAGGTTTTGTTCCTCTTTATGCTAGATATATAAAAGATGACTCAAAAAAAGCAGAGCTATTTTTAAGTAGCATTGTGATGCTTTTTTTATTACTTGCAGCAGTCGTCTTTCTGTTTCTTTATTTGGGATCTTCTTGGTGGGTTAAAACCTTGGCTCCGGGTATGGATACTTCAAGTAAAGCTTTAGCTGCTTCTATGCTTCGCATTATGACCTTGGCTGTTCCTTTGTATATATT
>CAYTKB010000146.1:0-4816 GCA_964438265.1 uncultured Acetomicrobium sp. | reverse complement strand
CTGTTCCATGAGACCTGTGGCCGCTATATCGACTTCGCCACCGATGGCAGCCACTGTGGCCGGGTGCCCTCCAGAGTACGGAACATATTTGTAGTCAAACCCCACGACGGCCTTGAGCATCTCCATGCCCACATGCCAACCAGTTCCCAGTCCAGAGCCTGAAACAGTGGCGCTTGTACCCTTCTCTTTGAGAAATTTGATCAAGTCATGACCATCTTTTATAGGTGAGTCAGGTCTGACCGAAATACAGAGCGTCCCCATGGCCCCTATCCAGTGGTGGAAATCTTTATAGTTAAAGTTGCCGAGATCCATCACCTGGAACATGCGGATGTTGTCAGACTCTCCCACGAGGGTGTAGCCATCGTGCGGCTTTGCGAGCACGAAGGCGGTCGCCACAGCTCCAGAAGCCCCGGGCATGTTAACCACAGAGATCGGCTGCCCAAGGACCTTCTGCATCTCCGCCGACAAGGCTCTCGCCACCATATCCGTGGCTCCACCGGCAGCAAAATGAACCACCACCGTTACGGGCCTTTCGGGCCATGCCGCCAAGGCAGCTCCTCCTGTTAACGACACCACCAGCGCAACAGCCAAAACCAGGAACGCCGCTTTCTTAAACATCCTACCTGCCCCCTTTCAATCTGCTTATTTCTGAAAAACCGAAATGCTTTTCCAAAAGACCTCGACGCTGTTGTTTGCCACCCCCTTACTGCTCAGATTTGCTTTGGCTTTATTATAGCAACCACAATAACAAGCAACAACCCCACATTCCACTCAGTGGAAGTGGGGTTGCAAAGTGGTAATCACACCTAAATTGACTCTGTTCAGCAATAGTTTTGCCCTGCAACTCATCCTCAAGTGGTTGCAAAGTGGTAATCACACCTAAATTGACTCTGTTACTTCACGCTGAACTTTAGATTCAAAAGCAAGGCTCCCTCCTTATCGAAGAGACGCTTGTAGGCGAGGCCTACGAGGATAAAACTCCCTATGGTTACGGCAGCGGCGATTACATACATGATGACGATTTGATATCGCACGGCTTCGCGCGGGTCTGCTCCTCCCAAGATCTGACCCGTCATCATCCCGGGAAGACTTACCAACCCTATAACCATCATCGAGTTTATCGTAGGAGTCATCCCTGCCCTTACAGCTTCGACCACACAGTCGCGCGCCACTTCCCAAGGGGTGGCACCGCAAGCGATGAGCACTTCCAACTCGTTAATCTTGTCCCTGGCCGAAGCGTATAGCCGCTCGAGCGAGATGGCCACGGCGTTCATCGAGTTACCCAATATCATGCCGAATATAGGGATCACAATGCGAGGTGAGTGCCACGGCTCTGCCCTGATTATTAACGTCACCACCATCAAGCCAGTTATAAGCGTGCTCAAAAGGAGCGCCAGAAACGCCAACGCGCGGGGATATTGAGGCACACCCTTGGCACGGCGCGTGGCGGCCTGCGTGGCCACAGTCGTCATGATAACTATAAATGCGGCAGTGATGAATAGGTTTTTCTGTGCGAAGAGAACCGAAAGGACGAAGCCCATGATGTAAAGTTGAACGAAAGTCCTAATGGCACTGATGGCAAGGGACTTTACAATGCCAAGCCTCAAAGATGCCGCTAAAACGCCAGCTACGATGAGGAGGATGACAGAGAGGGCGAGCTGCTCATTGGAGATCGGTATTACTCCACTCATATGATATTACCTCCGTCCTTGAGCCTTATATCAGTGGGTCTTGTTAATGCTCATGATGCGCGTTATGCCTTCCATCCCTTGGTGAGAGACAAGTAGGATACCCCTTTCACCGCCTGCCATCCAACGAGAGAGAAAAGACGCGAGCTTTTCTTTCGCTTTCTCGTCGAGAGGGGCCACGGGCTCGTCGAGCAGCAACACGATCGGCTCTATGAGGATGGCCCGTACCAAGGCGACCCGGGCAACTTCCCCACCGGAAAGAGTACGAGCTTCTTGAGCCAATATTCCTTCATCCAGCCCCAACTCGTTTAAAAAAAGCGCGGCTGTCATGCGCGGCGGCGGCGTTTCTCTTTTGTAGATGGAAAACTGAAAGGGATACATTATGTTTTCCAAGACCGTAGCGTTAGCGAGCACCTGAGGCGCAACGTAATGCACGCTTCGTCGCCACCTGGGAGGCGGTATATCTTCGCAGGGTTTTCCGTTCAGCCAAATGCTTCCGCTTATGCGCGGGTGAAGGCGGGCAAGGGTGCGCAGTAGCGTCGTTTTTCCAGCGCCTGAGGGACCTTGAAGCAGCAGTATTTCGTTTGCCTTAACTTCGCCGCTGCTGCTAAAACTCTTCTCCTGTGGAAGGGACGGCACCAGGTTTTCCCATGCAAGAAGCGCCATTTTACCTCTAACCCCCTTATAACCCCCTTAACCTGAGCGAATATAGCCCGGGTTAAGCTCAATGTCAATTGACATTGTTCTCAATTACGCCTATCCTTTTGTTGCAAATGTCAAAGTCATAGATATTGCCCTGAAGGAGGGGTGAAAATGTATCATGAGCCAGTAGAGGAATTGAGCAGCAAAGACCGGGATATCCACAGGGCGTTGGTCAGCCTCAAGGAGGAGGTTGAGGCTGTCGATTGGTACCACCAAAGAGCGGCCACCGCAAGCGACGATGCCGTGAAAGCCATAATTGAGCATAACCGCAATGAGGAGATGGAGCATGCCAGTATGCTCCTTGAGTGGCTGAGGCGAAATGTCCCGGAGTGGGATGAAGCCTTGCGCACTTATCTGTTCACAGAAAAACCCATCACCGAGATAGAAGCCTCCGCCGCGGGCGAAGAAGAGGCCAGCGGCGGAGGAAGCCTCGACATAGGCAGTCTAAAGTAACAAAAAGGAATAGGAGGTATAGCTATGGATATCCTGAAGAGGGAATTGGCTCCGATTTCAGCAGAAGCATGGGAGCAGATAGACGACCAGGCAAAGAAGATCTTGATCAACAATCTCTCCGCAAGGAAGTTCGTGGACGTTGTGGGACCGATGGGCTGGGATTATGCAGCCTGTCCGACAGGTAAAGTCGAGACAGTTAAAACATGTGAGGGGAAAGGCGTATGCCTCGGCGTGCGGCAGGTGCTTCCCCTTGTCGAACCACGCGCGGAGTTCGAATTATGTCTGTGGGAGTTGGACAACATTGTGAGGGGCCTAAAGAACCCCGATCTGTCATCCCTGGAGGAGGCCGCGCGTGAGATGGCGCGCTTCGAAGAGGAAGCCATATACAAAGGTTTTAAAGAAGGAAACATCGTCGGCCTAAGAGAAGCCACAGCGCATAGGAGCCTCAAGGTCTCCATGGAAGAGTCGAGCTTCATCGGCAGCGTGGCCGATGCCATCTCCTCTTTAAAATTGAGCGGCGTAGAAGGCCCTTATGCCCTCGTAGCCGGAGCGAAGATATGGAAGTGGATCCTAAGCCGAGCCGAAGGCTATCCGCTGGCCAAGAGGATCGAAGCTCTAGCAGAAAAGATTATCCCTGCTCCATCCATAGATGAAGCTTACGTAGTATCGCTCCGCGGCGGCGATATGGAACTCGTCTTGGGGGTCGACTTCTCTCTGGGCTTTGTGAACAGGAGCGCAGAAAGCGTGAAGCTCTTCCTGACAGAATCGTTCACATTCCGCGTCGTTAACCCCGAAGCAATATTCAGACTCGAGATATAACATAGAATAGGAGGCGGCTCAGCCCGCCTCCTCAACTTAAATCTCAAGGCTTAAACCTCAAAGCAAGATGCAGTGTATACTATGGCATATCGGTAGAATATCATGTGCTATGCTGTGCTACTCCTCATAGGCGGCCCAAGGTCCCAAGGGTTAGATGTAAAACGTGAGGCGTAAAATGCAAGAGGATAAAGATGAATCTAAGAGTGAGAACAAGAGTTAGGAAAGGCCAACAAACACAAAAAGTAAAGATCTGATCTGGCCTCTGAGGTTATTGTATCCATTCTTCGATTTTTGCTTTTAACTGATCACGTAGTTCTCTCGCTTTTTGGAGCTTCTCTTCCCAGCTGCCTGTAAACGAGGCTGGGTCCGGAAGCGACCAGTGGAGCTGTTCTTTTACGCCAGGAAATATAGGGCAGCGCTCCGCCTGAGCTGCGTCACAGACGGCAATGACGTAATGGTACGTTTTACCTGCTCTGTAAAGGTCAAAGATGCTCTTCGTCGCATTTTTGGATATGTCGATCCCGATTTCTCTCATGACTTCGATGGCGAGCGGGTTTATCTCGTCTCCAGCCTCAAGTCCAGCGCTCTCCACCTCGAAGCGATCCCCTCCTACGAGCTTAAGAAGGGCCTCTCCCATTTGGCTTCTGGCAGTATTTCTACCACACACAAAGAGCACCTTGATTTTATTCTGTTGAGTAAGCATGCCGATCCCTCCTTTTGCAATAATTTTAACCCAAATCGATTACAGTTTTGTAACAGGAAGCTCGCTCTTCGCACCACTTCCCACCTGCGTCACAATTACATGAGCAACGATATTGTCATCTGGATATAAAGGGCAAAAACACAAAAAGTAAAAACTTGTCACTCAAGGGTTGACAGAGGGAGAAAAGTTAGGTAGGCTTAACTTCGATGCAAAGTGGGCGGTGACATTGAGTGAGGACGGTTAAAGTTAAAGAGCGTATTTTAAGAACAAATGTGTGTATATGTAGGTGGATCCTCTCCTGATCCACCGCGGCTTTCTCTTGGCCGCGGTGGAGACGAACCGCAGCTGGGGGAAGACGCAAGGCGGCCATAGCGCAAGCCGCAAGGCATAAATCGACAAAGATTATTCAAAGGCGAGTTTTCCCAACTGCGGTAGGGGAACTCGCCTTTTT
>CAYTKB010000145.1:0-4836 GCA_964438265.1 uncultured Acetomicrobium sp. | reverse complement strand
TGGGCGTGGCGAAAATAAGAGAGGGCGCGCTTCTTCAAAGATCTCGCCTTTCCCACATATATGACCCGTCCTGTCTCGTCGTGCATTATATAAACGCCTGGACGATCGGGAAATCGCCTCACTTTATCCCTGAGCGCCTCCGGCGTAGGTAGTTTCATTTCCATAACACAAGCCTCTCCCTTCTGGTATCATTATAATCCCTGACGCAAAAAGGAGGTACAGAACATGCTGCTGTCTTTATACAATGACTTGACGCATCAAAAGGAAATTTTTACTCCGCTCGAAAAGGCGAAGGTGCGCTTTTACGTATGCGGTCCTACCGTCTACGATTACATCCATGTGGGAAACGCCAGGCCGTTTATCTTGTTCGATATACTAAGGCGCCATATGGAAGATATGGGATACGAGGTGATCTATGTACAGAACTTCACGGACATAGACGACAAGATGATAAACAAGGCACGCGACTTAGGGATAAGCGTGGATGAGTTGGCAGAGCGCTTCATAGCCGCTTATTTTGAGGACGCCGATGCGCTCGGCATACGACGCGCTACAGTGCATCCAAGGGCCACACATTATATCCCACAAATAATAAAACTCGTGGAGAGACTGATAGAAAAAGGACATGCTTACGTCGTCGACGGCGACGTATATTTTGACGTCTTGAGCTTCCCAGGATACGGAAGACTGTCGAAACAAAGCCTCGAAGAACTCCTCTCGGGAGCGCGCGTAGAGATCGACCCTAAGAAGAAACATCCACTGGACTTCGCTCTGTGGAAAGCACAAAAACCTGGTGAGCCGGCTTGGGATAGCCCTTGGGGAATGGGTCGCCCGGGTTGGCACATAGAGTGCAGTGCCATGGCCATCGACATATTAGGAGAGACGATAGACATACACGCGGGCGGAAGCGACCTGCTCTTTCCTCATCATGAAAACGAAATAGCGCAGGCCGAAGCGGCTACGGGGAAAACGTTCGTCCGCTATTGGATACACAACGGCTATCTGCTCATAGAAGAAGAAAAGATGTCTAAATCGTTAGGAAACATAGTGTCCGTGAGGGAAGCGATAAGGCTCTATTCGCCCCTCGCCGTACGCCTGTTCATGCTCAGCGCCCATTACCGTTCACCTTTGAGTTTCAGCGGCGAAGCCCTAAACCATGCCATGGGCGCCGCGGAGAGGCTGCAAAACGGCTGGAAAGAGCTCTCTTTCGCTCTGCGACACAGGCCGAGAAAAAAAGAGAGAGATGATGTCTTGAGAGAGGCTATAGAGACCACAGAAGCGCGTTACGAGGAGGAGCTGAATGATGACTTCAACACCGCCGGCGCGTTGGGTGCGGTATTTGAGTGTGTGCGCGCTGTAAATTCTTATCTTGCTCAACATAAAGAAGTGGACGAAGAATCTCTGGTGGAGGTCGAGCGCTTTTTGGCGCGCGTCGACCGGGTAATGGGGGTAATAGGCATAGAGCGCTTGGCCGACATCGATGATTTAATGACAAGCGAAATAGAAAAGCTCGTTTCCGAGAGAGAAAAAGCCCGCAAGGCAAAAGATTTCAAAAAAGCCGACGCGATCAGGGAGGAACTGGCAAAAAGGGGGATAATCCTTGAGGATACACCGCACGGCACAAGGTGGAGCAGGGCGATGTAACTCGCATCAAAGCGGAACGACGAGCGTAACGATCGTACCTCTCGATGGCGCACTTTCGATAGAGATCTCTCCTCCCAAGATCTGCGCTCTGTCGAACATGCTGCGCAAACCCCACGCCTCTCTTTCGGCGGCATCGAGCGCTTTTTTAACGTCGAAGCCCACTCCGTCATCCACGACTTTGACCCGCAGGGCGTCTTCACCGCCGCTCACCATAATTTTTATCTCTTTGGCGCGTGCGTGCTTTGCTGCGTTGATCGTAGCTTCTTGTATGATATAAAACAGGTGCGCAAGCAGGATCTTTCTCAGCGAAGACATTTTTCCCTCGAAAGACACCCTTACAGGAACGCCGTAAGTCGTCTCGGTGCGGTGAGCGAGATTGCGTATTGCGCCTTCAAGCGTGTCCTCCGGTTCTAAGGTCTTTAGCCCTTGGATAAAGTTGCGCATGCTCGTCATTGTGCCCTGAAGTTGAGCCTTGGCCTCTTTCAGACAATTTACGACCTCGTCAAATTTTCCCTCGGCACAGAATCGGTCCAATAGCTCCAAGGAGAGCAAAAGCGATGAGCATTCCTGAATCGGGCCGTCGTGCAGATCTCTCGATAGACGGCGCCTCTCCCTCTCGATCAACTCGAGCGCTATCGCCAAAGCCCTAAAGTCCGCGCCCTCGAGCAAAGAAGAGATATCGTCCGCTTGAGAGAGGAGAAGCTGCAATGCAAGCTCCAGCTTATGAAGCATTTGATCGCTCTGCTTCAACATCTCCTCGAGCCTCGCTATCTCACGCTCGAGATCGTCTCTCCTTCGCCTCAGATGAGCCTCTCTCTCCTCGAGCCTTCCTTTTTGCTGAAGGAGGTATTCAGCCTCGTGATACGCCTGCCATTCGGCTACTTCGTCCTTTGATTTCGTTGCTTCGACAAGGCGACGCCTTGCAGCAGCATATGCCTTTTGCGTGGTCTCGTGTTCTGCTATTGTGACCTCCATCTTGCTTTGAATCTCTTCAAACTCCTGCCTTACAATCTTCAAGCGATCCACGGTGCCGCTTCTGATCTTTTGAACCTCGGCGCATCCATCTTCAAGCGCTTGGGCCACCTTGTCCAATACATCTTGCAATTTGCCGAGGAAAGCACCTTTATCTTCGACCATTTGACCCCATCCACACCTCATGCTCGGACTATACGATGCATCTCATCTTACACCTTAAGAGCCAAAGGAGGTAGCTGTTATTATTATGCAGGGGGTAGATGCGATGACGAAGCGAGGGAAATCCTGGGTTGGAACCTCGGGATGGTCGTATACGCACTGGGTTGGGTCTTTTTATGCGCCTGAGCTGCGACCCAGCGAGTTTCTCAAGTATTATGTTGAGCACTTCAACACGGCCGAAATAAACAGCACTTTTTACAGACTCCCGAAGGCGGAAATTGTGCGGCGCTGGCGCGCCTTGGCCCCATCTTGCTTTCTCTATGCAGTAAAGGCGAATCGCCAGATAACCCACGTCAAGAGGCTGATAGACCCGAAGGATACAATTCCGCCCTTTCTAGAGCGAGTGAGCTTGCTCGAAGAGAGACTCGGTCCTATACTCTTTCAGCTTCCTCCCAGCATGAAGCTTGATCTGGAAAGACTCAGCACTTTTTTGGATGCTTTAGATGGGTCCCACTTGTGGGCTTTTGAGCTGAGAAACAAGTCTTGGTTTGACGATCGCACGTTCGACCTCCTCAGACACCACAACGCAGCCATGTGTCTCTACGATTTCGAAGGCTTGCGGCCGCCGGAAGTCGTAACAGCCAATTTCATTTACATAAGGCCACACGGCCCCGAGGTAAGGTACAGAGGGTCATATTCACAACAGTTCATCGAGTCATTGGCCAACAAGATATATCGCTGGACCGACAACGGCTACGACGTCTTCTGTTACTTTGACAACGACGAGGCTGGGTATGCTGCCATAAACGCCTTGCAGCTCTCCCAGCTCGTCATAAGACAATAATTTTCCTACGCTTTGAAGCCCAGTAGAGAAAGGGCGCCTATCGCCATTACTTTTGTGGCTTTGACGAGATGTTCTACTTCTACATATTCGTCGCTTTTATGAGCTAGGCTCAGAGGGCCAGGACCGTAGACTATACACTGATCTATGCCAGCTTTGTGGACCACGTATTTTTGGTCGTCACTGCCAGGGCTTACGGAGAGGTCTGGTTCCCTTCCCAATACTGCCTTGCCCGCTGCGAGAAAAGCCTTGATCACGCTCGTGTCGGTGGGAACGATGGTCGGTTCTGTTTCCATGATTTTGCTTACCTCATACTGAAATGTGGGGTCGCTTCGTTTGATCTCCTCCAGACAGGACAGAAGCTCCGCATATGAATTTGAGACATCCTGCTCCGGCACAAGCCGCCAATCGAATTGGGCTGCGCACTCATCTGGCACTACATTCACCTTGGCACCTCCATTGATTACCGTAACGGTCAAGCTGGATTGCCGTGCCTCGGGCGGCATCACGGGATAGGCTGTCTTTATGGCTTCTATTTTAGGCCTTATTTTCGCATTAAAGGTGTTTATTACAGTTACCATTTTTTCTATGGCGTTTACGCCCAAGACCGGCATGCTCCCGTGACACATCTTTCCTTTAGTCTTGACCTCAAACCAGAGCGTTCCGCGGTGGCCGATGCATATCTTGTCATAATCCAAGCACTCTGTAATGACACAATAATCGGTCTTGTCCTTGGAAATGACCCCTCGCTCTACCAAGTAACCTACGCCGGCCTGACCGCCGCTCTCCTCATCTGGAGTCGCACTCGATTCGACTGTCCCCAACAGGGATATGCCCTCTCTCCTTATTGCCTCTATCGCGAACACTTGCGCCGCTATGCCCGATTTCTGGTCCGAGGCTCCTCGCCCATATATCTTGCCATCTCTCACCACTCCGCCGAAAGGATCGACGGTCCAGTTGCCCCCCGCCGGAACCACGTCGTAGTGACCGTTGAAATGAAGCAGAGGCTTTTCCCTTTCTCCCCTTATGCGCCCCATGACGTTTACCCTCGGAAGGCCATTCCCATGGGGAGCCAGCTCGTGAAGCTTCTCTGGCGGGACCTCCACGTAATCGACTTCATGGCCAAACTCGCGCATCTTTTGGCCTATGAGCCGAGCGCACTCCTTATAGTGTCGACCGGGTGGGTTTTCCGTGGGCACCTTCACTATGTCGCTCAA
>CAYTKB010000144.1:1168-4898 GCA_964438265.1 uncultured Acetomicrobium sp. | reverse complement strand
ATAAAGATGAGATTTTCCAGGGCCGTGAGCTCATCGTAGAGGTTTGGGGTTTCTGGCACTACCCCCGTAAATCCTTTGGCTCTGGCGGCGTTCAATGTAACTTCGAGACCTAACAGCTCGGCCTTTCCCGCTGTAGGTTTGGAAAGCCCGGTGAGCATGCGGATGGTAGTAGTTTTGCCGGCACCGTTGGGGCCCAAAAAACCAAAAGACTCTCCTTTTTCTACATCGAAACTTATGCCGTCGACGGCGACTAAGTTGCCATACCGCTTGACTAACCCCGAGGCTTTAATAGCTGTGGGCGTGGCTATTTCCTCCTCTCCTGGGCATTGAGCCCGGATCTTGTTTCAGCTTTACCTGAGGTCTTTTTCTGCCATCATGATGAAGTTATCCAAAACATCGCGCATGTCGCGCAGGCTTACCACCCAAGCTTTTAGGTAATCTTCGCCTTCCGGTGTTATCGAGTAAACCCTGCGAGCCGGCCCACCACTCCCCGGTTCCAGGTGGGACTCGAGCATCCCCATATCTTCAAGGCGACGCAGGTATCTATAGACGACCCCTGGGTCGGGAAGGACTTTGAGTAATTCGACCATTTTAATCCTCTCCACGAGCTCGTAGCCGTGGGCCGACCCTTTTTTGAGCAGCAGCAAAAGGCATGGAGCCAAAAACCCCTCCAGACTAGGATCTGGGGCGTCATGACAAGAACAGTCATGTCTTCCTCCGCACATAACATATCCCTCCTTTTTAAGGATATAGTAAAATTGTCAGTAGTGATTATAGGTAATTACGACATAATGTTAATAGAACTTAGCGTTTTAATCTTGATGTGGACCATTCGATTTGTATTGTCCAATGCGAGCAAAGGTCAATCACTGGTGTATATGATGCGCCACGAGAGAGTGGGCGGGTTTGCGGTTAAGCGTTTCGCATGACCGTATTCTCGCGACGTGGATGGCCGGTGCGATAAAGGTTATAATCTTGTCATGCGAGAATCCTTGAGGGGGCTCAAACAATATGGATAAAACTCCAAACGGTTGCATTGGACTTGACAGACGACGCAGCGGTTTGCTCCTGCACATATCATCGATTCCCTCAGCCTTCGGGGTGGGGGATTTTGGACCTGAGGCTCACCGCTTCGTAGGTCTCTTAGCTGAAACAGGACAGAGCCTGTGGCAGGTGTTGCCTTTAAATCCCACCGATGGCGGCAGCGATCATTCTCCGTACAGCAGCATATCGGCTTTTGCGGGGAATGCATTCTTTATAAGCCCAGAGCTTTTGGTAGAAGACGGACTATTGAATGGTGAAGAGCTGAAGCCAGCAAGATACGGCTCCGATGTGGTGGATTACGACAAAGCAGCAGAGTTAAAAGGGCCACTCTTAGAAAAAGCTTGTCAACGCTTTAGTTGCGATCACGACTTCGAGAGTTTTTGTCAGGCCGAGTCTCAGTGGCTCGATGATTATGCCCTTTTTGTGGTTCTGAAGAGAAAGTTCGACAGCAAGAGCTGGGTTGAGTGGCCCGATGTGTTTAAATATAGAGACAAAAGGGCTTTGGAAGATCTACTTGAGAGAGAAGCGGAAGCCATACGGCAGGTTAAGGTGGCACAGTATTTATTCGACCGTCAATGGCAGGCGCTGCGCAAGCGGTGTCAGGACCACGACATAACGGTGATAGGCGATATGCCCATTTACGTCAGCCACGATAGCGCTGATGTGTGGTCTCATCAAGAGCTCTTCGACCTCGACGGCAGAGGTTGCCCGCGTTCAGTTGCTGGCGTACCGCCGGATTACTTCAGCAAGACAGGCCAGCGATGGGGGAATCCCCTCTATAAATGGAATCTTATGAAGGAGTGTGGATTTAAGTGGTGGCTCTCGCGCTTCGAGCGCAATCTCAAGCTTTTCGATGCCTTGAGGGTTGATCACTTCCGCGGTTTTGTAGCCTACTGGGCGGTGCCAGCCGAAGAGGAGACGGCGGTAAATGGGAAATGGATAAAGGCTTGTCCTTATGACTTTTTTGACACCGTGAGAAGGCATTTCTCCAACGCCGTAGTGATAGCTGAAGATCTGGGTCTGATCACGGATGACGTTAGGGCGGTCATGGGGCATTATGGGTTTCCTGGCATGGCGGTGCTGTTATTCGCTTTCGGCGGAGATGTGGCTCATAATCCCTTTGCGCCGCACAACCATAAAGAAGGGCTATTGCTTTACGCTGGAACGCACGATAACAATACGGTGCGCGGGTGGTTTAAGGAAGAAGCCACCAGCGAGGCGGTACGCCAATTGGAATCCTATATGGGCCATCAGGTCGTTGCGGAGCGCGTACATTGGGATTTTGTTAGAATGGCTTTATCCTCTGTAGCCAAGTGGGCGATTCTTTCCCCTCAAGACCTGCTTGGGCTTGGAGCTGAGGCAAGGATGAATTTCCCGGGCAGGTCAAGAGGGAACTGGAGATGGCGATTGAGGGAGGAATATTTGCAATCCAAGGCTTTTTATATCTTAAGAGAATTGTCCCAGCTCTTTGGGCGAACAGGGTAACTCGCTTGTGGCGATGGGCAGATTGGACTATATTTGTCTTGAGGCGAAGAAAGGGGTGTTTCCATGGACGAGGAGCGTATTCTCACAGAAGTCGGGACTAATGAGTGGCAGGTCGTGGTATTCTTGTTAGGAGATCAGCCATATGCCATTAATGTGGACAAAACCAGGGAGATTCTGCGATGGACCGGCGTGCGTCCTGTACCCCAGTCCCACCCTGCAATGCTGGGAATAACTACGGTGCGAGGCGAGGTCATACCTCTTGTGGATCTGCGGACGTATCTCGGGATAAGGTCCAATGTCCCCCTCGAGCAGAGCAAGGTCATAGTGGCGGAGTTCAATCAAATGAAACTGGGCTTCGTGGTGGATGGGGTAGAGCGCATTTACCGCATAAACTCCGAAGAGCTCGACGCCTCGCTCACGGGCGGCTTCTTGGGGGAGGATGCCCTTTACGTTATAAAGAGGGAAGGGCGCAACATTCTGCTTTTGGACTATGAGCGGATCGTCCAGATGGTGAATCCTTCGTTAGCCAAGGAGCTCGCACCCGATACAGTGCGCCTCAAAGAATCAGGCCAAAGCGTAGTGGATCCTAACCGTTATAAGATCTTGGTAGCCGAAGACTCTCCTTTGATTCGCCGCCTCATTCAAGAGGCGTTGGCTGAGGGGGGTTTCCACAATGTGGAAATGGTGAGCCATGGAAAGGCCGCATGGGATCGCCTGGCCGATGAGGAAGATCGCTTCGATTTGGTCATTACCGATATCGAGATGCCAAAAATGGACGGCCTTACGCTCACCAAGCGTATAAAGGAGCATCAGCATCTCAAAGACATACCTGTAGTAGTGTTCTCCTCGATCATGGCAGACGATATAAAGCGCAAAGCTGTAAGCGCCGGCGCCGATGGACAGATTACAAAGCCGGAGATCAATAGCCTCGTTGAGCTGGTATGTAAATTATTGAACGAAAAGAGGAGTGGACGATAGATGGGAGTACTTCCTTACTGGGATAGGGCGCTCGAGCTCGAAGTAGCTTCGTGGCTGCCTTATGGTTTGGACTATAGCCCGGTTTCGGCTCTGAGTTTGTATGGCAAAGATCTTCAATCGATCGCCAGCTCTGCGTTAGAGCTCAATAGCGAGCTGTTATGTATCCATAGCCCTTCGTCGGGTGACGGTGGGCTGTTCTTCAGGGATCGACTTGTGGACCCCG
>CAYTKB010000144.1:0-1158 GCA_964438265.1 uncultured Acetomicrobium sp. | reverse complement strand
CTCTCAAGAGATGGAAAAGGCCCTTCAACGCATAACACAGGGCGTAGACGACGTAGAAGTCGGCCTCTTGCTCTGCAGTATCTGGGATAGAGAGATGCTCGTAGACGAGTGCAAGACGATTGCCGTAGTTAGCAGCGATCCGTTTTTTGACGAAGAGAGTTTTTTTGAAGTCTTGAAAGATACGCTCCTCGAGGCGAGGAACGGAGATCGAGGAGTTTTGACGTATTACGCTGAAAAATTTGGCTACAGGCGCTTTTCCATACCATATGAGACGGAAAATGTGACGCAAATGTTCATCTCTCAAATCCTCTTCGATTTTGAATTTGAAGAAACGCGGCGCGTCGTGGGGCCTTCGCCGGAACTTTCATTCCCGCCTTTATTGCTCCTTTGAGTTTCGGATTAAGATTTCAGGTTAAATCTTTGTAGGAGGTGCTGTTGTGGATTTCAGCAGAGAAAGGGCATGGCAATTGCTCGCATTTCACAATAAAGAGGATGCCCATTTGAAACACGCTCTCGCTGTCGAGGCGGCCATGAGACATTTCGCTCGCCGCGCCGGCGAAGACGAGGAGCTTTGGGGGATAGTAGGGCTGCTTCATGATTTAGATTACGAGGAGTTCCCGACGATAGAAGAACATACTCGAAAGGCAGCCGTCTGGCTCGAAGAAGAAGGCTACCCACCTGAGGTGATAAGGGCTGTTCAGGCTCACGGCTGGGATATAAACGGCGTGGAGCCTCGATCGCTCATGGAAAAGACCATTTACGCGCTGGACGAGCTCACCGGTTTTGTCATCGCTGTCGCTTTGGTGCGTCCCAGTAAGTCGCTGAATGACCTTGAGGTCAAATCCGTCAAAAAGAAGTGGAAAGACAAGGCCTTTGCCCGAGGCGTGGATCGCGCTGTGATCGAAAAAGGTGCGGAGTTGCTGGGCGAGCCCCTCGATACGTTGATCCAGGAAGTGATAAATGCCCTCAGACCTATAGAGAAGGAACTCGGTTTGGGTTAAGGGGGAGAGGAAGTAGCTCGTCATGCGGATGCTGGTCACCGGGGACTGGCATGTAGGGGCCCGCACGTGGGGCATAGACAGGCTCGATGAAGCGCGCGAAGGCCTAAGGCAAGTTTGTCGCTTAGCTGAAACTTTTTGCGTAGAGTGCATTGTAGTG
>CAYTKB010000143.1:0-4904 GCA_964438265.1 uncultured Acetomicrobium sp. | reverse complement strand
CGCGAAAGTCGACGCTTTTACCGAGGTTAACCTTTCTGCCGGAGGCGTCGATGGCAGTTATAGCACCAGACGAGTTTATGGTGCCCGCCGTAATGCCTGATTCTAAGCCTATAGATATGTCTGCCTGCGCCCCTTGGGCCATAACGGTGCAGGTCGATACAACAAAGATCAGCAAAGCCGTGCATGCTAACTCTTTAGCGATAAATAAATTTAGCTTCCTGGATGTCACTTAAACCACCTCGCAAAAAGATTGAGTAGCACGGTTAAGATCAAGCTCACCACTATCATCGTAGTGATAGGGGCAAATATGACGACGTTTTTCTTATGGATTGTGATGTCTCCGGGAAGTTTACCGAAAGGCAATGGCGCCTTCCCTAAGACGAGCAATATAACCCCTATCACCGCAATGCTGCACCCTAAGAATATGAGGAATTTGGCAAAATCGCCCACGCAGATCACTCCTCAGGTATTAACTTTACCTGCCGATAGTCGGCCCAGGGACAGGGTCGTCCTAAATATGCGAAGGCTTTCTGGGTTGCCCTTCTCCCTCTCGGTGTGCGTTCGATATATCCCTTTTGTATAAGGTATGGCTCATAGATGTCTTCGATTGTTTGCGCTTCCTCGTTTAGGGCAGCTGCGAGTGTGGAAAGTCCAGCAGGGCCGCCATCGAAGAGTTCCACCAAGGCGCGCAAAAAGCGCCTGTCTTTTTCGTCTAACCCCTCTTCATCCACGCCCATCATGCTCAGCGCCAACCTGGCCAATTCCTCGTCTATATAATCGTGTCCTCGTACTTGAGCGATATCGCGCACCCTCTTCAAAAGCCTCAAGGCCACCCTTGGCGTGCCACGAGCACGCCGTCCTACTTCATAAGCACCTCCCTCTTCGATCTTCACTCCTAAGATAACTGCACCGCGGCGGACGATCAAGGCCAATTCCTCCGGCGCATAAAAAGAAAGCTGCTCCACGATGCCGAAACGCCCTCTCAGAGGAGATGTAAGAAGGCCCAATCGTGTAGTTGCCCCCACGAGGGTAAAAGGGGGAAGCTTGAGCCGCAGGTTGCGAGCCATCGTACCCTTGCCTACTACGATATTTATAGAAAAGTCTTCCATGGCTGGATAGAGTATCTCTTCGACCTGCGAGGGAAGGCGGTGAATCTCATCTATGAAAAGCACGTCATGGGGCCTGAGATTCGAAAGGATTGCAGCCAAGTCCCCGGCCCTCTCCAAGGCTGGACCGGATGTCATCCGAAGCTCTCCTTTCATCTCTCTGGCGATTATGCTGGCTAAAGTGGTCTTCCCAAGGCCAGGTGGACCATATAGGAGGACATGATCAAGGGGTTCATCGCGCTCAACTGCAGCGCGGACGTATATGCAAAGTTTCTTCACTATCTCTGTTTGCCCCACGAATTCCTCCAGAGAGCGAGGACGCAGGGATGGTATTTCTTCGTCCTCTTCAATTGGAGAAAGGCTAATCAGGCGTTTCTTGTCCAGTTCCATTTGACACCACCAGTTGATTGTCTTGCAATTCTCTTAAAGTAGCCTGTAAAAGCTGAGCTTCGTCAGATATTGCCTCTTTGCCCTTGGTGCGCTCAAGCGCAAAAAAGACCTCCCTATCGCTGAATCCCAAGACCTTGAGTGCCTCGATAACAGTCTTTTCGACCGCGTTTTCGCCTCCCGTAAACGGCTCGGAAAGAGCAGAAGAAAGCCCCCCTAATCCTCCTTTTAACTCGAAACATATGCGCTCCGCCATGCGTTTGCCAACGCCAGGCGCTGCGATGAGTTCGTCGGTCGCGCCCGAGGATATCGCTCGGATCAGCCTTTGAGGGGGAAGGGAACACAACATAGATAGCGCCATTTTATTGCCGACGCCTTTAACCCGCTTTAGGGTGAAGAAGAGATCCCTTTCTAATTCATCGCAAAAGCCATAGAGGGATAAGCTTCCATCGCTCACGTGCAAAAACACGGGGATTTTAATGGCATCTCCCACTTTGTGTCCCTTTAAGACCGACCTGGTACAGATTATCTCAAATCCCATGCCGCTCACATCGAGTGTCAAGCAATCCGAACTGATCGATGCTATCTCTCCACGAAGAAACCTCAACATGTCTTTTCAACCTCGCCTTATGACATAGCCCCGACCATGACCAAAGCCGTAACGGCACAGGCCAAAGCATCGGCAACATCATCAGGGGTAGGGACTACATCGAGTCCCAACATGGCGGCGACCATCCTCTGGACCTGGTCTTTTGGGGCCCTTCCATAGCCGCATATGGCATTTTTGATCTCCGCAGGCTTTGGCTCGACCAGCGGAAGATTCTCTTGAGCCGCCAACAATAAGACCACCCCTCTCGCTTGCCAGACGAGCTCGGCCGTGGTCGTATTTCTGCCGAAAAAGAGCCTTTCTACGGCGACCAATTGTGGCGAGAAGCTCTCTATCTGTTCCTTCAGTTCTTCATATATTTGTTGAAGTCTATGAGTGGTTGATGAAGACGAATCCGTTTCTATGCAACCGCTCGTCATCAATCCACAACGCGAGCCGTCACATTCTATCACGCCGAATCCCAGGCGACCTATGCCCGGATCGATCCCCATGCAGCGACACGGGTTCTCAAACGCTGGAGACTTCTTCCAGGATCTCATCTGGGATATCGAAATTGGCATAGACATTTTGCACGTCGTCATGATCCTCCAAAAGGTTTAAAAGCCTCACGACTTTATGCGCTTCGTCTTTGTCTGAGATGGAGACGGTGGATTTGGGCACCATTCCAACCTCGGCCCCACTTACGGCAAATCCATGCCCCTCGAGGGTGCCTTTAACTTTGCTGAATACGGCGGGGTCACAGTATACGACGAATTCTCCGTCTTCGTTCTTCACGTCATCTGCTCCCGCCTCGAGCGCTGCAGACAAAAGCCCGTCTTCATCGAGCCCTTCGCCGGTTATACGGATCATCCCGCGGCGTTCGAATATCCAAGACACACACCCTGCCTCGCCGAGGGAGCCCCCGTTTCTGCTGAAGAGCGTGCGCATTTCAGAGGCAGTCTTGTTGCGATTGTCCGTCAACGCCTCCACTAAAATGGCGACTCCACAAGGGCCGTAACCTTCGTAGAAGACCTCCTCATACTGAACTCCTTCCAACTCGCCGGTGCCGCGCTTGATGGCGCGTTCTATGTTATCCATCGGCACGTTGGCCTCTCTTGCCCTTTCAATGGCAGTCTTGAGGCGAATGTTCATAGACGGGTCTCCACCGCCCTCTCTTGCCGCCACAATTATAGCCCGAACGAGCTTCTGAAAGAGCTTGCCCCTTTTTGCATCTTGAGTTGCTTTGCGATACTTGATATTAGCCCACTTGGAATGACCTGACATCTCTCGTCACCTCTTAATAAGCTTAACCGATCTGGCAAATTGGGGGCGGAAGGCGCTTGTGCTCCGTCCTCCTACGGGCCTCCTCGACGAATTTAGCTACCCTTTCATCCCCTTCTCCCAATGCTAAATAGTGATCTAAAGCGTCATAAGTGACGCCCATTTCGCCTTCGTCAGTTTGCCCCTCCCACAACCCTGCCGAGGGGGTTTTGTTCACGATTTCTTCCGGTACTCCCAAAAACTTGGCGACGTTCCTGACCTCTCCTTTGAGCAGATCTCCCAGAGGGAGCAAATCGACTCCCCCATCGCCATATTTGGTAAAATAACCGACTGTTATCTCGACCTTGTTTCCGGTGCCGCACACCAAGTATCCATGTTGTTGGCCGAGCAAGTAAAGGGTCGTCATGCGTAACCTCGGCTTTATGTTGGCCCTTGCCACGGGAATTATATTCATATCGGATGGAAGCGCGGATAGCAGACCTTTAAAGGCAGGCTTTAAATCTACCGTTATGCATGGCAGCTTAAAAGTACAGGCGAGCAATTCGGCATGCTCCACGTCGCTATGTAAGCTTTCGCATGGCATGATCACGGAAAGCATATTATCCCCAAAGGCTCGTTTCAGTAAAACCGCCACCACTGCACTGTCCACGCCACCGCTTATACCCACGACGCCGCCTTTGGCTCCAGCAGCGCCGATATGCTCTTTGAGCCAGCTTTCGATTCTCTCGACTATAACCTCGGGATTGCGATACAAAAGATGACGCCTCCTCGTTCGAGCAATGGTTGAGCAACCCAGTTAATTTCAATATTTTAACACAACCGCTCACGAGTGTCCGACGGCCTCAGAGGGTTTGCGCATTCGCCTCGCCATGAGATGGTCAAGCTTTATCAAAGAGGTCGTGCGGGCATCCGTTTCGCAGATCGCTTCGCCGCCAGGAGAGAAAGCCCAAAAAGAATCTCCATCAGAGGCCAAGAGGAAGGTGGCATTTTCCAAAGCCCTCACACGCACCAAGGCTTCGAAGGCTTTTGGACCGATGGAAGGCCTTTTGCCGATGGCGAATAATACTCTTGCACCGCCACGAGCTGCAATGTTGACGTTTTCAGGCGAAAGCAACTCCTCACAAGTAATGCATCCTACGAGGAGTCCCTTATATGAGAAAAAGGAGGCGATCTTGTTTGGCCTTTCACAAAGTGCCTCTAAGCCTCCGCCGTCGTTTATCACATAGATATGATTAAACACCTTAGGACCGCTGGTCTGAGCGATGGGGCCCAAGATCGCCCATTTCACCTCATCCTTAGCCCAACGCTTCGAAGCTTCTATGAGATCAAGGCATTTCGCCTGCGCCTCAAGGGAAACGGCAAAGGGCAACATGACTATGTCAGCGGCAGGAGCCATATCAAGAGCCGCTTCAAGGCTTTTTATATCCCAAAGCTCATCTGACCGCGCCAAACTCACCAAAAGCTCTTTCATTCCACTCATTATCTCCTCTTTGAGGTAAAATGCCCTTTGAGTTCATATATCGCAAGGAGGTTTCATCATGGAA
>CAYTKB010000142.1:0-4905 GCA_964438265.1 uncultured Acetomicrobium sp. | reverse complement strand
AGCCTGGTGAGCAGCTTTAGATAAGGGGGTGACTTATCCATGACCACGATGGACGCATTTCGACATGCCGTTTGGATTACTCTGTTGACCTCTGCACCCGTCCTCCTGACGGCTATGGCTGTGGGCTTGATAATAGGCATACTGCAGACGGCCACTTCGATCCAGGAGCAAACCCTCATCTTTATTCCTAAGATCTTGGCGGTCTTTTTGGCTCTCCTGTTCTTTGGGCCATGGATGTTCGGCCATATCGGTCAGATGGCGCGGGACATATTGGGACATCTCGATAGTTTCGTGCCATGAGTGGAGATTGGCTTTTCCCGCTGACGTTGACCTTCATGCTGGGGCTTCGCTTCCTCGGGCTCCTCATGGTTTCTCCAGCGCTGACAGTGCCGTCGATGCCCATCGCCGCGCGCTTTTGGCTGGCGCTCCTGCTGGCCTTCGCCGCTTTGCCCATGGTTTTAGCTCAGGCTTTTCCGCCCAACTTAGCCGAGCCGTTGGCATTGATCCTGGCGTGCACGCGGGAGTTCTTCATAGGGGCGACCTTGGGCTTTTTGTCGGCCTTGCCTTTGTATGCGATGGAGATGGCAGGTTGGCTGATAGGCGTCTCTATGGGCTTCGGCATGGTCAACGTCTTAGATCCGCTATCTCAGGTGCAGACATCGGTTATGGGACAGCTTAAGTTCCTCCTTGGGCTTTGGTTTTTCCTGCACTGGAACGGCCACATACTCCTCTTTCAGGGGTTGATGGAAAGCCTGCGCCTATTCCCTTTGGCCCAGGTCGAGTGGAGCTTCGCGGAAGACCCGCAGGTCGCCACCTGGTTAAGAGAGGCATTTTACCTGGCCGTGAAGATCACCCTGCCGTTCTATGGAGCTCTCCTCTTGGCCGATATAGGCCTCGGCTTCATAGCCAGGACCGTCCCTCAATTGAACGTGTTCGTCTTGGGATTGCCCCTGAAAGTGCTGTTGGGTTTTTTGATGCTTATGATGGTTTTGCCCGTCGCAGTAGATCTGATCCATGGAAAAATAGAGGATGCTTTGGAGCTGGCCATGAAAGGGGCTGCGCTGTGGCATTAACAAGGCCCTTCGACCTGCAGCTTTTTGCCCAAGAGCGCACGGAACCGGCCACACCTCGCAAGCGCCGCAGGGAGCGCGAAGAAGGGCGCGTCGCGCGAAGTCAGGACTTATCCGCTGCGATATCCATTATGGCCGGGTTGGTGGCCATTTATTTTATCTCCTCCTCCTTATTTAATGGGCTGAAGGAATATCTGAACTGGGATATCTCTTACATCGAGCGAGACCTCGCTGGTGAACTCTGGATAAAAGAACTGGTCCTGGTAGCGGCAAAGAAATATCTCCTTTTATGGCTGCCCCTGGGGCTGCTTTGCGCCGTTTTCGCCCTCTCGGTGACGCTCTTTCAGGTGAGGTTCGTCATTACAGCTAAACCGCTGATCCCCAAACTCGATCGCCTCAATCCCGTGCAGGGCTTCAAACGCGTCTTTTCTTTGCGTTCCTTTGTGGAGCTTTTAAAAGGGGTCTTCAAGGCGTCGCTGTTGGCGCTCGTGCTCTTTTGGACCATAAAGGGAGAACTTGAGCTTTTCTTGTCCATGGTGTGCTTTCCGCACCTCGCAGGGGTGGGCCTTTTGTTGCGCACCCTGTGGAGCGCGAGCCTCAAGATGGCACTCCTCCTTTTGGCCTTGTCGGTATTTGACTATGCCTATCAGAGATGGGAGTTCGAGCGCTCGATCAGGATGAGTAAGCAGGAGCTCAAGGAGGAATTTAAGGACGTAGAGGGAGACCCGTTGGTGCGCCGCAGGATTCGCCAGCGGCAGAGAGAGCTCGCCAGGCGCAGGATGATGGCCGAAGTGCCTAAGGCCGACGTGGTCATAACCAACCCTACCACATTGGCCGTCGCTTTGCGCTATGATAGAAGTATTATGGAAGCCCCTGTGCTCGTCGCGAAAGGTAAGGGCATCTTGGCACAGCGGATCAGGGAAGTAGCTCGAAGCCACGATGTGCCGATCGTGGAAAATCGTGCGCTCGCCAGGGCTCTTTACGATGTGGAGTTGGGTTCGGAGATCCCGGAGAAGCTGTATAAGGCTGTGGCCGAAGTTTTGGCATTCGTCTATCGCACGAAGAGGAGAGGTCCATTCGTCAATATTGGAGGCCGGACGTGATGGCTGATATCCGCGAAAGTTCTCTGATGAGAAGGGTGACGCGCTTCGCCGATGTGGGAATGGCGTTTTTGATCATCCTGATAGTAGGGATGATGATCATTCCCATGCCGACATTTTTGCTCGACATACTGCTTTCCATGAACATAACCTTCGGAGTCGTCGTGCTCCTCGCGACGTTTTATGTACTTAAGCCCCTCGAGATACCCGCCTTTCCCACCATATTGCTGATAGCCACCCTTTACCGTCTCGCCTTGAACGTCTCGACGACGCGGCTGATCTTGCTTCAGGCTTATGCCGGTGAGGTTATAGCCGCCTTCGGCGATTTCGTGGTAGGAGGCAACTACGTCGTCGGAGGCGTAGTCTTTTTGATCCTCGTCATCATCCAATTCGTCGTCATTACGCGCGGCGCGGAGAGGGTGGCCGAAGTGGCAGCGCGCTTTACGCTGGATGCGATGCCGGGCAAGCAGATGGCCATAGACGCCGATTTGAACGCCGGACTGATAGACGAAAAGGAGGCCAGGAGGCGCAGGAGCGAGATACAGAGGGAGGCCGATTTCTATGGATCTATGGATGGTGCGTCCAAATTCGTGAGGGGGGATGCCATAGCCGGCCTCATTATTACCGTGGTGAACATCTTGGGAGGTCTGACCATAGGCGTCTTTCAGCGGGGGTTCACCTTCCAGGAAGCCCTCCGGACTTACAGCTTGTTGACGGTAGGCGACGGTCTCGTCGCCCAAATTCCGGCGTTGTTGCTATCCACCGCAACGGGAATCATTGTCACCAGAGCGGCAGGGGAATCGAACTTGGGGCGCGATATCGTGGCGTCGCTCTCCTCGAACTGCCGCCCTCTTTTTATAGGTGCAGGGCTGCTCTTTGCCTTGGCCGTCGTCCCTGGGCTCCCCACAACCCCATTCCTTCTCCTCGGCACAATACTGGCGCTCGCAGGGTTCGTGGTCTACAGAGAGAGCAAAGCGCCGCCGGGCGAACCTGCCGGCGAGGGACCTCCGCCAGCCGCCAAGGCGCCTGCTGGTGCCCCCGAAAGCGTGCTGCCCCTCGTCGCTGTGGATCCAATGGAGGTGGAAATAGGTTACGCTCTGATCCCGCTCGTCGACCCGTCTCAGGGAGGGGATATGCTCGAGCGCATAGCCACGATCAGGCGCCAGATGGCTATGGAGAGGGGGTTGGTCGTGCCTCCGATACGCATCAGGGACAACATACAACTCAAGCCGACCGAATACCTGATCCGCATCAAGGGGGCGCAGGTAGCCCGCGCGGAAATCATGCCCGATCATTATCTGGCGATGAATACGAGCGGGACGGAGGAGCCGTTGGTGGGTATTCCTACCAAAGAGCCCGCCTTCGGCCTCGAAGGTTACTGGATCGCCCCTGAACTGCGCGAGCAGGCCGAATCGCTGGGTTACACCGTCGTAGATGCTCCTTCTGTGCTCGCGACACACATCTCTGAGATCGTCAAGAAATACGGCGCCGAGCTGTTGACCCGTCAAGAAACCCAGAAGCTTGTAGACCTCGTCAAGGAGAGCAATCCCGCCGTTACGGAGGAGCTCATGAACGTGCTCTCCCTCGGAGACGTGCAGAAAGTGCTACAGAACCTCCTGAGAGAATCGGTGCCGATCAGGGATCTGGTGACGATATTCGAGACGCTCGCAGACGTAGGGCGCATCTCTCGGAACCCTGACTTTCTGACCGAGCGCGTCAGGGAGGCTTTATTCAGGCACATTACGATCTCCCTTCAGGATCCTCAAGGCACCGTCACCGTCCTCACCCTCTCTCCGAGGTGGGAGCAGCGCATAAAAGAGTCGATGCAGGGTGATCTCGCATCGGGATGGAGGCTCGGTATGCCCGTCGACGAAATTCAAAAGCTCGTCAAGGCCGTGGGCGACAAGATGGAAAAGGCAGCTGCTGCCGGCCATGCGCCGGCCCTGCTGGTCCACCCCGATGTGAGGCTCGTGGTGCGCCGCCTATTGGAGGGGAGTTTGCCCCAAATTCCTGTTATCTCCTATAATGAAATTACACCGGGCACTGAATTGCGCTCCTTGGGGATGGTGGAATAGCTCATGCGGCTTGCGAAGCAAATAATGTTTGAAGCGGGAAGCGATGCGGAAGCCCTTGAGATCGCCCGTCAAAAGCTTGGACGAGATGCCGTTATCCTGTCGTCCCGAGTCGTCAAAAAAGGTGGTTTCCTCGGGCTATTCCGAAAGAGAAGCCTTTTGGTGACGGCCGGAATTTTGGAGGAAGACGAACCTCAAGGAATTCAAAGCAAGCAGGAACGCCTCATCGCTTTTCAGCAGCTGTTGGAGGCGCAAAAAAGGTCATCTGCCGATAAGCTTGAACTGTCAGAGAAGGCGAAGTCTGGAGAAATGCCCGCCTTGCTCGAAGGGATAAAAGAGATACGCTCCATCTTGACGAGGATAGAAAGCCAGAGGGTTCAAGGTGATTCGGGGGAAACCCCTCGCGAAAAGTCCCCCTTCTGTCAAAAGCTTATCGATGCCGGCGTGGAACCCGCCTTAGCGCAGAAATTGTCGCAAGATTACGAAGCCTCAGGGGCGCAAGACGTGATTCAGTGGCTTTCAGGCTGTATCCGTGTGATAGGTGGCGATTTCGCATCCGCTTTGGGGGGGCGAAAGGTGATGTTTATCGGCCCCACCGGAGTAGGAAAGACCACCACGATAGCGAAGCTCGCTGCTATCCAGTCCTTATGGGAGAGGAGAAGG
>CAYTKB010000141.1:0-4940 GCA_964438265.1 uncultured Acetomicrobium sp. | reverse complement strand
AAATGTCGCTAATCGCGGGAGGAAGCGAAGGAGTTCGTCTATCAGGCTGTCTTCGTCCCTATAGAGTATAGCGTTTAAGCCGACCGAGGCGGCTCGCTCCACGTTTTCGTTTCTGTCATCTACAAAGATGGCTTGAGGGGGTCTTAAGCCGAGTTCCCGCAACACAATATTAAATATCGCCGTATCGTGTTTAGATATGCCCATCCTGTAGCTATTAAAAACCCTGTCAAAAAGATAAAAGAACGGCGTGCGCTCATTGATCTCCTCAAGCCAGTTCGTCTGATCGCTTAAAATAGCAGTTGTAAGGCCAGCCTCTTTGAGCGATCTCGCGAGTTCGAGCACGCGTGGGCGCAGGACAAAGCGAGAGAGAACAACCTCCCGCAGCTCCTCGTCGGGCGCAGATATGCCCGTATAACGCCTAAAGGCATCCCAAAATTCCTGTTCCGTCGCCTTGCCGTTGACGAAACCAGTTTCATAGGAAAGCGAGCTTCCCAGCTTCAAGACTTCGTCGGGGTCCTTGCCATAGCGCCTGCCTATGACTTTCAGGCCGTTAACAAACCCCTCTTCTGCAATCACGCCACCGAAGTCGAATATGACAGCCCTTACAAGATGCTCTTCGAGAATATCGCCCATTTAGACAATATCAACTCGCTTTCTTTGGTTTTACAAATATGGTAACACAATCACCGCGTTAACTTCCTGCGGCTAACGTCGGAGGTTTTTCGGGCAAATCCTCAAGGCTTTGCGTCTCTTCCAAATGAGCGAGCGCCGAAGAGATCGGGGTGCAGACCGCCCGCAGGGAGAAAGCCTTTGCTACGCTCAGCTCCCTAACTGACCGGAGAACGCGGCGTGGCTTATCTTTAAAACAGAAAGCCTTGTTGTATCCAGCAATGCTTCTGTGCTCATCCACCTAAGGATACAAAACTGCTTTCACCACGTTGCCTTTCTCTATCTCCTCGAAAACCTTTTGCCAGTTTTCTAAAGGCTCCCTGTGGCTTATTAGGCTTTCAACATCCAATACTTTTCTGCCGAGCATCGAAAGGACCATGTTCCAGCTCAGGGGTGACGAGGCGAAGCTAAAAACCACATTTATAGCCTTGAGCACGGCTCCCTTCCAGTTCACATTGAGCTCCTCGGGCCCCGGGATGCCTATAACGCCCATGCGTCCCTGCCTCCTCAAAGCCTTAATGCCGGTGTTTATGGCTTGTCTGGAACCCGAACAATCCATCACGAGATCTGCTCCAAAGCCCTCTGTAAGGCCAAGGACCTTTTCTGCCGCGTCTTCTTTAGACGCATTCACTACATAGTCCGCGCCGAGCTTTCGGGCAAGCGGCAGACGAACCTTCTCGTCAGCATCCGTTCCCACGACCATTACCGCTCTGGCGCCGTACAGTTTTGCCATCTGAAGTGCAAGGAGTCCTATAGGCCCGGGCCCCATAACTACAACAAAATCCTCCGGCTCTACACTTGCCCTCTCCAATAGACCATGGGCCACGACGGCAGATGGCTCCGTCAAGGCAGCCTCATCAAAGCTCACGTTATCTGGAAGCTTATGGATGAGGCGCCACGGAAGCTTTATATATTCTGCATAGGCGCCGTCGGTGAACGTGCCCGGCGACCTTCTGTTGGGGCACATATGGGGGTTGCCGCTCTTGCATAGCCTGCAAACGCCACAGCTCTCTACAGAAAGCTCACTGACTACCCTATCGCCCACCGTTAATCCTTTAACCTTGCCCCCTACCTCCACGATCTCGCCGGAAAACTCATGCCCCACAGCAATAGGCGGAGTTGTGGCGTATTCGTCGGTATAGATATGATAATCCGTACCGCAAACCCCTACAGCTCTGACGCGGATTACCACGTCATCTTCGCTGCATGTAGGCTTATCCACCTCCATAAGGCTCATGTTGCCCTTGCCGCGAGAGAGCTTCACCACTGCCTTCATCTATATCGCCTCCAATTTAAGTCGGCTTTAAGCCAATGGCCCGGGGAGCCATTACCGATTCTATTGTAACTCATTAAATGACCCAGCGCCGCCAACTTTGTCAACCCACCAGCGGCGCTGGGCATATAAACCAATACTTGCTTTTCTAAATTACTAATTTACTTTTTCCAGTAATAATCAGCCGCCACAGAGTAATTTGGGAAAAACCTTCGCCTATAGGGAACATATTTGGACGCCCATTCCCTCTGAGATTCATAAACCTTTTTAAACATTGGGTTTTTTTCACATTCCCTCGCAGCAACCTTATCCCATGCTTCAAGAAGCTTTATTAACACATCAGGAGGAGTTTCAACAACTGTAACTCCCTTTTCCTTTTCTATCTTTTCCAGCGCCCACTGCCCATATACCCATTCTTCGAAGTTGTTTTTCATCGACATCTCATTACATACAGTCTCAACAAGATTTTTTAGGTCCTGAGATAACGATTCCCATTTCTTTTTATTTATATACAAGGAGGTATTACCCGAAGGCTGATGTATCCCAGGCGCCTCATAAAATTTAAGGATGTCAGGTAGACCAAGCAATAGGTCGCTATGAGGGTCGCTATATTCCGTAGCATCTATGGTCTTCCTCTCAAGCAATGGAAGAATTTCTCCCGCCGATACATTGACAACCGCTACACCGGCTTCCTTAAACACTTCAGCGGCCAAACCTGCTACCCTCATTTTAAGGCCCTTTAGATCCTCAATGCTTTTTATGGGCTTTGGAAACCACCCGAGCGGCTCTGGAGACTCACCCTTAATCATAAATGGCACAACATTGGTATAGCCAGTATTAGCCATCAATTCTTTCCACAGGTCATAGCCGCCGCCGAAAAACATCCATGCCATATAGTCCCAAACGTCCATGCCAAATGGACCACCTGCAGCGGACGAAAAGAGCGTAAAGGCAGAATTTTTGCCAACCCAATAACCTTCCCAGCCCTGCCCAGCATCCAAGATGCCTCTATTTATGGCATCGAGCACTTCATAGGCCGGAACTATTGTGCCTGGAGCAAGCAACGGCCCAAGCTCTAATTTGCCTTGGCTCACCGTTTCAATGCGCTTAATCACGCTCTCTCCATGTATAAAATCGTATGTCCCTACGGCAAACGTGCTCTGCGTCCTCAATTTTATCGCTTTCTCTTGTGCTGCTGCATCTGTAGCATAAGTCGCAAAGATAAGAGTCATAATAGTCACAACTCCAAACACACATGCTCTTGACCTCTTCATCACACCCACACCTCCTACTTAAACTTTTAAGAGTTTATACGATTCTGTTGCGCCTTTACCTATGTGCTCAATCACCCCCCTTTTTGCCACTCATAGAGATAAACTCTTACTTGCCATAAGCTAAACTTGGCAACCACAAAACTATCTGCGGGAAAGCAATGCACAAAAACAAGCCTATAAGTTGCAATGTTATGAACGGAACGACTCCTCTATAGATATCCATCAGCTTCACTTCGGGCGGAGCCACTCCTTTCAGGTAAAAGATAGACGTCGCAAATGGCGGAGTCAGAAATGCAGTCTGAAGGCATATGCACACCAAGAGGGCAAACCAAAGGGGATCGAATCCCAACCTTGGTACTATAGGAGCGAAAATGGGAATAAAAATCAATAAAATAGCAATCCAATCTACAAAGAAACCCATGATAAAGATTATCAGAAGTATTACAGCAAGTACGCCATAACGACCTATCGGCAGCCATAATAGAAAATCCGTTATGACCTGTCCACCACCTAAGGCCAGAAAAGCACCGGTAAAGATATTTGCCCCCACAGTTATAGTGAGCACAAAAGCAGAAGTTATCATCGTATCGTAAACCGCACTTTTGAGGTTTTTAATATTGAGCTGCTTATGGGCAGCCGAAAGGAGCATTCCGCACACAGCACCTACTGCTGCTGCTTCTGTAGGAGCAGCCAACCCAAAGACGATCGACCCCAAAACCGCAAGAATAATTAAGAAAAACGGTAGCATCTCAAGCAGCAGCGCGCGAACAAGCTCAAGTTTAGGCATGGCCCTCTCTTCAGGCGGCAAGGGAGGCCCCATCTTAGGGTTAATGGCACAGCGCATAGCTACATAGCCCATATATAGACCTGACAAGACAAGTCCAGGAATTATTGCCGCAGCGTAAAGCCTTGCCACGGATATACCTGCCAAGGGCCCGTATAGCACCAACATGATGCTTGGAGGTATTAAGATGCCTAATGTCCCCCCAGCTAGAATGCACCCTGTAGCCATTGGTATATCATAGCCGCGCTTTAACATTACAGGCAGGGCTAAAAGCCCCATGACGGTAACTGGGGCACCAACTACGCCCGTAGCGGCGGCAAAGAGCGTGCACAGTGCAAGTGTAGCTAAGGCAACCGAACCCCTCACCGGACCAAAAAGGACTTGAAGAACGTGAAAAGAGCGTTCAGCGATGCCTGAACTTTCCATCATGCAACCCATGAACACAAAAAGCGGAACAGCCGGAAGCGCGTCGTTCATGAGAACCCACAAAGCGGCACTGGTCATCTGATCCATGATCGCTGGGCCCCAACCGATAAGGCCCATCCAAAGAGAAACGCCCATCAAAACGGCAAATACAGGAAAGCCCAAAAAGATACCCGCCGCTATAGCCGGAAACATCATAAGGGCAAGGATTTCCGTTCCCATCCTATTTCCCTCCCTTAGCAAGGCGAATGGAGCGAATGAACTGAGCTATTCCCTGAAGCAACATAATAAACATAGCCACGGGAAGCACGGTCTTTAAAGGATAAAGAGGAGGGCGCCACGCACCTGCGCTACTTACTTCCCTCATCTGCCATGAGAAGGCCGCATAATCTATCCCTTTGATAAATAGAACAATAATGGCAGGGAAAAAGAATATAAGATATAAACAAGCATCAATGATTCCCTTTTGGCGCGGTGAAAACCGCTGATAAAATACGTCTATCCTTATGTGTCTGTC
>CAYTKB010000140.1:0-4943 GCA_964438265.1 uncultured Acetomicrobium sp. | reverse complement strand
AAACCCCCTGACTTGCCGACTCCATGATGCCAGTCAGATTTTCTAAGAAGCCTTTGTTCATGTCCAGAAAGCTGAGGAAAGAACCCATAGTGTTGCGAAGCACATGAAACATCTCGCCGACGCTTTTTATATTATCCATGGTGTCCTCGACGGCTTTGGATATCTCCCCAACCCTTTGCGATATGCGCTCCGATGCATTTCGCGATTCCACGGCCAACTTCTGGACCTCCGACGCCACTACAGCGAAACCCCTGCCATGTTCTCCGGCCCTTGCAGCTTCGATGGAGGCGTTCAGGGCGAGCAGGTTCGTCTGTTTGGCGATCTTTTGGATCTCCTTGGAGATTTTTTCTATCTCTAAAAATGAGTTGAGGGTAGAGTAAGTAGAGGCCACGGTGCGATCCACGTCTGCGCTCATGTTTTCCAGGTTTGTGCCGGAGCTCTCAAGCTCCTTGGCAAGGTTCATGTTCATTTCTTTGATCTGCCCTGCGTTTTTTTGGGCCTCTTGCCTACTTTGGTCAAAGTCTTTCACGATGCGCTCGAACTCTCCTTTTAGCTCAGCAAAGCGCTGCGATATCTCGGAGAGTTCGCCCTGGACCTCGAGAACACGATGGACGAGCACCTCATCTAACTGTTCCATAAAAGAGGTCATGAGCGTGAAACCGAAGTGAGATTTGGAGAGCTTGTGAATGGCTTCAGGATGGCTCATCTC
Organism: uncultured Acetomicrobium sp.; assembly: GCA_964438265.1. Taxonomy (GTDB): domain Bacteria; phylum Synergistota; class Synergistia; order Synergistales; family Thermosynergistaceae; genus Thermosynergistes. The sequence goes on along the minus strand of CAYTKB010000140.1, from coordinate 4,234 downwards.
TCCCACCTTACTTTCTGACGGCCAGGGTGGCTTTTGTGCCATACCATTCCTCGATTAAGTCGACGCCGCTTTTAAGTTGGCTCAGCCATTGAAAGAACTTTCTCACGTTGTCTTTGCCTTTTATCACAGCACCATGCTGCGGGGCGACGGCTTCGATATCCCTGCTCGAAACGATATTGGCCCAAAAGTTGGATGCCTCCTGCGAGGCCATGTAGCGGCGGTGGAAGCCCTCCATGTAGCGGACATGTTCGTCGAAGCGCTCCACAACGGGATATCGCTTCCCTGGAGGAAAGATGGCGGCGCCGATGTCGCCGCTGAACAGTATCTTCGAGACGGGATCATAGAGGGTATGCTGACCCGTGGAGTGGAGGAAATGCGCTGGTATGATATCAAGCCTTTGGCCGTTCTTTAGGGTTATGACACCTCCCCTGTCCGGGATGGGAGCTATGCGGCTTTGGTCGAAAACGCCGAAGTGCGGCAGAAAGCGCGTCCACAGCCCTGATATGTGGACAGTCGCCCGCTCGGCCATAGAAAGCCACAGCGTTATGCCGGAACTCACATCTGGATCCTGATGGGAATAAAAGATATGGGTGATACTATCAATACTGGTTATCTCGGTGACGTTGGCCAGCACGCGCGGGAACACGTGGGCCCCGCCTGGGTCGAGGAGTATGACCTCGTCGCCGCTCTGAATCAAATACTGGTTCGTCTGGACGACGCCCTCTTCTTCTTGCTCCTCCCAGCCTAACAGCATAAAGCGCCTGGATGCGTCCTCGTAAAGCGTCAAACTGCCCGTCTTTGCCATCGCAGATTATCCCCCTTTTAGCTCCACTCTCTCCTCATAAATACGAGCGACCTCTCGGCAAAATATGTTGCCGTCTCCCTGAGCCCTTCGGCGAGCGGTGTGACTTCATTTAATCCTAACTCCGCTTTCATGTTTTTTACATCCGCCGCGCTGTATCTGATGTCGCCTGTGCGTGGAGGCTCAAAGGATGGAGTTTGAGTTGCGCCTATTATCATCGAAGAGATGAGCGCATATAGCTCGTTGACAGATACGGCTACGCCAGATGCAACGTTAAAAACCCTTCCTCCGAGCCTGTGCGACCCTTCGGCTGCGGCTATGAAGGCTCGGGCCACATCTCTCACGAATATGAAGTCGCGCATCTGGCGGCCGTCGCCGTAGATCTTGACCTCCTTGCCCGTAGTTAAGGCCTCAATGAAGCGCGGGATGACTGCCGCGTATTCTCCATTCGGGTTTTGCCTCGGGCCGTAGACGTTAAAGAGCCTCAAGCCCACCGCGCGCACCTTCCATGCACGGTGGGCCATGGTCGCGTATATCTCGTCTATGAGTTTCGTTGCCCCATAAGGAGATTGCGGGGCAGGCGGATCATCTTCTTTAAGGGGTTTTGTACCACCCTCGCCATAGACGGCAGAAGAACTGGCATATGCTATAGAAAAATCTTTTCTTCTGGCGATGTTGAGGAGCTGAAGGAGTGGAGTGACGTTTTGTTCATGGCACAATAGAGGGCGCTCCATCGACATGGGGACAGATACCATGGCGGCCAGATGAAAGAGCGCGTCTATGCCCTCTGTTAGCTCTTCGAGGATGGTGCTGTCCATCGCATCTCCCTCTGCGAACAAGAAGCGCTTTCCCTTGAGGTGCGAAATATTATCGCGACACCCCGTAGAGAGATTGTCGAGGCAAGTGACATGCCAGCCTCTTTCGATGAGAGCCTCGCACAAGTGCGACCCTATAAACCCAGCTCCACCAGTGACCAGAGCATGAAGCATCCTCACAAATCACCCGCCTCCGTGGTATGATACAAAAATATAGCGAATAATTGCGCTGAAATTATAACCCACGCAGATGTACAGTGGCAAGGGGGAAAGGCTTTGAGGGTTTTGCTTTTGGGTTTTGGCAATGTTGGTCGAAAGCTCTGCGAAATGTTATCTGACAAAGCTGACTTCCTCAAGGTGAGTTACGACTTGGAGGCGTGCGTGGTAGGTGTGGCTACGCGCCACAGGGGCAGTGTATATGCCGCAAACGGCCTTCCCGTTGAGGGACTTTTGAAAACGGAAGAAGAGACAGGGCGCGTGGACGTCTGGGAACAACCCTATAGCGTAGGGCAAAGCGTGGACGAGCTTTTGGAAAGCTGTGAATACGACGTTTTAGTGGAGTGTACCTCGTCGAACATAGAAACCGGCGAACCCGCGGCGGATTATATCCGCAAAGCCCTAAGGAGTAAACATCACGTAGTAACATCGAACAAAGGCCCCTTGCTCTTTCATTTTCATGAATTGACGGAAATCGCTGCCGTGCATGGCGTGTATTTCCTTTACGAAGGCACCGTTATGGCTGGCACACCCCTCTTTTCCTTGGCGAGGTGTGGCCTCGCTGGCAGCATGATACGCCGTTTTGAGGGGATTATAAACAGCACGACCAATTACATGCTCACTCTCATCGCCGCCGGATCTTCGTTCGACGAGGCCGTGCGCGATGCCCAAAGGCGTGGCTATGCTGAGGTTGATCCGACGCTGGATATAGATGGATGGGATGCGGCAGCCAAGGTTATTATTGTGGCTCAGGCGATTTTGGGGATGCCAGTTGTCGGTTTTCGCTCCGTCGCAGTAGAGGGGATACGCGGCATAACGCCGTATATGATGGACGATGCCCGCCGCAGGGGAGGGCGCATAAAGCTCGTCGCGAGGGCTTCGCTCGACGAGGAACCGTCCATTTCTGTCAAGCCCGAGGCTGTACCCTTTTCTCATCCGCTTGCGAGCGTCGAAGGAATAAACAACGGGGCCCTACTTCTCTCTGATACAATTGGAGAGATTAGCATAATCGGTCCAGGCGCCGGAGCCAGGGAGACGGCGAGCGCCCTCTTGAGGGATTTGATAGCCATAGAGATGGGGGGGAAATTACTTGAAAGGTAGAGTAGCGATCATTGCCGATACCCATGGCAGCGTCACGGCTTGGGAAAAAGCCTGCACCGTCTGGGGAGCTGTTGATGCTATATTCCATGTGGGAGATGTGTTCTATCACGGCCCGAGGAATCCCATGCCTGATGGATACAATCCGAAGGCGTTGGGAGAGGAAATCAACGCTTCCACCGCCCCTGTATTCTTGTTTAGGGGCAATTGTGATGCTCCAATTGACGAAGCGCTCCTGAAATGGCCGGTGAGTACCCCTCTGCTCGTTTCCTGGTGGAACGGGAGGCTTCTGCTCTTCTCTCACGGCGAGGATCCAGAGGCGTTCAGAGAGAAGGCCATCCTCTGCGGCGCCACAGCGGCTATATCGGGACACTCACATTTGGCCTCTATTAAGAGAGAGGGAAACGTTATATTCTTAAACCCGGGCTCTGCCAGCCTTCCCAAAGGAGAGCTTCCTCCGTCGGTGGCCCTCCTGGACGATGAGGGTATCACTGTATTATCTCTCGATGGAAACAGATTGTTGTATGAACCTTGGAGGTGAAAATCCTTGCCAAAGGATGACGAATACGGTCAAGAAATCGTGATATTGGTTTTCGATCTGCTCGGCGAACAATATGCGCTGGAAGTTGAAGATGTGCGCGAGATTGTGCGGATTTCCGAGCGGATAACGAGGGTTCCCAATGCGCCTCCTTATGTGCGGGGCGTGATCAACCTGCGCGGCACCGTGATACCCATCATGGATGTCTCTCTGAAGTTGGGGGGAGAGGCTTTGGAGTTGGGGACGAGGTCGCGGATCGTTGTGGTTGAGCACAGAGATGTCGCCTTCGGCGTCATCGTAGATGGAGTAAGAGAGGTGAGGGTGATAGAAAAAGGACAAATAGAGCCGGCCGATTCAGTAGATTCGAGCATATCGAGGGAATACTTGAAGGGCGTAGCCAAGATCGACGACGGACGGCTGATAGTCCTTTTAGACATCGCCGGCCTCTTCGAGATCGAGTCCTTCTTGGGGGAGCAAGAGGTAGCGGAAGGGGGGACATCGCGCTAAGGCTTTTATGATGCGCGTCGATCTTCACCTCCACAGCAATTGCTCCGATGGCACCCTCTCTCCGGGAGATCTTGTTCAGCTTGCGAAGGATCGCGGTGTAGTTGTGATAAGTCTCACGGATCACGATACCACTGAAGGGCTCGATGAGTTTATGCGAAGCTGCGAGCGCGCTTCTGTGCATGGTATAGTAGGCGTAGAGCTGTCCGCCGACGCTCCTTACACGGTTCACATCTTAGGCTATCGTTTTCGCCGCGATGA
>CAYTKB010000139.1:0-4959 GCA_964438265.1 uncultured Acetomicrobium sp. | reverse complement strand
CATCACATCGGAACCGCTCGCGCTTCATACAAGAGAATTTGCAAAGGCGACGACAAGCGAGGAGGCTCACAGAGCCATCATCACTGGTGCTAAAGCCCTTGCTGTCGTAGCTCTCAGGATGCTTATTGACGAGGATCTGCGGAAGGCGGTACGGAAAGCCTTTGAGACAGTAAAACCAGAAGCAACTGAACGAGCGTGAAAGGATCGATCTACTTTGGCTCTTTTACCTGTTTTGATGTATTGTATGATGCGATTTCACCAATGACAGTTACTCCTCTTTTGGTTTTTAGGTTGAGGAAAACCGTGTGCCCTGATGCCTCATTTAAAAATGTAGGTGAAATGGATACGATGCCTCATATAAAATTCTAAGTCAAAACGAGCTCTTTCTCACATTGCTCAACGCCAGCTTTCTTCTTGAGGTATGCTCTCTCTAGCTTCCTCAGCAGCCTATTGATCTCTCGTTTCAAGGCTGCAGGGTTAAGCTCGTCGAAAGACTGTTGCAGTTGTACCTTGACATCCTCGCTCAACTCTGGTGAGGCGAGCAGCCTCTGACATGGGGTTTTGGGAGCGTCGTAGGTTTTCTTTACCTTGGCCCCATGCCTTTCCTTGCGCATCAGCTTAGCCGTGGGCTGGAACAGGTTTATATATAACCTCAAGACCTCGTAGATCTCGTTTTAAGATTTTTACCTCCTCCTCTGTATCTGCAGGTGCATATCCTACGGTCCTCCGCACGACCGACCAATTCTTCTGTTCCACATAGCAGCCGTCGTTTTTGTTCCCAACCCTGGACCTGGTAAAGGTGATTTCGTTTTCTTCGCAATATCGGAATAGATGGGCATTCATGAAGGTGCTGTCGTTGTCAGAGTCGAGCCCTTTTAACGAGAATGGCAATTTTTGTCTGATGATGCCTATCGCCTCGAAGGTCCACTTCTGTGCCCTGTTTTTCACAGCCCTATTCTCCGTCCAGCCTGAACACACGTCGGTAAGGGTTAGGGTAAAGGCATATTCTCCACTCGGGTTACCGCCTTCATGAGAGACCAAGTCCATCTCCATGAATCCCACCTTGGCGTCGTCCCAGTCTGCAAAGGTGCGTATGCTGATTTGACTTTTAAGGAGGCTGCCGGGCTTTGTACTCTTCCTCTTCTTGAGTTCGACACGCCTCTTCTCTCCTTTGAGAAGGCGATCGATGGTGGAGGCCGAGATGGAAAGGAGCTTATCCCTCACCTCGCATGAACCTATCTCTATCTCACCGAAGGCCTCGAGCTTAGGCACGAGCCAACTCATACACGGAGCCAATCTCTTCCCGCATGGGAAATCCATGATAACCCAAATCTTTTTTAAGATCTTTAGCACTTCTTCATCGTATTTCTTTTTCCTCCGAGGCCTTTTCTTCGCCTTCCTCACGTCAGCCACGAGCCTGTAGGACCTTCCGGAGCCGCTTTTTAAGTAAATGCTCTTGCCTTGGAGAGAAAGCAACCGTGAGGCATAGTCACGATTGTAGCCGGTAACGGCTACCACTGAATCGAGTCTCGCCATCTTCTCCTTCTTGGAGAGTTTATTATATCCCTCGCTCGCTTCCCAGATGATCTCCCTTCTCGTTTGCATCGATAGCCTCACCTCATCTCCCCCCTCAAGGGGAATGATAATTTCACTTTGATTTTTAAGTGAGGCAACGAATCCGTTTCGCTTTGATTTTAAGTGAGGCAACTCGTGTGCTTGACGGTGTGTTGTGGGCACTTTATAATAACTTTTGCTATGCCGGGCTGGCGGAAGTGGCAGACGCACGGGACTTAAAATCCTGTGGACTTAGGTCCGTGCGGGTTCGATTCCCGCGCCCGGCACCAATGCAGATTTTGCCTGTATTTGTCGTTCAGGCTTGCTAAAAAATATAGGCCTTGCGACCATAAACAAATACCCTTTAGTCGCCGGCAAAAAGTGGCTAAGAGAGAAGATGATGTAGTTTTTGTTCCATTCTGTGAGGTGGCCCCTGAAAAATACACAGGGATTAGCGCAGTCTCAGGAAAACCGGCGTGTTGACTATACCCTTGTGGCCGTGCTAATATATACGCGCCATGTAGTGCCGGCACAGTTGTGAAGATCGCGGGGTGGAGCAGTCAGGTAGCTCGTCGGGCTCATAACCCGAAGGTCGCAGGTTCAAATCCTGCCCCCGCAACCAATGGCGGTGTAGCTCAGGTGGCTAGAGCATGCGGTTCATACCCGCAGTGTCAGTGGTTCAAGTCCACTCACCGCCACCATCTTTGTTGCAACTTATATTTTGGAGTGGGCGGGAGTTGTGGTTCCTGCCCATTTGTTGTATTAGGATGGTCCATTCTATAACTCCCTTGCGAAAAGTAGGTTAAAATTAGGATGTGAAGGAGAGGAATATAGGCAATAAATTGTTATATCGTTGCCGCCAGCGGCTCATGGAAAGCGGCGAGCGCCAGGGGTGGTGGAAAGACGAGGGCCCGATGCTTGTGGCTGTGTCGGGAGGGGGTGACTCCGTTGCGCTCCTCTGGTTGCTCAAAGAATTTTGGGATGGGCAGATCGCGGCAGCGCACTTAGAACATGGCATCCGCGGTGACGATTCCAAAGACGATGCAAGGTTCGTTGCCGAGCTGTGCTCTCAATGGGATGTGCCGCTTATTATGGAGTCCGTCTCTGTGCCTGAGCTGCAGCGTCCTGGCGAGGGGCTCGAAGCGGCGGCCAGAAGGATCCGCTACAATTTCTTGAGAAGGGCGATGAAAGAGACGAGTGCTCGATGGATAGCTCTGGGGCACACTAAAGACGATCTCGTGGAGACCGTTTTGTTTAATCTCTTTAGAGGCAGCGGCATTTACGGATTGGCTGGCATCCCCGAGAGGAGGGACGAGTTGGTGAGGCCCCTCATAGAGATGCGAAGGGATGAGTTACGAGAGCTTCTCAAGGAGCACTCCATCCCATGGCATGAGGACTCCACGAATCTCGACGTCCGTTATTCGCGAAACCTAATCCGCAACGAACTTGTTCCGTGGCTCGAGGAAAGGCTTAATCCCAACGCCTGTGAACACGTAGCTGCCCTCGCTGCCGAAGCCCTCGCCTGGCGAAAGGTGCATGATGACCGTTGCGACGCAATTCTTGAGACGGTTCGAACAGAGCTTCCTTTGTCGTTCGTGGCCTGGAGGAGAACTGCCGCCTTGGCCTTGGCAAATGAAGACGTTACGCTGTCTTCTCTTGTGCGACGTGAGGGAATGCGCTTAGGTCTTAAGGCGCTGAGCCGCGGCAGGACGGTGGAGTTGGCCTCGCTCATCGAAAAGGGAGGGATATGGCGATTTCAATGGGAAAAAGACATAGAGGTGTGCGGTTCTTCATCGCACATCGCTTGGGTTCGGCGGGATGTGTTAAAAAGTAGCCCCGCGCCTCTTTCTGTGTCTATCGGTGAGGCTCTGTCGATGAGGATGCTCCAGTGGGGGCCGTGGCGGTTCATTTTTGAGGAAGCGCCACTGGAGGCCGCACCGCACGTTGGAACCCATCAAGCCAGAATCTGTTGTAGATCCAAAGATGAGACTGTGATGGTGACGCCTGTGCGTCGTTTCTGCGATATAGAACGTCTCAGCACCTTCGTTCCATGGTGGTTGGAGGCATGGTGGCCAATCCTATCTATAAGTAGTACAATAACTTGTTGGATGCCGTTTTATGGCGGTTGCCATGAACCTCAAAATGTATCAGGGCCGATAATGAGCATTTGTGTGACTTGCACTGTCGAAGAGGAAAGGCAATCCGTCAGGGGGAATGATCAGGTTGTCCTTTGAGCTGGACAGAATGTTGATCTCAGAAGAGGCGCTTCGGTCTCGCGTGAAGGAATTGGCCTCCCAAATATCAGCCGATTACACTAACAAAAAGCTCGTGGCCGTGGCTATACTTAAAGGTGCGGTAGTCTTTTTGGTCGACCTGATGCGCTGCCTTAATCCTTCTGTAGAGCTTCACATTGACTTCATGGCCGTTTCGTCGTATGGGGCCTCGACTCAGTCGAGTGGGATTCTCAAGATTACGAAGGATTTGGACGTTGACGTCAAGGGTGAAAACGTTCTCTTGGTCGAGGATATAGTGGATACGGGGTTGACCCTGTCTTACCTTGTGAGGCTGTTGCAGGAAAGAGAACCGTCAAGTCTTAAGGTGTGTGTGCTCTTGGATAAGCCGGATCGCAGGGAAGCAGAGGTGCAGGTGGATTATCGCGGGTTTTCTATACCGAATGAGTTTGTTGTAGGGTATGGGTTGGATTGCGCCGGAATGTGGCGCAACCTCTCTTCTATATACGTGGTGAAGGAGAGAGGATAGTTTGCATGAAATGGTCACCTATGTGAGGTGTTGAAAATTGGGACGAATGGCTAAGAATTTGGGACTCTATCTCGTGTTGATCGTGCTGGTTGTCAGCTTGGTCAACATGTTTCTCGCCCCAGTACAGGGGCCAGAGCAAGTGCGCACGATCAGTTACAGTGAGTTCCTGTCGGCCGTCGAGGCGGGAAAAGTGCGCTCTGTTCAAATTCAAGGCGACGTTGTCCACGGTCGCTACAGCGATGGCACCGAGTTCAAGAGTTATACCATAGGAGTTGGGGATATCGCCAAGGATATAGCTGCTAAGGGTGTAAATGTGGAAGTAATGCCCCCGGAACGCTCACCGTGGTGGGCTGCGATGATGTCCTCGCTCTTCCCTACGCTTCTGCTCATAGGCGCCTGGATATTCATCCTTTATCACATGCAAGGTGGAGGCAGCAAGGTGATGAGCTTTGCCAAAAGCAAGGCAAAGCTTTTCATCGACAATCGTCCGAAGGTCACCTTTGCGGATGTCGCTGGTTGCGATGAGGCGAAAGAGGAACTCGAGGAGGTCGTCGAATTCCTGAAGAATCCCAAAAAATTTACAAGTCTGGGAGCTCGCATCCCGAAGGGTGTCCTGCTGCTCGGAGCGCCGGGAGTCGGCAAGAC
>CAYTKB010000138.1:0-4963 GCA_964438265.1 uncultured Acetomicrobium sp. | reverse complement strand
GCTGCGTCACCATCCGAAGAGTCCCTTTGGCTTCAGCATAACAACAACCAAGTAGAGTGCAAAAACAGCGACGTACTTGAATATGGGGGCGATGTAAAACCCCGCAAAGGCCTCAACTAATCCTATAAGGAGGGAAGCAAAAAGCGAACCCGTTATGCTTCCGAACCCACCCATCGCCACGCAGATAAAAGCGATGAGGCCGAATAGGCTTCCCACTTCAGGATGCACCGGCATATAAGTGGGGAGGAGGCCTCCGGCTATGCCTACACAAGCCCCTCCAAGGCCGAAGACCAGACCGTAGATCTTTTCTGTATCGATGCCCATGAGTTCGGCAGCTTCCTTATCCATAGATGTGGCTTGGATAGCCCAGCCCATGCGAGTAGAAGTTATAAAGCGGTAAATGATAAAGATCACAGCCAGTGAGAATATGGCAATGACGAACTGCGGCAACGACAAAATCAAGCTCCCCACGGGAATGGTCTTCCCGCTCAAAGCAGTCACAGAAAGGAGCTTAAAATTCGGGGAAAATCTATTAAGGCATAAATTTTTTAGGAACATTGAGAGGCCGAACGTAGCCAAGAGGGCGGACAACGCGGGTTTTCCGACCAAATGGCTTACCACGAGCTTGTATGTCACGAAGGCGAGCAAAAACACAAAAACACCAGAAGCTACCCAAGAGACGAGCGGGTCTATGTTCATCAGGAAGCCCAACCAATAGCTGACGTACATAGCTATCATCAAAAATTCCCCGTGGGCAAAGTTTATGACGTCCATAACACCCCATATAAGCGTAAGGCCCAGGGCCACAAGGGCATAGAGCATTCCGTTTAGAATCCCGTCAAGGGCAATCTGAAGGAACAGGGTCATAGTCTTTCCTCCTCTATATTTTTAAGGAGGAAGGGCAGCTCCACGATAGCCCTTCCTCCTTAAAATGAGAGTTATCGCTTATCCCAGGAGGGAATTGGAAAGACAGGATCGGAGTTCGCCAACTCTGGAGGAAATACGCGCCTATACTCTCCACCCTTGAGCTGAGTGACTACGCTCATGGCCTTTATGTTCTGGCCGCCAGGGGCAAATGCCACCTTACCGCCGAGCGAGAGCGGAGATTCCCACTCGTTGGCATATAGCGTCTCGGCGACTTTGTCAGGATCTAAGGTGCCGGCCTTGTCTATGGCCTGAGCCAAAACGAAGGTGGCTACAGCCTCTTGGATGCTGTCGCTGTCGAAGGGAACTGGAGGGTCTATCTTAGTCTTATAGATCTCCTCCACAGGAGCTACGGCGGGCATCAGTTCCGCCAACTCCGGAGAATAGCCCGTGGTTCCCATGAAATAATCGCCGTCAGGACCGAGCTGTTGAGCTATTATGGGATCTTGATAGCCGGAGCAGTAGTTCAGGCAAACCTTTGGGAGCCAGGTCAGCTGCTTCATCGTGCGGACCCACAAGATGTAATCGGCCCCGAGACAGGCTCCGAAGACTACATCTGGGTTTTTGCCCTTGAGCATCTGCACTTCGCTGTTCAGGTTCGTGGCGCCCGGGTTGAACGCCACATCAGCTACATATTGGAATCCCGTTGCTTCGATGGCCTTCTTGGCCTCTTCCGCCGCATGTTTGCCGAACTCGGTATTTTCATAAATTACGCCGAAGGTCTTCAGGTCAGCTCCCTTCGTTTCGTTGAGCCACTTGACAAAGGTTACGAACTCTTGCGACTCGGTCTCGTCGGTGGGAGCCATGCGGAAGAAATACTTCATCCCTCTCTTGGTGAGTTCTGCAGAGCTTGAGCAACCGCACATAAAAAGTTTTTTCCTTCTCTCGGCTACGAGGCTCGCTGGTTTTGTTACTGCGCTGTTATAGCTTCCTATGATGGCATACACACCTTCCTGATCGAAGAGGCGCTCGGCTTCGGTTTTGCCAATATCTGGCTTGCCTTGGTGATCGGCATGGACTAAGACGACTTTGTAGCCCCCAAGAATTCCCTCCTGAGCAGCGAGCGGGACTTTGATATCGGGATAACTGTTATTGATGACCTCTACGGCAGTCTCCACTGCAGCCTTACAACGCTGCCCCGCTAAGGCCACAGGCCCAGTGAGAGGGAAAAGGGTGCCGATCTTTATCACCTTTTCCTGAGAGGAAGCAACATCGCCTGCAATGCCTATGAAGAGCAAGACCACCACCAGCGCCAAAACCCTCTTACTCCAATGCCATTTCATTGCCAACACCTCCCTCTTAAAGCTGAAAATCTATGGCACTCGACTCATTGACCTAATTTTAGTTTTGCCCTTGAGCGACGTCAAGCTGAACAACCAAATATGACACTATCCCGACAATGCTTTATGGTATATGTTATGCGATCCTAAACGACAATCGCTTCGGGCTTAGCCGAAAATACGTCTATCCCTTATAGGCGACGGCTTCGATCTCCACCAGTGCATCTTTGGGCAAACGAGCAACCTCGAAGAAAGCACGAGCTGGGCAGTCTACGGTGAAATATTTTGCGTATATCTCATTAACTATCTGGAAGTCGTTCATATTTTTCGCGAAAACGGTGGTTTTGACGACATCGCCGAAGGATAGACCCTGTGCCTCAAGAATTGCTCCGATATTCTTCAGAACTTGTTCCGCCTGACTGGCGACGTCTTTACCTGCCATCTCGCTAGTTTTTGGGTCGAGGCCCAACTGCCCCGAAATGTAGAGAAAATCCCCCGCCCATACCGCTTGACTGTAGGGTCCAATCGCTGCTGGCGCATTTTCAACCTTTACAACCTTTTTCACGTGCGTTATCCTCCTTCGTGTTCGTTTCATTGCCCGGTAATCATGCTATCATTTTTCTTCTATAGTGCTGATTCCTACTTCGGGAATGTACTTTTGCAAGATTGCTCTGAGTTTTGGCTCATCCTCGTCATTGAAGAGCGCTCTCCAACCGGTGACGTCCTTTTCAAAGAAGGCTATGATTTTAGAAGCACGCCTCGCCAAGCTTACGTGCTTTATTTCAGACCACGACAACACAGTCGTTCTAGTTCGACGCCACAATCTCGTCTCCTTTACGAGGCCGTCTTCTGATATGAAAATTCGCTTGCGGTAGCCCGAAGCATACATAAAAGTTGCACCGATTAAAACCTCTTGAAACATACCGATACATATTCCTCTTGTGACCAAAAGAAAGCCCAAGCCAAAGGTAGACCATACAATCCACTTTGAAAAAGACGCGACAGAGTTAGATACCAAAAGTTCACCCATAGAGAGCCCTGCTAACTCCACACATATTTTATGCCCCTCTAAGACCCGGTGTTTCAACGCCTGCCTTTAAGATAATTTACGATGCAGAAGCTCGAGCTTCGTCTGGGAACTCCTTTGCGACGACATCCTCTCCGGACTTGGTCCTCCAGTAGATGCCAATTTTCATATAAGACATGACAATCGAGACGATCGGATTTAAATAATTAAGGAATGCGTAGGGTGCATAGACCAAGGTTGAGACGCCAAGAGCCCCACTTTGAAAGGCACCACAGGTGTTCCAAGGAACTAAGGGTGATGTAAGAGTGCCACAATCTTCCAATGCTCTGGAAAGCATGCGGGGAGCAAGCCCCTTTTCTTCAAAGGTCTTCTTGAACATTCTCCCCGGAACGATCAGCGACAGATACTGGTCGCCTAAGAACAAGTTCGATATAAAACAGGAGACTACGACGGCGCCCATTGTGCCTCCCACGGTCTTAATCCTGCTCATCATAGCGCCCACAATTGTCTCGAGGAATCCACAAGCTTCCATAGCGCCGCCGAAAAAGAGAGCACAGATGATGAGCGATATAGTCCACATCATCGAATCCAGCCCGCCGCGCGTGAGTAAATCCTTCAGAATGTTTCCCACTTCTTTCGCCATTTCAGGCGTCATACTCAAATTATATTGGCTCAAAAGCGCCAAGAGGGCATCTCCCTCCGCCTCGGCAATCTTGGCAGAGAGTTGAGCCTCGTATCCGTAATGGAGAGCGTTGATGATGTCGCCCAGACCGTTACCTTGAAAAACAGACATGATAATCGCGAGAATTACACCCGAAAAGAGGCCCAAAATTGCTGGCACCTTTCTGGCCGCCAGGAAAATGACCACTAGCGGAGGTATAAAACCTATGGGAGTGATGGGGAATTCGGTCTTAAGCATAGTCTGGATCGCGCTGATTTTTTCCGTGTCGAGAGTTCCCCCACCATACCTCATGCCAAGAACAATCGTGATGAGAATGACGATGATATAGGTCGGTCCAGTAGACCAAATCATCGCTCTTATGTGATCGAAAATATCCGAACCTGCCACGGCCGGCGCCAAATTTGTCGTATCCGATAAAGGCGACATTTTGTCTCCGAAATAAGCGCCGGAGACGACAATTCCTGCCGAAAGCGGGGCAGGGATGCCCAAGCCATAACCGATCCCCATCAACGCCACGCCGACTGTCCCGGATGTCGTCCAAGACGATCCCGTGGCGAGAGATACGATAGAGCAAATGAGCAGTGTAGCTAAAAGAAAAATCGACGGCGATAAAATGGAGAGTCCAAAATAGATCAGCGTTGGAACGATACCGCTTTGGATCCAGATTCCTATAATCATGCCGATGATCATAAGGATCACCATGGCCTTCAGACCTACTACGATGGAATTTAGACAACCCTCCTCGATCTCCGCCCACGGTTTCTTGAGCACGATAAGACCCACACAGCACACCACTACCGTTGAAAAGACGATCGGGATATGAGCATCCACGCCCAATACCAATACGCCACAGCTTATAATAACTGCTGCTACTATAAGAACTCCGAGAGATAAACCTAAACTCGGCCTTACTCCCTTTGCCTCGGCCATACTTCTCCCGCCCCCTTAGACTTTTGAAACTTTAAATAAGATACGAGAATGGGATATACATCGTGGTAAATATAAAACAACAAAAGCCACAAAGTAAAGCCCTGACTTCAATCTATTGAA
>CAYTKB010000137.1:1956-5024 GCA_964438265.1 uncultured Acetomicrobium sp. | reverse complement strand
GAAGCGTATTGTGAGATTTTGAAGGCTCATTAACACTCCGTCCTCGTGGACCTCCGCTCCAACGGAAGTGGCAGCTGGCCCCGAGGAACCACTCTGTTCGACCGGCGAAATAGCCTCTGCAGCCTTTGACGTTATGCCGATCTTAGAGAGCAGCCAATCCCACGAAAAATCCCATTGGCCGAAGAGGCCCCGCCTCCAGAAGATCATGAGCACTATGAGGAGAATAGAAAAGATGACCATCCGCATACCGGCTATGCCAGGCAGGTGGATCGGGCCGATATTTATCGGGGCCTCCATCACTCGCAGCAGTTCCATCGCCACGGCAAAACCGAAAGCGGTTATCACCGAACCGGTTATGCTGCCCAATCCTCCGAGGACTATGATTATTAGGAGGTTAAAGGTCATCATAAAAGTGAAGAGGCTGGGAGAAACCGTAGTGACCAGAGCCCCAAGGAGGCCGCCGGCTACAGCGGCGAAGAAGCCGCTCACGATGAAAGCCTGCATCTTCGTGCGAAAGATGTCCACACCCATAGCTTCAGCGGCTATTTCATCCTCTCTTATGCCTTTCATTGCCCTTCCATAGCTTGAATTGACCAAGTTCTTTACAAAGAGGGTAGCCACCACGGCAGAACCGAAACACCAATATATATCAGCATACTCCGGTATCCCCTTTATCCCCAGGGGACCGTTGGTAAAGGGGATGAGGTTGTTGGCCAAGACGAATATGATCTCGCCGAAGCCGAATGTGGCTATGGCCAAATAATCGCCGCGTAACTGGAACGAAGGTATGCCAACTATTAACGCACCTAAGGCACCTAAGAGGCCACCCACGATGAGAGCCACGACGAAGAGTTCCCCAGGTAGAGAAAAGGAATTGAAAGGCCACATTTGAGGCTCCAAAAACCAGACGAATTTCTTCTGTTCCAGCGGAAGCATCAAAAGCGCCATGGCATACCCGCCTATGGCCATGAAGCCGTTTGGCCCCAGCGAAAATTGTCCCGTTATTCCGTTAACCAAATTATAAGCTACCGCAGCTACTATATAAACAGCACCGGTGCGCATGACCCTCAACGCAAACTGGTCGAGATTATTATTGGCCCACCACAAAAAGACGAAGAGCACTCCTACCGACACAACTGTGAGCAGGTTTGATAATCGTCTGTTCTCCATGCCGTTACACCTTTTCCTTCAAGGATTCACCGAGGATGCCCGTGGGTTTGACGAGCAAAAACACCAAAAGGAGCGTGAAAATTATGCCATCGCGGTAACCCGAAAGGCCGGGGAAAAATGCCACGGTCATTATCTCAACCATGCCGATCAACAGTCCTCCCAACATGGCTCCAGTTATGTTGCCTATGCCGCCGACCACCGCCGCGGTAAAGGCCTTCCACCCGGGGTAGATGCCCATCAGAGGGTTTATTTGAGGATATTTGCACGCCCACATTATCCCTCCGGCTGCAGCCAAGGCAGACCCCAGGGCAAAGGTGAGGGATATTATCCTGTCCACATCCGCCCCCATTAGGCGAGTGGTCTCGATGTCGGTGGACACAGCTCTCATCGCCATGCCAGCCTTGGTCCGATAGATCACATACATCAAAGCCAAGAGAAGGAGGACGCTCAATATGGGCACCCATATCGAGACAGCAGAAACGGCGGCAGGCCCTATCTTTACGACTTTCGCCATGATTTCTGGCCTCGCGAAGGCCTTTGGGCGAGCACCAACGGTTACGAGGCCCAGGTTCTCTATAAAAAACGACACGCCGAGGGCTGTTATCAGAGCAGAAATCCTCGGGGCATTTCTGACCGGGCGGTAGGCTATCCTCTCGACGGACATGCCGACCAGTGCAGTGAGCCCTATGGCCAGAAGGGCAGACAAAAACCATGGAAGGCGAAAAATCGCCACAAAAAAGAATGCGCAATAAGCTCCCACCATAAAAATATCGCCATGGGCAAAATTTATCAGCCGAAGTATGCCATATACCATCGTATATCCTATGGCGATGAGCGCATACAGACTGCCCAACGACAGGCCATTCATAAGTTGTTGTATGAGGGCCTCCAAGTTCACTCATGTTCACCTTCTTCCTAAGATAATCAAACAAAGGGCAAGGAGTAACCCCAGCCCTCCTTGCCCCATCTATGAGCCAAAGCTTCCTTGAAAAAGATGAGTTTACGGGTATACGATGGAGCTGTACTCCCACCTGCCGTTTTTGACCACTCGGAAGACCACTGGCTTTATGGCATCGCCGTTTTCAATCGTCACCGGCCCGGTCACGACCTCGAGGTTTTCCGTATCCTCAATGGCCTTAGCTACGGCAGTAGGATCAGCGCTGCCAGCTCTCTTAATGGCGTCCATTACTATGAGGTAGCAGTCGGCAGTAAGGGCGCCGAAGACGTTGACTTCCTTATCTTGACCGAATTTCTGCTTGTAAAGCTCCACATATTTCTTGCCTATCTCAGTTACAGCAGCTTTTTCATGCCAGAAAGTGGTGTGCTGGACGCCCTCCACAGCCGGGCCGCCGATCGCCAAGAACTCCTCGGTAGCAATGCCGTCAGCACCGAAGACAGGCTGAGTAATGCCGAGGTCTCTCGCCTGGCGTACGGCGAGGGCAGCCTCCGTATAATAATTAGGTATATAAATGACATCAGGATTCTTGGACTTGATCTCAGTCAGTTGTGCGCTGTAGTCCTGGTCGCCTGCCTTGCAATAGGTCACAGATACGACCTTGCCGCCGAGGGCCTCGAACTGCTCCTGGAAGAACTTGCCCAGCGCCACGCAGTAGTCGTTCGATATGTCGGAGAGGATCGCGGCAGTCTTAGCTCCCAAATCGCGATAGCAATAGGTCGCAGCGATTCTGGCCTGGAAGGGGTCGATGAAACAAGCCCTGAAGACATATTTTTTGCCCTGCGTGGTCAGCGGATTTGTAGTGGTGGGTCCGATAATAGGAACCTTGTTCTTTTCGCAGACCTCACCGGCAGCGAGCATGTTGCCGCTTATCGTAGTGCCGATGATGGCTACGGCTTTATCGTGTTCAATGAGCCTGGCTGCAGCATTTGCGGCCTCCACC
>CAYTKB010000137.1:1505-1946 GCA_964438265.1 uncultured Acetomicrobium sp. | reverse complement strand
CGGGTTTTACGATCTCCTTGATGAGGTTGGCACCCTCCCACCCGGCTTGGCCATAAGCCGCCACCTGCCCGGTCATCTCTAAGTTGAAACCGATGACTATCGGCTCCTGATCTGCCGCCAGCGCAAACCCTCCGCCACACAATAAGAACACCGCGCAGATGAGTATACCTACCATCCTTTTCATCTCTTCTCAAACCCCCTTTGCATATTGGTCTCGTTTGACAATATTCTAACCTATTTTTTCGCCATCTCCCACCTCCCCGCACGCCAGGTTCTCTTAGCAGTTTCTCTTAAACGAAAGTATATAACGCTTGCCGCAAAGAAAGTCAAGCAATCCAAGGCAGCGCTCTTGCAAGCAAACTGTATTACTTGGAGAAGAAATCTATGTAGCCCATGATCAACAGCACCAATATCACTATGGGCAAAACGTAAGTCATGTAA
>CAYTKB010000137.1:0-1495 GCA_964438265.1 uncultured Acetomicrobium sp. | reverse complement strand
CACGCCGGAGCCGGCGTTCGCTTCCTTAATGAAGTTGTCCCAACCCCAGCCATATCTCGTCGTGCAGAATATTACGAACAAGAGTGAGCCTATAGGCAACAGGTTGAAGCTCACGATGAAATCCTCCAGGTCCAGGACTACAGTGCCGGGGCCCAAGGGGGCAAAACCGCTCCACGGCCCAAAGCCTAAGGCACACGGCAGTGCAGCAATGAAGGTTATTATGCTCAATATAAAAGAGGCTTTCTTTCTGCTCAAATGCCATTCGTCCATAAAGAAGGCCACCAGGTGCTCGAACACCGCGATAACCGTGGTCATAGTGGCAAAAATCATGAAAATAAAAAAGAGCGAACCCCAGAATCGACCGCCGGCCATAGCATTGAATATGTTGGGCAACGACACAAATATCAGGCCAGGCCCTGCGCCTGGATCGACACCGAAGGCGAAACAGGTGGGGAATATGATGAAACCAGCCAAGAGGGCCACGGCCGTGTCAATGAGTATGATGTAAATGGATTCTCCCGCGAGCGACCGCTCCCTGCCGATATAGCTGCCAAAGATAAGCATGCTGCCTATGCCTAAGCTCAGCGTGAAAAATGCCTGGCCCATAGCAGCATATGCTGCTTCCCAGGTTAATTTGCTGAAATCTGGCTTCAGGTAAAAGGCCAGGCCCTTCCCGGCACCAGGGAGAGCGATTGCCCTCACGACGAGCACTATCATCAACAAGAAAAGTCCGGTCATCATAAACTTCGCTGCCCGCTCCACGCCAGCTCTCAAACCTATAGCACATATGCCATAGCCAATGGCTATTACGATGATCGTCCAAACGACGAGCTCCGTTGTGTTGCCCAAAAACGCGCCGAAGGCCGCCCCCACCTGGTCGGACGTCAAACCGACAAACCTGCCCATCGCTATACGAAAGAAGTAAGCGAAAAACCAGCCCGACACCACAGTATAAAACATCATAAGTATGAGGTTTCCCAATACGCCGATATAGCCGTAGATATGCCATTTCGTCCCCTTTGGCTCCAAAGCGAGCATGGCCCCTGCCAGGTTACGCCTGCTGGCCCTGCCCATGGCAAACTCCGCCACCATCACGGGAAAACCCAATATGGCGAGAAAGACCAGATACACGATGACAAAAGCAGCCCCTCCGTAACGACCCGTGATGAAGGGAAAGCGCCAGACGTTCCCAAGCCCTATGGCACACCCAGCAGAGACTAAAATAAAACCGAGACGCGTCGCCAAACTTTCCCTCTCTACCACCCTCATCCACCTCCTCGATATAAAAAACACCTATCAATACTATAAGCAGTAACTATATCTTATATCACAGGTGTATAGAATTGCCAAGGTTTTGGGATTAAAAACACCAGCAATAGAAAACTACAAGATCTCTTGTGTCCTTTAGCCCCACCCCCTCTCACCTTCACTTCCACACTCACTCTCACATCCATTTCCACGTCTCACATCTTCAGCAGATTCGAGGGAGGAGTTC
>CAYTKB010000136.1:0-5026 GCA_964438265.1 uncultured Acetomicrobium sp. | reverse complement strand
GTCAACTTGTCCCTTGGAATGCTGCAATATCCCCTCGCGCACCTCCCATGTGAGGTTAAGCCCCTTGCCATCCCTCTCTAAAATATCGACCACCCGCAAGCTTTGTCTCGCGTGGCTGAATCCATCGAGGCCTTCTCTCAGGGCGAGTTCGTTCAGCACCTCCTCACCCATATGGCCGAAGGGGGTATGTCCGAGGTCATGCCCTAAGGCTATGGCCTCAGTGAGGTCTTCGTTCAGGCGCAAGGCCCGAGCGATGGTGCGGGCAATTTGAGCCACCTCGAGCGTGTGCGTGATGCGAGTTCTGTAGTGATCTCCCTCTGGCAAGAGGAGGACTTGGGTCTTGTGCTTCAGGCGCCTGAAGGCCTTGCTGTGAAGGACCCTATCCCTGTCTCTCTGGAAACAGGTTCGGATCGGGCAGGGCTCCTCTTCTCTAACCCTTCCCCTGCTGCGCGCGCTCCTGGCGGCGTAGGGCGCCAGAATGTCGTTTTCTAAGTTCTCCCATCTCTCCCTCAAGGTCATCCTTTACCACCTAAGCATTGCAGGCATGGGGTCACCTAACCCCACGCCTGCAACGTATGTACTAAAAGTCGCCCTTCTCCCTACTTCAGCAGGTTCAAGGCCGCGTGGGCAGCCGAAAGGCGCGCCACAGGTACGCGGAACGGAGAGCAGCTCACGTAGTCAAGCCCTATGCTGTGGCAGAAGGCTATGCTCATCGGGTCGCCACCGTGCTCCCCGCATATCCCCAGTTCTATGTCCTCCCGCACCTTCTTGGCTTCTTCCACCGCTATCGCCATAAGCCTGCCGACGCCTTTGCGATCGAGCGTGTGGAATGGGTTATCGGGCAAGACGCCGAGGCGTATGTATTCGGCCAGGAATTTGCCCTCCGCGTCATCGCGGGAATAGCCGAAGGTGGTCTGGGTGAGGTCGTTCGTGCCAAAGCTGAAGAACTCGGCATATTTGGCAACCTCGTCTGCCGCGACTGCAGCCCTCGGCACCTCCACCATGCTCCCAACCTCATAGGAAAGCTCCTTCTTCCTCTTCTTCATGACCTCATCGGCAACTTTGTCGGTGAGCTCTTTGAGCCGTCTCATCTCTTCCTCCGTACCGACGAGGGGCATCATGACCTTCGCCTTGACCACCTTGCCTTTTTCGATCACGTCGCAGGCCGCCTCAAATATAGCCCTCACCTGCATCTCGTAGATTTCTGGATAGACTATGCCGAGGCGGCAACCCCTGAAGCCGAGCATAGGATTCGCCTCGTGGAGCGCGTCCACCCTCGCCAAGACGGACAGTATCTCTCGAGCCTCTTCGGAATCTTCCTTGCCTTCTTTCTTAAGCTCCTCAAGCCTCGACAGGAGGTCGGATCTCTTGGGCAGGAATTCATGAAGGGGGGGATCGAGAAGCCTTATCGTAACGGGAAGCCCATCCATGGCCTCAAGGATGCCCACGAAGTCCTCTTTCTGCATAACCTCGAGCTTGTCCAGAGCCTTCACTCGTTCCTCCCTCGTGCGAGCTACGACCATCTCCTGCATGATGGGCAGGCGCTCCGGCTGCATGAACATATGCTCCGTGCGGCAGAGGCCTATCCCTTTGGCGCCGAACTCCCTGGCCCGGCGCGCGTCCTCTGGCGTGTCGGCGTTGGCCCAAACCTCGAGCTCCGCGCACTTGTCGGCCATATCCAAAAGTTTTTTAAAGTCCTCGTCGAAGGACGGCTGTACCAGCGGTGCATAGCCCAAAAAGACCAATCCTCTGGTGCCATCTATGGTGATGACATCCCCTTTTTTGACCACCACATCGCCCGCGACGAATTGCTCCTTCTCCAAGTCTATGACGATGGACTCGCACCCTGCAACGCACGGTTTGCCCATGCCCCTCGCCACCACAGCCGCATGGCTGGTCATGCCGCCGCGACTCGTCAGGATCCCTTGGGCCCTGTAAAGCCCATGTATGTCATCGGGCGTCGTCTCCGGTCGCACCAATATGACGGCCTCTCCGGCTTCGCCGAGCTCTTCGGCCTCGTCGGCCTCAAAAACCACCTTTCCCACCGCCGCTCCAGGCGAAGCGGGAAGGCCTTTGGCGAGCTCCTTCAGGTCAACGTCTTGATCGACCTGCGGGTGGAGGAGCTGTTCCACCTGATATGGTGTAACTCTCGACACAGCAGTCCTTTCGTCGATCAACCCTTCCTCAGCCATATCGGCGGCAATCTTGACGGAAGCCCTCGCCGTGCGCTTGCCGTTCCTGGTCTGGAGTATGTAGAGTTTGCCCTTCTCGACGGTGAACTCTATGTCTTGCATGTCTTTATAGTGCTTCTCCAAGAGATCGGCCACTTTCAGGAGTTCGTCGTAGATCTCGGGCATAACTTTCTTGAGGTCGGATATAGGCTGCGGCGTCCTGATGCCGGCGACCACGTCTTCCCCTTGAGCGTTGGTGAGAAACTCCCCATACAGCCCCTTTTCGCCCGTCGACGGATCCCTGGTAAAGCACACACCCGTACCGCAGTCATCGCCAAGGTTGCCGAAGACCATCGTTACCACATTGACAGCCGTGCCCAGGTCGTCGGATATGTTATTGATCCGGCGATAGGTTATGGCGCGCTTCGTATTCCAGCTCTTAAAAACGGCCTCTATGGCTTGTTTCAGTTGAACCCACGGATCCATTGGGAAGGGATTGCCCGTCTCCCCCTTGACGATCTCCTTAAACGCAGAGATGATATCCTTCCAAGCAGAAGCGGGTATTTGATTGTCATATTGGAGAGAAAGTTTCTTCTTGACATCGGACAAGATGGACTCAAATCTCTCTGAAGAAATGCCCAAGACGACGTTCGAGAACATCTGAATGAAGCGCCTGTAGCTGTCGTAGGCAAACCGCTCATCCCCGGAGGCCCTCGCCAAGGCTTCGACGGTCTCGTCGTTTAAGCCGAGGTTCAGTATGGTGTCCATCATCCCAGGCATGGATATAGGCGCTCCGGACCTGACTGAAACGAGAAGAGGATTCTCGCCCCCGCCAAAGGTCTTCCCTGTCGCCTTCTCAAGCCTCCGCATGGCCTCTACGACATCAGGCCATATGGAGTCCAACCACTTGGAGCCCTCTCTCTGGTATTCCCGGCATCCCTCGGTGGTGATTATGAAGCCCGGCGGCACAGGAAGGCCTATTCGCCACATCTCCGCCAAGTTGGCGCCCTTGCCGCCCAAGAGGTCCCGCATTTTGGCGCTGCCCTCGCTGAACTCGTAGATATACTTTACGCCTGTTCTCTCTTTCACTTCCATACAATTACACCTCCCAAATCTGCTTAAACTAAAAACTTATCCGCTCTCCTGCCCACTGGTCGCAGCTTCCTAGCTCCCCTTAAGGCTTCCCAAGTCGCCCAGGGTGCGGAAGAGGTCGCTGCACAGAGATAGCAGCGAAAGTCGATTTTGCCTCTCCTGGGCATCCTCTGACATCACGAAAACTTCGTCGAAAAAGCGCGAGATCACCGGGGAAAGCCTGCTCAATAGCTTTATCAACCCTTCCCAGTCGCATCTCTTTAGGCAATCGTTCACCAAGGGGTTAATTTCTTTCACCGCTTCGTAAAGTTCTCTCTCCGCCTCTAATTTCAGATCTCCCTCCTCCAACTTCACAGAGAAAGATGACGCCTTGGTCAAAATGTTGCGCACGCGCACTGCAGATGTGACAAGGTCTTCGAACCATTCTTCGTCCTTCAAGGCGAAGAGTCGCTCCAAGAGCAACAGCGCCTGCAGCGGACGATGCCATGCAATTGACACGGCAAGCGCTACCGATGAGTGATCGTCGCGACGCTCCCTCATCTGCACATAAAGCCTCTGCCGCAAGAAATCGTATACCCCTTCTATCACTTCGTCGCTCGCTCCGACGAGCGTGCCGGCTTGACGAACTGCTTCTTTCAGATCTACATCGAGAGCGAGCCCCCAGATGACCTCTGTCATGCAACGGGCGGCGCGGCGAAGGCCATAAGGATCTTGTGACCCGGTGGGCACGAGGCCGACCTTGAAGCACGAGACTATGGAATCTATCCTGTCGACAATTCCGACTATGGCGCCTACGACATCGGAGGGCAGCCTGTCTCCGGCATAGGCCGGGAGGTATTGCTCATAGAGCGCCTTTACAACCGCATCGGGCTCCCCGTTCCTGCGTGCATACTCCCTTCCCATCACTCCCCGGAGCTCGGGAAACTCGTAGACCATCTGCGTGACCAGATCCGCTTTGGAGAGATACGCAGCTCTCTCCACGAGCTCCTTGACTTCGTCCTTACCCAAGGCCTCACAAAGCCAAATCGAAAGCTCGCGAATGCGAAGCGTCTTGTCGTAAAGCGAGCCCAATTGCTCTTGATAGACTATATGCTTCAAATCCACTACGCGGGCCGAGAGAGGCCTTTCCAGGTCTTTTTCCCAGAAGAATGCTGCGTCAGCAAACCTGGCGCGGAGGACTCTCTCGTTGCCATCGACCACCACGCCCATCTCTGTAGCCCTGTTGTTGCTTATGCCGACGAAATAAGGTTTGAGCTTACCATCGCTTTCTCTAACAGGCATATAGCGCTGGTGATGGACCATGACAGTCGTAAGGACCTCTTCGGGTAACTCGAGGAAGGCCTTATCGAAGGAGCCATAGAAGGGGACCGGATATTCCACGAGGAAACAGTTTTCCTCTATCAAGCGCGGTTGGGCATCCACCGTCGCAGCGAGCTCTTTCCCTATGGCGGATATCCCACTCAGCATCTTTTCCCTGCGCTTGTTATGGTCTACGATCACGTAGTTGTCGTAGAGCTTGTCCATATATTCGTCGGCAGTGCGGATCTCTATGCTCTTGGCCCCCATAAAGCGATGCCCCCGAGTGGTTCGACCGCTCGAGGATCTCCCAATCTCAAAGGGGATCACGCTTTCACCCCACAGACAGAGGATCCACCTTATAGGGCGAGCGAAACGCAGTGCTGGGTCGTCCCAATACATGTTCTTCGGAAATACGAGCCCCTTCGTGATGCGCACCATGACCTCGGGCAGGACTTCAGTTACGG
>CAYTKB010000135.1:0-5258 GCA_964438265.1 uncultured Acetomicrobium sp. | reverse complement strand
CGATTAGCGACATTTGTCCAAGAAAAACGAACATAGCGGCTTGCTTAATTGCAGGATCTACATAGAAAGTTGAAAAGGAGGTGTTTTGAAAAGAAAAAGCGATTTTCGAGACAGGAGCGGCAAAAGTACGAGGGTAGATCGAGAGGAGGGCGAGAAAGGTGAGCGTTAGAAAAAAGTGTTATTTTGTTGTGCTTTCAATTTTAGTGGCGGCGTTTATCTTGCAACCTTTGGCAGCGGTTGCTGGAGCGGCTGAGGCGAGTGCAGCGAAAGAGATAGCTGTGGGCTGGGTGGAAGAAAATGCGCAGCACTTCAGTGATGTATCCAGAAAACTTTGGGAATATGCCGAAGTGGGGTTACACGAGTTTAAGAGTTCAGATCTATTGGTAGAAGAGCTTGAGAAAAACGGTTTTAAGGTAGAGCGTGGACAAGCGGGCATGCCTACAGCATTTGTGGGTACCTTTACGCGGGGTTCGGGAAAACCTGTGATAGGTATCATTGCGGAGTTTGATGCCCTGCCCAACGGACATTCCTGCGGCCATAACTTATTTGGCGCCGGTAGCGTAGCCGCTGCGATCGCAACGAAGGTGGCGATGGAGGAAAAAGGAATCGACGGTACCGTTAAGCTCTTTGGCACGCCGACTGAAGACACTCACGGCGGCAAGGTTTGGATGGCCAGAGAAGGCGTATTCAACGGTTGCGACGCTATACTCATTTGGCATCCCGGAACGAAGAACGAAGCAAAATACGGATCAAACTTAGCTGTGCAGATCTTGGACGTGACCTTTAAGGGTAAGAGCTCCCACGCCGGTGCCGCCCCAGAAAAAGGCAGATCTGCCTTGGATGGCCTCATGATCGCCTCCATGGCTATGGAGTTTTTGAGGGAGCACATGATAGAACCCATGAGGATACACTACGTGATCTCTGCCGGTGGACAAGCGACTAACGTTGTCCCGGACCTCGCTAAAATGTCGTTGGGCCTGCGAGGTCCCAAGATGGCAGACATAGAATACCTGCGCAGCCGGGAAGGAGGTATCGATGACTGCCTACGCGCCGGGGCGCTGGCGAGCGGTACGGACGTCACTGCTCCCGTCGTTGGGGCCTTTTACAACTTGATTCCCAACAAGACTGGCGCATATCTCTTGTATGAAAATATGAAGGCCATAGAGCCGCCTAAGTTTACAGAAGAAGAGCAAGAGACGGCTAAGTCTTTGGCTCAAAAGCACAATCTTCCCTTAGAAGGGCTCGACAGCACTGTTTATGAACCTTCCTCTGAAATGAGTAAGGGGTCGGAAGATACGGGTGACGTGAGTTATATAGCTCCTGTCTTAAAGCTTTACGCTGCATGTGCGGCCGTGGGCTCGCCGGGACATTCCCCTGTAAACGTGGAGCAATACGGCAGCTCCATCGGGCAAAAGGGTATGGTTTATGCCGCTGAGGTTTTAGCCGCCACGGCTTTAGATCTCTTGACCAATGAGGAAAAGCTGGCAGCCGTGCGAAAGGAGTTTGAGGAAAATCTGAAAGGGGCCGAATACCACCCTGTCATAGCGGAGGACCGGTGGCCACCCATACCAGAGCAGAATCCGCCAGACTTCAAGGGACCGGCTCCGCAGGTTCGCCCTGCGCCCAAAGCGCCGGAGTCTCTTCTCTATTGGAAGAAAAAGTAGAAGCGTTACGCGCCGCCGGATGGCCTTCGGGTTTAGGCGGCGCGTAATTTTGAAGCGGCTCGTCAGCTCGCGAAACTTGAGGCGCGGCTTCGGCGGCCACCTGCACTCTTGACGATGGAACGGATCTCGTCGATCTTCCTTCGAGCCTCTTCTCTTCCCGCCTCCACGAAGGATCGCCATTGATCGAAATCCATCCAGTGTGCATCCCCGAGGTCAGGTTGAAGGGTCACATCCGCCCGGGCGAGCTGCATCGCCGATAAACGTAGCCCCCTTATAAAGTCGGCCCTCTTCAACACCTCCGCTACATGGGGAGTCTCGAGCGGCTTGAGCTTGGTCGGTTCGACAGAGACGGCGATTACCACATCTGCCGCACGCCTGGCGAATTCCACAGGAACAGGGGCCGACACGCCGCCGTCTACGAGCATCATGTCTTCAACCACTTCGGGAGGAAAGAAGCCCGGCACCGAAGCGGAGATGCGGACAGCCCTGACGGTGCTGCCCTCAGCCAACGTGACACTACTGCCGCTGTTGAGATCGGTGGCTATGGCCAAAAAGGGGATCTGGAGATCCTTCATATCGCAGTCATCGATGACCGAAGAAAGGGCGCGCTCAAGCCTCTTTGCCTTAAGAACGCTCAAGCGCGCCTCTTTGAAGCCAGACGTTACGATCATCGTTGCTACCTCAGTTATCTGCTGCAAGAGCGAAATTGCACCGTTATTTTGTTTCTTTATGTAATTTAATCCGAGCGATTCTAACGCTTGACCATCCAGAGCCTCTTCAACCTTCTCCGTCAGGGCACAGGCGTCCGGGACCTGGGCATACATAGCACCTACCACTGCCCCCATCGATGTCCCAGCTATGAAGTCGATGGGGATACCCTCTTCCTCGAGCACGGAAAGCACGCCTACATGAGCAAGCCCTCTTGCTCCGCCGGCCCCTAAGGCGAGAGCTACCCTTTTCCTGCGCGGATGTAAGACCTCAGCTCTTGTTTCTTCTATCGCGAATTTTGTCGGCGTCGTCATATGTTTTGCTATCGTGTGGCTCGTTCCCTGACCTTGTCCATCAGCTTATCTTTGTTTATCACCACGCGCTCATGCTTTGCGCGGCAGAACTCGCCAGAATCATCCCATCCCGTCATGGAGAAAAGGAGCCTGTTGCCGTCGATTTTGTCGAGGACGATCTTGAAGTTCACTGTGGAGCCCATCAATACAGGGGCGTGATGTGTGGTCTCCCAATAGCGCCCCACGGTTATGTATCCTGGGGGGAGTTTGGGATCTACTATTTCTACTGCTGTTTTGATCATTATGTTGATGCATGCGTTGGTCGAAAGGAGCTGTTGAAGGTGCGTGGAGCTGGTGCCCACCGTGTCCTCTGGTCCCACCACCTTCGTGATGGTGACCTCCTCGCCTTGCTTGACGAAGTCTTTCACGTCCAACATCGCACCACACCTCCTCCCTCTTTTTACCACCCGTTTATATGGAGACAACCCTCGTCTATGCCGCGGTGCGGTTCCTTGGTCTCGGCGGGGTAGCCTATGCTCGCTATGCCGAGCACCCTTATGTGATCCGGCACGGAAAGAATGTTCCTTACGGCTTGCTCTCTTCCAGCGTCAGGTTGCACTCCGAGCCATACAGCCCCAAGTTCCAAGGCATGCGCTGCGAGCAATATGTTTTCCATTGCAGCCGAACAGTCGTCAACCCAGTGACGATGGGCGAAGGGGCTTTTGGTCGGATCGCCGCAGACGACGATGGCAAGGGGGGCTTGAAAGAGCATCTTGCCGTAAGGGTGAGCCTCGGCGATGGCGTTGAGCTTGCTCCTGTCATCGACTACGATGAAGTGCCATGGTCGGCTGTTGCCGGCGCTCGGCGCGGCACAGGCGCACTCCAAGAGCATGTTAACCTTCTCTTTTTCCACAGCCTTGGGCTGGTATCTGCGGATGCTCCTGCGGCCTAAGATGGCCTGAATTACTGGGTTATTCTTGAGCGTCATTCCGTTCACCTCCGATGCCTATACGTCTTAAAAGTATTGTAGCATACCAGAGGCAAGATTGCGATACGACGTTTTACGACGATTTGCTTTTGATTGCTCGAGCATCTTGGCCTCGATTAGTAATTAACGTTCAACGACGCCTCGCTGCGCGAAGCGCCGAATGCATTTTATTCGTTTAATAAAAAAGTTTTATGCACTTGTGAAGCAAATTCGGAGCTGCGCTAGGCACAACCCAGCAATCACCAATAAGTAATACTCATCACTCATCACTGGCCACTCATCACTCCATCCCAAGTTTGCCCAACGTTCCCTTGTCTCTGGCAAAGTCGAACATGCGAGAGAGAAGCCACGCAGAAAGGGCCAGATATAGCAGGTTTAATCCCGAGGCCAAGAGGAGCTCGCCCGAGGGAAGGGTGCCGTTTCGTATCACCGCCCTCATGCCCTCGAAGACGTAACTTGTAGGCAAAAGCGAGGCTATATTTTTGAGGGCAGATGGTAGTACTTCTATCGGGTAAAAGACCGCAGAGACTGGCTGAATTAGGAAAGGTAAAGCCCATACCAACGCCTCGGCTCCCTGGCCGAAGCGAAGCATTACGGACACGGCGAAAAGTCCCATGGTGAGGCCGAAGACCAAGAGGTTTGCCAAAAACGGCAAGAGGTACAGCCCCATATCGAAGACGTCGAAGCGATATAAGACGAGGGCAACGAACGACATGAGGATAAACGTGGCGGCCACCCGCATCAGGCCAAATATGTATGTGGCTGTTATGTACTCGGAGAGGCGAAGCGGCGAGCAGAATACGTTTAGCAGGTTTCTGGCCCATACGTCCTCGAGGAACGATATGCTTATCCCCTGCTGGCAACGGTAGAGAATGTCCCAAAATATCATTGTCCCTATGAGAAACGTTATGAAGTTCGGCAGCTCGCCCCCGGCAGTGCGCTGGATGAAGATCGTCACATACCCCCACACTAAGAGGTCCATAGTCGGCCAAAAGACCATCTCGAACTGCCTTACCCAGCTGCGCCTGTAAACGTAGAGATAGCGCAAGACTACGGCCAAAATGCGATGCATCTTCAACTTGCTGCCACCCCATCTTCTCGGACTATGCGGATGAATAGTTCCTCCAAGTCTCGGCTTTCGTAGCGCGCTACGAGCTCCTTTGGGCTTCCAGAGGCCACCAGGCGTCCCCTGTGGAGAAATACGACGTGGTGGCAGATCTCTTCCACGTCGTGCATATTGTGCGACGTGTAGAGTATAGTCGTCCCCTCCTCCTCGCAAAGCCTCTTTAACGTGGTTCGCACCTTCTCGGCTATATCAGGGTCCAGATTGGCCGTCGGTTCATCCAAGAGCAACAACTCCGGGTGATTTATGAGGGCCTTGCAGAGGTTCAAGCGCGTAGTCTCTCCGCTCGAGAGAGCCCCGGTGAGGGCGTTTTTTAGGTGGCCTATCTCCATGAGCTCCAAGAGTTCGTCCACCCTGTGCCAGGGGTTATTTACGCCGTATAGGCGGGCGAAGGTGACGAGGTTTTCCCAGACGCGCAGGTTCATGGGCAGGTTGACGTTTATCGAGACGAAGTTCATCCGTCGCAGGATCTCTACCCTGTG
>CAYTKB010000134.1:0-5272 GCA_964438265.1 uncultured Acetomicrobium sp. | reverse complement strand
TTATTCAGCGTCGCATCAAGGATGAAAACGTCAAGAAGGCGGTCATCCTCGGCGTTGAATGCTCCAAAGATATGAGTCGCGCGAAGGTTTATTTTACGACGCTCGATCGCGACGATAGAGAAAAGGTGGCATTGGCGCTCGAAAAGTCGTCGGGGCTCATGAGAAGCGTTTTGAGTAAAGAGATGCACGTGAGGAGCATGCCGGCGTTCTGTTTCATATTTGACGAAAGCGAAGACAGAGCGAGGCGAATGGAAGCTCTGTTAGATAGGATCTCAGGTAAAGACGAGAACGGTGGGTAAGCGATGTCGAAGGCGTCCAGCTTAGCGCATCTGGCTCGTACCTTAGCACTTTTGCCCTGCTGGCGAATACTGGTTCACGAAAGGCCGGACGGGGATGCCTTGGGCGGAGGGAACGCGCTCGTTTGTTGGGGCAAGGCTTTGGGCAAAGACGTGTTGTGGGGAGGGCCCGACCCGATCTCTCCTCCGTATGATGCGTTTCTCCCCATGGCTTGCGAATATAGGGCCTATGAAGAGCTTCCGAGGGAGTGGCTCAGGGACGACACCGCAATCATCGTAATCGATACGAGTGCGCCATCTCGTTCTGTCGAGGGAATAGAAGGCGGAGTGTCGCCGGCTACCCTCATAAACATCGACCATCACGGCGACAACACGAGATTCGGCGATGTGGTCTACGTAGACGATGAAGCCTCCGCCACATCAGAGATATTGTGGGACTTGGCCGAAGCAGGGGGGTGGCAGCCGTGCATAGAGGCGTGTATAGGCATCTACACCGGCATTGTCACCGATTGCGGCCGTTTCACTTATGCCAATACGACGCCCAATGCCCATCGCGTGGCCGCAAGGCTGCTCGAGCTCGGAGTGAAACCGCAGGAGCTGGACGAGCGCATAAATTCCAAGAGCAGCGTTAAAGAGCTGCATCTGTGGGGCAAAGCCTACAGCAGGGTTACTCTGATAGCCGGAGGCCGTGTGGCCTTTACGTGGCTCAGCGACGACGATTTTCAGGAGCTCGGAGTCTCCCGTTACTCCACAGAAGGGTTGGCGAATGAGCTCGTCAAGGTTAACGGGGTCGATGTGGGGATGCTTTTGACGACGGAGGGTGACTGCGTAAGGGTGAGTTTCCGTGCCAAGGGCAAGACCTCTGTCCGAGAATTGGCGCAGCGCCTCGGAGGCGGAGGGCATCCTCAAGCTGCCGCTTGCAGGCTCCGTCTCTCCCTCTCTGAGGCCATCGATCTGATAAAGGAAGAGGTTGAGCGCTTTTATGTGCGCCCATTTGCTTCTAATTGATAAAGAGCCTGGATTGCGCAGTACTCGCTGTGTAGAGATAGTGAGATCGCGCCTGGGAAGAAACGTCAAAGTAGGCCATGCCGGGACTCTGGACGGGCCGGCCAGCGGTTTGCTCCTCATCTTGCTCGGAAGTGCCACGCGTTTGAGCGACTATGCCATGAAACTCCCTAAGACTTACCGAGTTGTGCTGAAGCTCGGCATCGAGACCACCACAGGCGATATCACAGGATCGGTGACGCGAACTATGCCCGTGGGCGGAGATGTCGAGGAGCGCCTGAAGCGCGCGACGTGCGCCTTTTTGGGCATGAGGCTCCAAAAGCCGCCTGCCTTTTCGGCGGTGCGCGTGAACGGCGAAAGGGCACACAGGCTGGCCAGAAAAGGTAAGGCGCCCTCGCTTGAGGCGAGGCCGATCTTCATCCGCTCGATTCGCGTAAGCTCTCCAGTCGACGAGGACGGTTGCGTCTCCATGCTCGTAGAGTGCCATAAGGGGACATATATCAGGAGTCTCGCCTTCGACATCGGAAGGAAAGTAGGCTGTGGCGCCACCGTCTCTTCGCTGCGGCGCGTGGCCTTGGGTTCGCTGACGGAGGCGCAGAGCTTGAGTTCGTGCCTCTTGCCTCATATGGATAGGGAAACCCTCTTGAGACATCTCCTTCCTGTCGAGCGACTGTTGGACCACTTCACCGCTTACGAGATAGATAGACATGCCGAAGAAGCGTGCTGGCGCGGCCAGGTGATCAAAGGCTGCCCCGGCAGGCGACTCAACTGGGGTATATTGCCCATCAAAGAAGGCGTGGCCCTGGTAGGCGAGAGGGGCGTCGCTTTTTGTGAAGTTGCCCTTTTATCTAAAGAGGCCTGCTTTTATCCCAAGGTGAACGTGCCGCTCGAGGGGGAAATCGTAGGGTGATCGCATGTATAGGTGCCTTTGACGGTTTTCACAAAGGACATCAGCGCCTTTTCTTAGAAGCTCAAGATATGGCGGAGCGCCTCGGGGATAGCTGGTGCGCGATGACGTTCATCCCTCACCCTCAGCGCTTCTTCAAGGGCGACTCCTTCAAGCTCCTCTTCTCTTATGACGAAAGGATCTTGCTCGCGAAATATCTAAAGGTTCCGGAGCTGGTCGAACTTCCCTTCGATAAGGTAGCCCACATGGAGCCCGAAGAGTTCCTCGCATTTCTCAACGACGACTTTGGGATCGACGGCATCGTGGTCGGCGAGGATTTCCGTTTCGGGCGCAATAGGAAAGGCAACTTGACCATACTGCAGGAAGAGTGCAAAGCTATGGGATGGCATTGCTCGGCTCTTCCGCACCTCATTATCGACGGGGAGCCCGTAAGCAGTTCCCGCATCCGGGAATTATTGTTGAAGGGCCAAAGCGAAAGGGCTGAGGCACTGTTAGGGTATCCTTTTATGATCAAAAGCAGGGTAACCCGTGGAAAGGGCCGCGGCCGACTTTTGGGCTTCCCCACGGCCAACCTAAAAATTCCTGCCGAAAAGATGATCCCCAAAAGGGGTGTTTATTGCGTCGCTGCTCGGGTCAATCGGAGATGGTGGGCGGGAGCTTTGAACATAGGTTTAAACCCCACCTTCGAAAAGGAGGATAAAAACGTGAGCGTGGAGGTCCACCTTCACGACTTCGAGGGAGAACTTTACGGGCACGATATGGCAGTCTTTCTGATCAAGCGTCTGCGCGACGAAAGAGCCTTTCCTTCGCCCCGAGCCCTGGTCGAGCAGGTGAAAAAAGATATCGAAGGATGTCGCCGCCGTTACGAAGAATGGGCTTCAGCCTCGAGCGATTTCATGAAGAAGTGGTCTGCAATTTTGGAAGAGGCGCCTTCACTTGGGTAGGCTTCACCTTTCGGATGCGCGTGAGGCTAAATCTGACGTGGACGCCGATGTCTATTTTTGCTAAATAAAGCTGTGACCAGGGAGGACGACCGGCCAGCAGAGCGCCTTTGGTTAAGAATGGTAGGCGATGTATAATATCAAGCGTAAGATCTTTAGTATTGCTATGTAGGTGGGAGAATAGGTATGAATTTGGATCCCTGGGGTCCGAGGATGCCCCGATGGTTTATAAACGTGATGATGGTCTTGGCTGTGGCGGTCGTGGCGATGTGGGCCGTGAGAGCCTTCCTTTTTGTGCGCTCCGGTCCGGGGAGTGCTTATTACAATGACGGTTACGGATGGCACTTCGGATGGGGTATGTCCATGATGTTTTTACCCGGTATGCTGTTTGCTGCCGTAATAATGGTGCTCTTGGGGGTGGGCTTGTGGTGGCTTTTGAACTCGCTTTTTTGGAGGAAATATTTCCCCACGAGCGCCCCTTATCCTCCTCCCCCTTTGACTCGAACTCCACAGGGCGGCAGCAACGCCTCGAGCACCACCTCAAGCAGAGAGGAAGAGCTAAAAAAGAGGCTCGATGCCCTGGAAGAGGCTCTCCTTTCGGGTCGCATTAGCGAGGAGACCTATAAAGAGCTGAAAAGCAAATATGAGGCTGAGCTATCGGGCCGGACATAAAAGCTTCGGAAGGTCTTTACGACCTGCATCTGCTGCTTCATATCGAGACGAGCCCTGCGATGAGTTTTTGGCAAAAGGGATTACCCCTTTTTGGTCAACCCCATCCAAACGAGATCGAAGTATCGCCCGTTCCTGTATACGACTTCCCTGAGTCTGCCTTCGACTTCAAACCCAACCTTCTCGTAGCTCCTTATTGCCCTCTCATTGAAACTACAGACGCAAAGGCAAGCTTTTCTCATGTTAAACTGGTCAAACGATATCTCTAAGAGCGCATTCATGACCTCCGTGCCATAACCCTGACCCCAGAACTCCGGCGAGAGGCATATGGATATGAAACTTACCCTGTTCGTCATGTAGGGTTTTATGGCGGCAAAGCCTATAGGTTTGTGCGTCTCTCGATGTTCCACGCACAGGGCAAACCAATTCCCCTGTTTGAAATAGTCTACCAACCCTTCGACCTCGGCCTTGGTGGCCGGGAACACCGGCTCGTGGGGGAAGAGGAAACCCTCCAAGAGCTCTCTATTGTTGTAGAAATCGGCCATGGTTGCGCAATCTTCCCTTTCGAGCCCTCGCAAAAGCGTGCGCGGCGTGCTGAATGCATATTCCAAGGCACCATCTCCCATCAATTTCCGTATTAACCACCTGCGATAGACGGAAATAACTCTATAGCGTCTTCATCCTTGAGCGGCGTCTCGAGCCCTTGGAGGTGTAGTATGTTTTTACCGTTTACCAAGAATATCACTCCTTTGGCCAATTCTTTCCCTTCATCCGTTAATAGTCCTTCGAATTCGGCGTCGTATAGGTCGATCAGGCACTTTAACAATTCTTCCGCAGTGGTTTCCGACAGCATAATTTCTACTTCCTTACGCTGCGCCGCCTTGCGCAGCGTGGCGTAAAGCTTAATTTTCATGACATTGCCCCCCTTTTCTTTGCGGGATCGTTGTCTTATATTTACAACTGCTCTGGAGGCCGAACGTAACCTCCTCGCCATTAAGCAATTATACCTATGGACTGTGGGGCTCTCTTGAGTTACAGTAATGATTCAAGCGGCATGATCTGTATTGTAGGAGGTATGTGTGATGGTTTTGCGTAAAGGTATCCTGTTTTCGGTGCTTGTGGCTTGTGCTTTGGCCTTGATCGGGGGTGCAGCTTTCGCTGAAGAGAAGATAGGGGTTCTCGATCCTCAGCAGGTGCTCCTCAATCACCCAAAATTTCAAGATACGCAAAAGCAGATCCAGCAAATGGTCCAAAGCAAGCAAAACGAAACCAAGATGGCTATAGACGCCACATCGAACAAGGACGAGCAGGCCAAGATTTACCGCACGAAGCGTCAAGAGGCAGCTGCTGAGGAACAGAAGCTGATGCAGCCGCTATTTAAAGATATAGACCTCGCTATCCGCACCGTCGCCAAGGCGAAGGGTTTGACGATAGTGTTGGATAAGACCCAGGTC
>CAYTKB010000133.1:0-5322 GCA_964438265.1 uncultured Acetomicrobium sp. | reverse complement strand
TTTAAACGGGCCGACCGCACTGCATATCTCC
This sequence comes from uncultured Acetomicrobium sp., assembly GCA_964438265.1. Taxonomy (GTDB): domain Bacteria; phylum Synergistota; class Synergistia; order Synergistales; family Thermosynergistaceae; genus Thermosynergistes. Next base: position 5,291 of record CAYTKB010000133.1, on the reverse strand, counting down.
CTTTGATCTGCCTTATCAGTAACTCACTATCAGAGAAAAGAGCGAAACTCTCGACTCCTCTCTTTAGGATGTAGCGCAAGGCCGCCACCAGTGCCACATATTCGGCCACGTTGTTCGTAGTCCTGCCTAAATACAAGCCCATATGATCGACGCGCCCATCAGGCCAATATACCACAAAAGCGGCGGCGGCTGCTCCGGGATTGCCTCGAGATGCCCCATCCGTATATACCTTGACATCGTCCAATGCGCCCTACCTCCGCTCGATAAAGAAAAGCCACCAAACCAGAGGTAGGTGGCCTTCATTGAATATACCAAGAATGGTGGGCCCACCTGGACTCGAACCAGGAACCTTCCGGTTATGAGCCGGTGGCTCTACCATTGAGCTATGGGCCCCATCGAAATTATATACGAAGGCTCGACAAAAGCAAGCGGCGGGACACGATATTTACTCCTTATCCTCCTCGACTTTTATGCAAGAGACCGGACAGCTATCCGCCGCTTCTTTTGCGCACTCCGCCCCTGCTGGCCTGATAACTTTTGCCTTGCCGGCATCTTCGTCAAGTTCGAAGACATCGGGGCATATCTGTGCGCAGACGCCACACCCTATGCAATCGTCACGGTTAAGCTTAACTTGCACGCAAGTTCACCTCCTGTCAATTACGTGGGATTGTAGCGCAAAAGATAAAGGTGGTCAAATCTCAAGGCTTGGGGTTTATATGCGGCCCAAGCATTCCTTGGAAGACGCCTTAATCTCGGGGGTCGGATGGCGTAAAAAATGGACCTGATTTAACATAATATGGGAGAAGGGTCTTAATCAGCGTGGAGATAATTCGCTGCTTTGTTGTGAAGAGCACGCATGTTTTGCTCAAGCAAAGATCATTATACGATCTATCAGTCTACAAGAGGAGAGCTTTTGCTTCGATTTTTGCGCCTCGCATGTGTCCTTAAATATAGCGAATGCCGCTGAGCCGCTGCCGCTCAAACTCCAGGCTAAGGCGCCGGTCTTTTCTATAGAGCAAAAAATTTCTTTGTAAGCATCGTTGTGCTCTGTTAAGGCAGGAAGGAAGTCGTTTGGCAAAAGACCAACTCTATCGCCTCTTTTAAGCCTGTTCAACAGCTCTAACGTCTCGTCAATAGCCGCGTCCTCGTCCATCGGCCATCTCGAGCTGGCGTAGTGCTGGTCCAGCTTGCCGAAAGCAGAAACTGTCGTAATCCTCCAACTGGGGATCAAAAATAGAAAGGCATATCCTTCAAGGGGCTCAATCGGCGTAAAATCGTCTCCGGTTTTGCGGACGAGTGCTGCACGATGACCGCTGAAAAGAAACGGCACATCGGCTCCGATGGCGCTCGTTTCCATCGGAGCGACATTGCCTCCCCATCTGCTCTTCGCCCAACGAAGGATGGATGCGGCATTGCCGCTTCCCCCGCCGAGTCCGCTCCCTGGGGGTATTCGTTTCCACACCTTCACTTCGAGCGGAGGTATCGGCAGATTCCTTTTCCTAAGAAAAGAGAGGGCAGAGTTGATCAAGTTTTCGCCGTCAATACGAGCGTTGTAAGTTTGAACCACATCTTTTCCATCGCCATCACAGATGTCACGAAATCTTACGGAAACCTCTTCGGCTCCATCGATTCTTATGAATGTAGAGACGAGATCGTGATAGCCATCAGCCCGCTTGGATACAACCCTCAGCGTGACGTTAACTTTAGCTGGGCTGGGTAAAATGCATTCTTGTTCAGGCATCTCTCACTTTCGCTCCCACGATAGAATAAGATCGTCAAGATCAACTCATATGGTGAAATTCATATGGTCACTTCAGGGGCAGATAGAAGCTCTATCTCCACCTCATGAGTGAGCAAATCGGTATACCTGAAAGAAACCGTACTGTTTTGAGATTCGACGAACATAGTAAAAAGCCGCGGATAGGCTTCCAATATGACGCCCTGTTTGATCTCGACCTTCCTGCGACTCCTGAGCTCTCGACAGCGCACCTTTGCCCCCTTGTGGAGCGTCACCCATTCTCTGATATTCACTAGGTTCGAAGGCATGGTCCTCACTCCCGAAAATTGATGCATAAATTATACTATTATTCTCATTTACATACAAGACCCCTTCATCTTATTATAATGCTCAAGTCAACTTTTGATTCTTTAGCAATATACGCTTACTGCCAGCTCGACGCGTTATCCCTTTTGCATCCATATATTCCAATAAAGGAAGGAGATACTTTCTGCTTATATTAGCTGAGTCTCTCACCGACGAAATCGTTATCTCCTCCAACCTTCGAAGGAGCCTCACGAACTCTTCCTCAATTTGGCGCACGAGGACGAATTCTCCGCCGATGAACTGCAATACTCCTTCTTCTTTCAACATCTCCAACGCTTCCGTCAGTTTTTCTTCTTTAGCGCCCACTCTCTCAGCGAGTTCGCCAACCGTTGGCAATTGAAAACCACGCCCAAGGCAGAAGCCGATGATCTGATCACATATCTTCTGAAGATTTTCGTCGACGGAAGGGGAAAATTTCGCAAGTCGTAGCTTGTCATCTGACTCAATTGCAATCCCTCCTCTACCTTGCATTTCCTTGACAATAGCTCGCAACAGGTTTGCACCTAACTTAAAAGAGAGCCTCACCGCTGTCTCTTCAAGCGAAATGCCGCGAAGGTGTGGATTTTCCCTGTGGAAGTCTTCCATAATCTGTTTAAGTTCATCTTCGAGTTGACCAAGAGCCGAGGTAGAAAGAAACAAACCTCCCTCTTCCCTGAAGAAATACAACTTGCCCTTTCTCTGTAGCTTTTCGCCGACGGAAGTTATTTTCTCCCTATCTTCCTGTGCCAGGATAGCCAACTCCTCAAGGTGTACAGACTTGAGAGACTCGACGATGGCTAAAACTCGCCCTTCTATGCTGGTGTCAGCCTTCAATTGCTTAAGAAATTGCAATGTCTTAAGACGGCCAACCTTCCCCTTCGGCCTCTTGCCATAAGGAAATAGGATTACGCCGCCTCCGATGGTCCTCAAAGGGCTGTAAGATCGGATGATGAACCTCTGCCCCATTTTAACCGCCACGTCGTCCTCTAAGAGGAGCTGAGCGAAGGTTTCGTCTCCAGGATGTATTTCGACCTTAGAAAGAAGAGAAACGCGGGCCAGGAGATCTGATGTGCCGACATGGAGTCTCACCCGTTGCCAGTGCCTCAGGCCGATCGAGGCAGAGGCGAGCAATTTGAGGGAGACATCGACACATTCGGTCGAACGCAAGAGCCCTACGCCACAGAGCACATCTCCCCTATTCACTTTGGCTATCGAAATACTGGCGAGGTTTATCGCCGCGCGTTGACCGGCTTGCGCCCGTCGAACGGGTCTGCCATGAACCTGGAGCGATCGCACCTTTGCACGTATCTCTTTAGGCATCAATTCTACAGCGTCACCGAGGGAGACGGCGCCCTCATAGATGGTGCCGGTCACGACGGTGCCGAAGCCAGATATCGGAAAAGCCCTATCTATCGGCATGAAGAGCGATCCACCGGCATTCCTCGGAGGAATGCGGTTCACAAGCGTTTCTATTTCTCTTACCAACTCGTCGAGATGCAACCCTTTTACCGCGGAGACGGCTACGATTGACTTTCCCTCGAGGAATGTGCCCTTGACGAGCTCCTCCACCTCTGCTCTGGCCAGAGATAGCATATCTTCGTCTACAAGGTCAGCCTTGGTGAGGACTATGATTCCGTCGCGGATGCCAAGCAATTCCAATATCTCCAGGTGTTCTCTAGTTTGCTGCATCACGCCTTCGTCTGCAGCCACCACGAAGATGACGGCGTCGATACCTGCAGCTCCAGCGGTCATCTGACGTATGAAGCGCTCATGCCCCGGGACATCGACTATGCTCACAATGCGGCCATCGGGCAACATCAACGGAGCGAATCCGAGCTCTATGGTAATGCCCCTTCGCTTTTCCTCAGAGAGTCGGTCGGTGTCGACGCCGGTAAGGGCGCGCACCAACTCCGTCTTCCCGTGGTCCACGTGGCCAGCCGTACCTAACGCCACTGGCACTTCGACGATCGTATTGTTCACCCTTTATCACCCCAAGTTTCAACGAGGGCTCGCTCTATATGATCTTCGTCGCCCGGCAGCAGTGTTCTCACATGAAATAGTAAGGCCTTTTCTGAAACGTTGCATATGATAGGAGGCTTGAAACCTCTCAAGAAATTACAAAGCTCGTCTTCGCTCATATAGGGTGACACCACCGCCACGGCGTATCCCTCAAGCGGGTGTTCCGGAAAGGCTCCCCCTCCGACGACGTCGCAAACTTTCTTCACAGAAACGCGCCATGACGGTAACCCGTTTTTAAGCTTTTCAGCTAGCGCCTCGGAGCGAGAGAGGAGATCTTCAGCTGAGGCAGTCACCATGGCGAGCGTGGGAATGGAGGACCAACTTCCTCGCATGTGGAGCGAAAGCGTCGCTTCCAAAGCCGCCAGCGTCATTTTATCTATGCGCAATGCCCGCAAAAGAGGGTAGGATCTAATGCGATCTATGAGATCTCTTCTCCCCACTATACAACCCGCCTGGGGCCCTCCGAGGAGCTTATCCCCGGAGAAGGTCACGAGATCTACGCCGTCTTTTACGCATTCGCTCACCGTTGGTTCTCCCGGCAAGCCGTTTTCTGCCAGGTCTTCGAGCACGCCGCTTCCGAGGTCTTCAACGAGGTATAACCCACTTTGGTGAGCCAGGTCTGCGAGGGCGTTGCGCGGAACGGAGGAGGTAAAGCCCACGATGCGGTAGTTTGATGGATGAACCTTGAGTATGAGAGCCGTCCGGTCTGTTATGGTTGACTGATAATCCCTTGGGTGGGTGCGGTTTGTCGTTCCTACCTCCACCAATTTCGCGCCGGAAAGCTCCAATATCTCAGGTATTCTGAAGGAACCCCCGATCTCAACCAGTTCTCCTCGTGAAACTATAACCTCTCTCCCTTTGGCCAAGGCGGAGAGCACTAATAAAACGGCGCCTGCGTTGTTATTGACTACGAGCGCGGACTCAGCGCCTGTTATTTGCTCTAACAACCATTCCGCGTGGTCGCCGCGGTGACCGCGGCTTCCCTTGGATAAGTCGTATTCCAAGTTGCTATAAGAGCGGGCAATGCTCGCCACTGCTTCTATCGCTTCCTGTGCCAAGGGAGACCTTCCCAAGTTCGTGTGCACGACTACGCCGGTGGCGTTCACCAAAGGTTTTAGCTTCATCTTGGTGCGCACCTCCAGGCGTCGCCTTATTTCCCCTTCTACGGCATTTTCTTCTACTTCAACCC
>CAYTKB010000132.1:0-5336 GCA_964438265.1 uncultured Acetomicrobium sp. | reverse complement strand
GCGCAGGATGGCGATGATTTCACTACGCCCGCGTGGATCCAGGCCGGCGGTGGGTTCATCCGTGACCAGCATCTCGGGCTGCAGCGCTAGCACGCCTGCCAGCGCCGCCCGGCGCTGTTCTCCGCCAGAGAGCGTGCCAGCATATTGACCTTTCCTTTCTTTCAGGCGTGGGAAGAGCGTATATACCCACTCCAGGTCCTCTTTGACCTGGAGTTTATCTTTCCTTGGGAAGGCCCCTATCATCAAGTTTTCGTCGACCGTCAAGGGGGCGAAGATCTTGCGCCCCTCGGGCACTAAGGATACCCCCTGGGCCACAACCTGATGGCTTTTCTTCGCCAACGGCTTGCCCTCTAAGTATATTTCGCCCGATTCTGGACGGACCGTTCCCATTACGGCATTGAGGAGCGTGGATTTGCCAGCGCCGTTGGCTCCGATGACACAGGCTATTTCCCCTTCGTAAACCTCCATAGAAACCCCGTGAAGGGCTTTAATGGCACCGTACCTTACGGAGAGATCTCGTACAGACAGAATGGGCCGCGGCAGGTTTGCCATGTTAAACCTCCTCTCCCAAGTAAGCGGCGAGCACCTCAGGGTGGTTTTGGATCTCTTGTGGAGATCCCTCTGCTATCTTCGCTCCGAAGTTCATGCATACGATGCGAGGGCATATCTCCATGACGAGCTCCATATGGTGCTCGATTACTACGATAGTTACGCCCAATTCTGCGGTGATCCTCTTTATCGTGACATTCAGTCCTTCCACCTCTTCTGCGTTCATACCCGCGGCGGGCTCGTCCAACAGCAGAAGCTCGGGCTCTAATGCGAGCGCTCGCGCTATTTCAACCCTTCTCTGATGACCGTAGGGAAGTGTGCCTGCGGCTTGGCCCGCTCTATCTGCTATGCCCACGAGATCGAGTAGCTCCATGCCGCGCGCTTTTGCCTCTTCTTCGGTCTTCTTCCACCTACCCATATGGCACAGAGCTTCAATGAAAGAGTAGATGCCCTTTCGGTAGGCCGTCATGACGTTTTCCAGGGCCGAAGATCTCGCGAATAGCCGCAGGTTCTGAAAGGTACGAGCTATACCCTTCGGCACTATCTCGTGTGGCTTTAGCGGCGCTATGTCTTCTCCTTGAAAGAGGATCTGCCCACCTTCTGACGGATAAAGCCCCGTTACGATGTTGAATATGGTGGTCTTTCCAGCGCCGTTAGGCCCTATAAGCCCCACCAATTCGCCTTTTTCTACCGTGAGCGAAAAACGGTCTACCGCCTTTACGCCGCCGAAGGATTTGCTCACATCCACGAGTTCAAGGAGCGCCATCAATGCCACCTCTTTGGTTTTTGGAGCGCAGGGATGCGGTCTTTTTAAAGAGCCCCCATATCTCCCTGGAACCCATAATCCCTTCGGGCCTCAAAACCATGGTAGCCACAAGAACTCCTCCGTATATGAGCATGCGATATTGCGATATGGGGCGAAACAGTTCGGTTACGAGAGTGATCACTACAGAGGCCAGAAGCGTGCCGCTGAGCGATCCCAGCCCACCGAAGACGACGACGGAGGTGAGCTCAGTGGATTTCGTCATGTCGAACATCACAGGTTGGATGAACGTCATAAATCCAGCCAACAGCGCGCCGGCAATGCCGCAGTAAAACCCCGATACGGCGAGGCTCAAAACTCTGTAATGAGCCGTGTTGTGCCCTAAGAGCGAGGCCGCGAGGTAGTCGTCGCGACATGCCTTGAAAGCTCTGCCGTAGCGGCTGTTGATGAGGTTTACCATCGCTACGGCCATGACGACGAAGAAGGCCAAGGCCATGGGAAGGGTGGTGAACCCATCTATTCCCGGATAACCCCTGGCGCCGCGCGTCACCGACTGCCAGTTTTCCAGGATGAGCCTGATCGATTCGACGAGGCCTATGGAGGCGATGGCGTAATAATCTCCCATGAGCTTGAGGGTCGGAATGCCTATCAGGTATGCCACGGCCATGGATAGGAGCCCTCCGGCCATGACGGCCGGAAACCAGTGAACGCCGTGCTGGACGGTCAATATGCCAGCAGCGTAGGCTCCGAGGGCCATATAAGCCGCATGTCCCAGCGTAAATATGCCGGTAAATCCCGTGAGCAGCGATACGCCCATAGCCGCTATGGCATTTATACACAAAAGTATTATTATTCCACTAAGGTATCCCAATATTCTTCCCCTTTTAAACCTTTTCCAGCGGTTTTTTCCCGAACAGCCCGGTGGGTTTGACGAGAAGCGTTATGACCAAGAGGGAAAAGACCACCAGATCGCGCAGCTGGCTCGATACGAAACCGGCCGTCAACATCTCTGCGAGGCCCAATATGATGCTCCCTATTACCGCGCCGGGGAGAGATCCGAGTCCGCCAACTACGGCAGCGACGAAGGCCTTTATTGTGATCGCTCCTAACTGCGGATACAGCGTGTAGCGGACGGAGAGGAATATGCCTCCCACGGCGGCCAACATGCCAGCCACGAAAAAGACGATGGATATGAGCATGCTCACATTTATCCCCATAAGCCCGGCCGTTTTAAGGTCGAAGGCAGCGGCTCTTATGGCGAGCCCCCACTTGCTCTTCGCGATGAAAAACTGAAGCGCAGCGAGAAAGATCACAGCCACGGCGAGGGAGAGCAGATCAAAAGCGCTCGTCGTGGTAAGACCGAAGAGGTGAACCGGATCGGTCGGTATCACGGGTGGGAGCGCCCTGAAACGTCCGCCAGCCACGATGACGAAGATATTTTCTATGACGATGCTCATGCCCAGCGACGCTATCAGGAGATATAAGGTGATGTTCGTGCGCTCTCTGATCGGCTTGTAAGCTATCCTCTCGGTCAGGACAGCGGAAAGGCCGGCTCCGAGGAGGGAAAGGCCGCCGGCGATCCATATGTTGTTTCCCAAACTCCTCAATGCGTAGTAGCAGATATATCCGCCTATGACGAGGAAGCCTCCGTGAGCGAAGTTTGAAAATAAGAGTATGGAATATACCAAGGAATATCCCACGGCTATGAGAGCATATACGGAACCCAAAGATGCGCCGTTTATGAGCTGCTGGACCAGCGTTTCCAATGGATACCACCTCGATCCTGCATTTTCGTTCAAGAAGGAGGCGGAGTGCGCACTCCGCCTCCTTAAGATTCCGCCCGCGGCATCTGAAAGCGATGCGGGCTACTCCGGCCTTACCTTCTTGTAGAATCTCGCTTTTCCGTCTTTACACTCGAGTATCACGGCGTCTTTATCTTTCGGGTTATGGTCTGCCGGATCGATCGTGAGCACGGCATGGTGGAGTTGGAGCTCCTTTGTGCTTTCGAGGGCGTCACGGACGGCTTTCCTGTCGACCTTGCCGCCCCTTTCTATAGCATCCGCCAGCCAGTATACCGAGTCATATGCGAGGACGCCGTTCACGAACTCTTTGCATTCGTCGTTGTATTTTTCCTTGTATGCGGCGAAGAACGGTTGCATGGCCGGGTCTTCGGGAGCCACATGGTTAACCCAATAGGTGCCATCCATTGCACTGCCGGCGATTTCCCACATGAAGTCAGCATATCCGTCGCCGCCTATGATCAAAAGGTCGGCCATGCCGAGCTCCCTCGCTTGCTTTATGGTAAGGGCCATCTCCTTGCCCATGTTGGGAAGCACCAATACGTCTGCGCCGGAGTTCCTGATCTCCGTGAGCTGGGCCCTAAAGTCCACATCTACAGCGCCTCGAAAGCCCAGGTCGGAGGCGATTTCACCGCCATAGGCCGTGAAGCTCTTGGTAAAGAATTCGCGCAAGCCCTGAGAGTATTCGTTGCCCACGTCGTATAGGATGGCGGCCTTCCTTTTGCCCATCTCTTGGGCGGCGAGATATGCCAGCACCTTTCCCTGGTAGGGATCTGTGAAGCAGATCCTGAAGGAGTAGGGGCGTACCTTCCCGTCGTTGTCTACGGTGACAAATGGGTTGGTCGAGACTGTTCCGATCTGCGATACGCCGGCACGGTTGACGACAGGCGCCGTGGCTATGTTTATGCCGCTGCCATTGGCCCCGATTATGGCATATACCTTATCCTGTTCTATCATCCTGCGCACGGCGTTCACTGCGTCTTCGGCCCTAGTCCTGAAATCGTAGGGTACAAGTTCTAACTTTTTCCCCAAGACGCCGCCTTTCCCGTTAATCTCGTCTACCGCGAGCTGGGCTGATTTAAGTTCGGTTTGACCATAAGCAGCCCAGTCCCCCGTAAGCGCTGCCAGGTAACCGACCTTGATCGTTTCCTGGGCTATTGCACTGCTGGCTGCGAACGCCAGCGCCATGGCGACGACTACAACTATTGCTCTCCTCAACGCGATCACCTCCCATTTGTGATCGAAGCTTTGATAAATATTTTATCAGAATGTAGCCCACTGTGGTAGTTCTGCTTTCAGTTCTCAAACAAGCGACTCGTGGGCAGTCGATAGTACAAAAGGAATGATGCGCTACCGGCTTGGCTGACTTGGCAATATCCGCAGGTCTCCATTGCGCATTGCTTTGGCCAGTGTCGTCGACGGGCGCAGTGGTTTAAAATGAACATTGTTGTTTTGAAGATGAAGAGCAGAGTAGAATAGCTTTGTATCCTGGAGGGCTACTTTTGCCGTCGCACTGTTGAGAGATGCGATGGAAAAAGGAGGGAAGCGTGTGAGCGAGCGGCTTTTGGTGTGCGATTTGGATGGCACTTTGGTAAGTCGCGATAGCGTGCCTGAAGTTGTGGCGCAATCGTGCAGACTTCTGGTCGAGCGCGGGTGGCGGATTATGGGCGCCACGGGGAGGATTTTGGCGTCGGCCAAGCCCCACCTCGAGGTCATCGGAGCGATGAGGCCGGCCATCCTCTACGACGGAGCGAGGTTGATGGATTACCTTACCGGTGAGGTCATATGGGAGGACCTGCTTCCGCCAGAGGCTGCGAACAGAGCTTTGGAGATAGGGTGGGATTCGTCGTTAAAGGTCCAACTCTTCGGTGATGAGAAGGTCTTTTGCAGGTCTGATGACCTTGCCACCATTTCTTATTTTTCCTCTCTCGGCCTGCCCGTGGAAAGGATCTCTTCGCCCCATATAGACGAACCCGTTTACAGGGTGATCTTTTATACTATAGATAAGCAGCGTGATGGGGATATAAGAAGGCTTCTCGAACTTCTGAAATATGAGCTCTCGGGTTTGGCCAACATCACAATGGCGGGAAACAGTTTTATCGACGTGATCCCTCCGGAGACCTCGAAGGGAAATACCTTGAAGAAATTTCTTCCCCTCATGAATGATCCTCTTGATATCGTCGTAGCGGTGGGGGATCATATGAACGACCTCGAGTTGCTTCAGG
>CAYTKB010000131.1:0-5515 GCA_964438265.1 uncultured Acetomicrobium sp. | reverse complement strand
TTCGTTACAAGCCTTTTTAATCTCTCGGGTATTTCACCGGCTACATCCTTGGAGTCGTGCGGGTGCACGCCGACAGAGGCGTAAACTTCCCTCTCTTTGTAGCGATCGGCAAGTGATACGACCTCCTCGCTGGAAACCTCATCGAAGGCTACAGATACGAAACGTTCAACCTCAACGGCCTTAGCCTCGTCAATTATCGCCTCGACTTGCCCTTTAAACTGAGGCATGCTCAAATGGCAGTGCGTGTCTATGAGCTTCAAAATGTTCACTCCTATGCCTTTCAATGGATGCGGCTGCCGAGGGGAATGTCCCTATCGACCGTGAGCAGGGCAAGGCCACCATCATGCCCTTCCGCAGCCAAAAGCATGCCCTTGCTCTCTATGCCGCGCAATTTCGCCGGCTTCAAGTTGCAGACGACGATGATGACCTTCCCGACCAACTCTTCAGGGGAATAATGCTCCCTGATCCCTGATACGATCGTGCGCTTCTCGTAGCCCAAGTCCACCTCGATCTTATACAACTTATCCGTACCCGCCACAGGAGCGGCTGACAAAATACGGGCAACTCTCAGTTCAACTTTCTTGAATTCATCGATGGAGATCTCTTCTTCGTGCTCGCCCGGATTGACTGGTCGCCCCTTCTTCAGGTCGCGCTCCCGTTTTTTCTCTTCCCAACGCTTGAGGTCTATGCGAGGAAATAGCGAGCTTCCCCTCTTGACTGCCGTCCCCGGCGAGAAGTTCCCCCAGCGAAAACCGATATACCCAAGCGATCGAGGAGAAGATGGGAGGCCCAACTGATTCCAAAGCCTCTCCGCAGCATCTGGCATGAAAGGAGCTATCATAAGGGATATCAGGCGGAGCGATTCGCACAACGTGAAAAGTACCGTGTCGAGTCGCTCTCCTTTCCCTTCTCTGCCGAGTTTCCACGGTTCGGTCTCGTCAATATACTTATTGGCGCGCCCTATAAAGGCCCAAATATTTTTTAGCGCCTCATCGTAGGCAAAGCGGCGCATAGCTACGTCCACGGCCTCGAAGCTCCTTTCGGCCATAGAGGCAATGTCGCGCTCGAGATCTCCTGCCTCGCCGGATTGCGGCACTACCCCTCCCTTAAACTGGATCACCATCTGCAACGTGCGGCTCAGGAGGTTGCCGAGGTCGTTGGCGAGGTCGGAATTGATGCGCGACACCATGGCCAGCTCGGAGAAGTCGCCGTCCAGCCCGAAGGGAACCTCCCTCAAGAGAAAGTAGCGGAAGGGGTCTACGCCATAAAGATCGACCATCTCGAATGGGTCGACCACGGTGCCGAGGGATTTGGACATCTTCTCCCCCTCCACGGTCCACCAGCCGTGGGCGAAGACCTGTTTCGGCGGCGTCAGCCCCGCGGCCAAGAGCATGGCCGGCCATATGACGCAGTGAAACCTGGCGATGTCTTTACCGACCAAATGGCGGACCTCCGGCCAATATAGGCGCCAACGCTCGTCATCGGGATAGCCGCAGACCGTAAGGTAGTTTATGAGCGCATCAAACCAGACATAGATCACATGTTTTTCGTCGCCTGGTACGGGAATACCCCACGATATGGTAGTTCGAGATACCGATTGGTCCTTCAAGCCTCCCCTTATAAAACTCACGATCTCGTTATATCGTGACTCTGGCAGTATGGCGTCGTGGTTTTCCTCGTAATACTTCAAAAGCGGTCCCTGATACGAGGACATGCGGAAGAAGTAGCTCTCCTCCGACATCATCTCAAGCTGTCTGCCGCAACTCGGGCAGGTACGCCCTTCTCCCATCTGGCTCTCCGGCACATAGGTTTCGCAAGGGACGCAATACCACCCTTCGTACGTGCCCTTATAGATATCACCTTTATCCCGAAGGAGGTTGAATATCGCTTGTACCGTTTTGTGGTGCCTCTCTTCGGTAGTTCGAATGAAGTCATCATTGGAGATGTTGAGCTTCTGCCACAGCGCCTTGAAGTTCTCCACCGTCTTATCGGCGAGTTCCTCTGGCGTCATCCCCTTATTGGCCGCAGCGCGCTGAATTTTTTGCCCATGTTCATCGGTGCCGGTGGAGAACAACACATCTTCTCCCTTCATGCGATGATATCTGGCCATCACATCGGCGGCGATGGTAGTATAGGCATGTCCTATATGCGGCACATCGTTAACATAATATATTGGAGTTGTGATGAAAAAACGCTTCTTCTCTTCCAAGTTTAACCCTCCTCATCGGCACATTCTCGAAGCCATTGCTTTACGGCGCTCTTTGTAATACCATACCGCTCAGCCACCAAAGAGACAACATCCTTAGCGCTCCTTTTTTCGCTCATCAAACGCAGAGCTTCTTCTTTCCACGTTTCTGCAGTCTTTGTCATCTTCATTCCTTCTACGACCAAGACAAGCTCGCCCTTTTTGCTCTCGAGTCGCGCAGCCTCGAGTAGACAGGAAATGCTCCCTCGCAGCGTCTCCTGATAGAGCTTGCTCATCTCCCTAACAAGGGCAGCTTTCCTATCCCCTAAGACTTTGAGCAGCTCCTCTAAGGTGCCCTGGAGGTCGTGGGGGGGAACGTAAAATATCAGAGTCCACGGAAGGGAAGCCACCTCTTCGAGGAGGGCGCAGCGCTTCTTTTTCTTTTCCGGCAAAAAACCGAGGAAGACAAAAGCATTTGGCGGCAAGCCCGAGAGGAGCAGCGCAGGCAGGATCGAAGAAGGACCCGGCAACACATCGACTTCGAGATTCCTCTCTATAGCGGACGAGATTATCAGATAGCCCGGATCGGATATGGCCGGCATGCCGGCATCTGACACCAGGACTACTTTTTGTCCTTGCTCTACCCTTTCAAGGAGCGGCTCGACCCGAGAGCGTTCGTTATATTCGTGGCAGGATACGAGCGGCGCCTTGATGTCGTAATGGTTCAAGAGCTTCGCGGTGCGCCTCGTATCTTCGCAGGCGATAATGTCCGCTTCTTTTAAGGCGTCTAACGAGCGGAGCGTGATGTCCCTCAAGTTCCCTATGGGAGTTGGCACTACTATGAGCGGCAAGATGCCTGACCCTCCAGGGAGTAGGCCGAGAGCAGTGCTTTCGTGTATTTGCCACATTCATCATAGATGTATAAGGGCGGCTCCACAATCAACCCCTCTCCCCCCTTCATCCTCGCCTCCAAGAGCACCACAGAGGCTTCCCTCTCAGGTTTAGGGTGCACGGCCCTCAGCCGTTTTGGCTCCAGACCGTGGCCCTTCAGGGCCACCATCAGGCTTGAAAGCCGCCTCGCCGAATAAACCATGTAAAGGCGTCCCCCGTGGCGCAAGAGATAGCTTGCGCTCCTCGCAACATCATCCAACGAACAGAGAAGACCGCCTCTGGCCACAGCCTCCGACCAAACGGGGCTCGCGCGACTCGATAGAACCTCACCGTACGGAGGATTTACCACCGCTACGTGAAAAGATTGGTTTCGATAAAAGCGCTGCACCTGGCGCAGATCGCGGCAGTGAAAAGAAACCCTGTCCATCAGACCGTTCTCTGCAGCGTTCAGACGGGCCAGTTCCACCAGTTCCTCTTGAATTTCGATCCCCTCTATGCTGCACTCCGGATAGCGCCTAGCCAATATGAGCGAAACGGCGCCGTGGGCACTCCCGAGTTCGATGGCGCGCTCGCCAGGCTTAATGCGCGCATACCAAGCTAAAAGCACGCTATCCACCGAAACACGAGGGCCCTTGAGCGGTTGCCAGATATGAAGCAGGCCGTAAAGGATGGCGTCTCTCGTCGCTTCCATTAAACCCACTCCTCAAGCTGAACGCCCACTACTTGAGACAAGCCTGGCTCGGAGAGCGTCACACCGTAGATCACGTCTGCCCCTTCCATCGTTACCCTGCGATGTGTCATAATGATAAGCTGAATCTTCTTCGCGTATTCGCACAACAGATTGGCAAAGCGCCTGACGTTGACCTCATCGAGCGAGGCGTCCACCTCGTCCAAGACTGCAAGCGGGGCATCTGCCTCGTCCATGGCAGCCAAAAGGAAAGCTATAGCCGAGAGCGACCTCTCCCCGCCCGAAAGCTGGGAGAGATGTTGCGCCCGCTTGCCCGGCGGCCTGCAGATTACCTCCACGCCGGCATCCCAGAGCGGTACCCCTTCCTCAAGCCTTAAATGGGCCTCCCCCCCTCCGAGGAGGAGGCGAAAGAGTTCGTCGAATCGCACGTCGATCTTTTTAAGCGCTCCTTTAAAAACGTCGCCGGCTTGGCGGTCTGTCAGCCGGATCAATTCCTCGAGCTCTCTCTTGCCGTCGAGGACGTCCTTCAACTCCAGGCCCAGATAGGAAAGTCGCTGCGAAAGTGAATTGTCCTCCGAGAGCACCCCGTAATCTACGTCGCCGAAGGAGCGAAGCTCATCCTCGAGCTGCAGCGCAGATCTGCGCAACGCCTCCACCGATTCGGTAATGCTTGCCGCATCAGCCTCCGAATATGGGAAGCTCCCCTCCCACAGATCTACCAACCTTTCGAGCTCGCGCTCGGCCGAACCTTTCCTTTCCTCGATCGACTGCAGCGATCTAGCGAGCATCTCTTTATCTTTCTCGGCGGCTTCTGCCCTTCTCCGGGCACTGGCCACCTTCTTGGCCATCGATGCGAGCATCTCGTCGCTCGCCTCAACGAGTTCCTTCAACACAATGCGCTGCTCCCTGAGGCGTTTCCACTCCAAGCCGATCTCTTTCAGTTTAGCTTTTTCTTCCTCCTGAACCCGCTGAGAGCGAGCCAACTCTTCTTCTAAGCGACGAAGGCGCCTTTCGGCATCGGTCAGTTCGCCCGCGACCCTGGAGTAAATCGCCTCGCACGACCTCGCACGCTCTGTAGCCAAGCTACAAGCGCCTTCGAGCTCCTTGAGGGCCGATGGCGCTTCTGTCATTTGAAGCCCGGCAAGCTCTTCGGAGATCCCCTTCAGATGAGTTGAAGCGGACATGACGAGGGACCCCAGCTCTCTCATCTCCGCCTTTCTCGCGCGCTCTGTCTCGTTCAGGTGAGCGAGTTCAGCGCAAAAAGTGCCCTTCGTCGCTTCAAGCTGTGCCAGGGTGGCTCGTCTCTCTTCGAGGATGCGCTCCGCCTCTTCCTTTTTCGCTGCCAAAGCTGCTTCTCTTTCCTCAGCAGCTTTGAGGTGTTTCCTCTCTTCATCGAGAGCTTCCTTCAATGATGCAAGCTCGTTTTTCACCTTCAGAAGGGCGTTATGCGCCTCTATCGCCTTGGCCTCGCGCCCTCTGCCGCCGCTCACGGCGCCCGACGGCTGAAAAACCTCGCCCTCGAGCGTGACTATGGGAAATCTGGCTCCCTCTCGCACGAGCGCGGCGCCTACCTCATAATCGGTCACAACGAGGAGGTCGCCGAGGAGTTCCTCCAAAGGAGCCTTCCAGAAGGGCTCAATCTCAACCAAGTCTTTAGCCCACCCCACAATACCATCCCTTCTCTTTATCTCCTTGGGCGCGCGAGGACGAGCCCTCTCCTTGGGGAAAAATGTCGCCCTTCCAGCATTGTT
>CAYTKB010000130.1:0-5731 GCA_964438265.1 uncultured Acetomicrobium sp. | reverse complement strand
GGTGCCTATGTTCAAGTGTGGCTTTGTCCTTGTGAATTTCTCTTTGGCCATGTCTTTTCCCTCCTACTTGTTTTTAAACGTCCTTTTTATGGTTTACCTCGATAGGAGCTTTTCTGCGAGCTCCTTTGGCACCTCTTCGTAATGGCTGAACTGCATGGAGTACACGGCGCGACCGGAGGTCATGCTGCGCAGGTCGGTAGCGTATCCGAACATTTCAGCGAGGGGCACAAGGGCCTTGATCACGCGCCCATTGCCGCGGACATCCATACTCACGACTTTTCCCCTGCGGGCCACGAGGTCTCCCATGACTTCACCGAGGTACTCCTCCGGCAACACCACCTCTACCTCCATAATCGGTTCCATTAGGACCGGATGCGCCCTCCGCATAGCTTCCTTGAATGCCATAGAGGCAGCGATCCTGAAGGCCAGTTCCGAGCTATCCACCTCATGATAGCTGCCGTCGATCAATTTCACCTTGACGCCGACGACGCGATAACCTCCTAACACCCCTGCAGTTGCGGCCTCTTGGGTCCCTTTCTGCACAGCGGGTATAAACTCCCTCGGTATAGCTCCTCCGACGATGCGATCCTCAAAGACGAAGCCCTTTCCATCGGGCAACGGCTCCATCTCTATCACAACGTGACCATATTGACCGCGGCCGCCGCTCTGCCTTACGAACTTACCCTCCACCGGACCTGAGGAGGTGCGTATTGTCTCCGTATAGGCCACCTGAGGATTGCCGACGCGCGCGGACACGCCGAACTCCCTCTTCAGCCTGTCTTGTATGATCTCCAGGTGAAGCTCTCCCATGCCGGATATGATGGTCTGTCCGGTCTCATGATCCACGGAGACGTGAAACGTCGGGTCCTCTTCGGCCAAAGCCGAAAGCCCCTTGGAGAGCCTCTCCTGATCAGCCTTTGTGGCCGGTTCCACGGCCAACGCGATGACCGGCTCCGGAAAGGTCAGGCTTTCGAGCAATACCGGGGCCGACGGATCGCAAAGCGAATCGCCCGTCCGCGTCTCTTTAAGGCCGGGCAGAGCCACTATCATGCCGGCGGACACAGAGCCCAGATCCTCGCGCTTATCCGCCTGCATTCTGAGGATACGCCCCACCCGCTCTCTCCTTCCAGTAGTGGCATTGAGCACAGTTACGCCGTTTTCTATGCGACCAGAATAGACGCGAGTGAAGACTAAGCGCCCCACATATGGATCGACCATGACCTTAAAAGCCAGGGCAGCGAATGGTTCGTTTATGTCAGGTTTGCGGAAGACGGTCTCCCCCGTGTTAGGATCAATGCCCTCCACAGGCGGAAGGTCCAGCGGCGAGGGAAGGTAATCCACCACGGCATCCAAAAGGAGTTGGACTCCCTTGTTCTTGAGGGCCGATCCGCACAAAACTGGCACTATCTTCATGCTCGCCGTTCCCTGCTTAATAACGCTCTTAAGGAGATCCTCGGGTATCTCTTGGCCACCCAGATAAAGCTCCATAAGCTCGTCATCAAGTTCTGCCGCTGCCTCCAACATGGCATCCCTCGCAGATTTTGCCTCTCCCGCCATGGAGGCCGGTATATCCGCAAAAACGAGTTCCAAACCCTGTTCGTCTTTATAAAAGACGGCCTTCATACGCACCAAATCCACGATGCCGGTAAAAGCCCCTTCGAGTCCAATGGGTATCTGAACCGGCACGGCATTGGCACCCAAGCGCTCTCTAATTTGCTTGACTACAGCATAGAAGTCGGCACCCACCCTGTCGAGCTTGTTGACGAAGGCGATCCGAGGCACGCGGTAGCGATCTGCTTGCCGCCACACCGTTTCAGATTGTGGCTCCACGCCGCCTACGGCACAGAATACCGCTATGGCGCCATCCAAAACGCGGAGAGATCGCTCGACCTCCACAGTGAAATCTACGTGGCCGGGTGTATCAATAATATTGATCATATGCCCATTCCACCAACACGTAATCGCCGCCGAGGTAATCGTTATGCCTCGTTCTCTCTCTTGTTCCATCCAGTCCGTAGTAGTAGAACCTTCGTCGACCTCTCCCATCCTGTGTTTCTGGCCAGTGTAAAAAAGTATGCGCTCTGTAGTGGTCGTCTTTCCTGCGTCTATATGAGCAGCTATGCCGATATTACGGATGAGGCGCAAATCGACGGCATCTACTGTAGCATTTTGCGCCATATTCTCACCATCTCACCATCCAACTAAAAATAGAAACTAACCATTACCAACGATAATGGGCGAACGCACGGTTTGCCTCCGCCATCTTATGAGTATCCTCGCGCTTTTTGGCGGCCCCGCCCTCGCCTTTGTATGCATCGGCCAATTCCCTGGCAAGCCTCTCTTCCATCGGTATGCCTTTGCGAGCGCGGGCATACTGAATAATCCAGCGCATCGCCAAGCTCTGAGCCCTCTGCGGATCCACCTCAACAGGCACTTGATAGGTGGCACCGCCTACTCTCCGAGGACGCACTTCAACTATCGGCTTCACGTTTTCAAGCGCCTTCTCAAAAACCTCTTGCGGCGACACATTGAGGCGTTTCGCCGCCTTTTCGAGGGCAGCATAGACAATCCTTTCTGCCTTGCTCTTGCCTCCGTCCCACATGACTGAATTTATCATCTTAGATAGAGCGGCATTACCGTAAACTGGATCTGGGTTTGCGCTCCTTTTCTTTACCGATCCCTTTCGTGGCATTCGATGCTCCCCTCCCTACTTTGGCCTACGGGCGCCATACTTGGATCGCGCTTTTTTGCGCCCATCGACGCCACCGCAGTCGAGAGCACCCCTAACTATGTGATAACGAACGCCCGGCAGGTCTTTGACACGACCGCCGCGTATAAGGACTACGGAGTGCTCCTGTAAGTTGTGTCCGATGCCGGGAATGTAAGAGGTCACCTCTATTCCGCTCGTCAAGCGAACGCGCGCGACCTTCCTGAGCGCCGAGTTGGGCTTCTTTGGCGTCACAGTATACACCCTCGTGCAGACGCCCCTGCGCTGAGGGTTGCCTTGAAGTGCAGGAGCCCCCGAACGGGCCTTTTTCTCCTCTCGCCCCTTACGGACGAGCTGATTAATCGTTGGCACAGAACTCATCCTCCTCAAATATAGTTACGCTTTGCGAATTCCCGCTGCCGCCGTTTTGCACTGTACCGCGCAGGCTCTCCCCAAGAGCTTCATGGAATCAGCCCATTCCACCATAAGCGACTGCCTTTGAGCCTCTATCAGTATCGGTTGTACTAACGAGGGGTCCGCGTCGCGTGCCAAAAACACCTTCTCGAGTTCCCCCATCAGTAGCTTTTTATATACCTGCCTTGCCCCCACTACACAGCGCGAAGTAGCCAGATCGCCTAAGGGCACAGCACAACTCCTTTCCACTCTCCCCATCGCACCGACGGATGATAGCAACAGACTCGAGTGCTGTCAAGGGCGGAAGAAATTTTAAGCCACAGAGACAACGCTTCCTTCTCGGAGCTCTCCTTCTTCTCTCCGAGGAGCCTCCTCGACCGAAGAGACCTCTATCTTGCGATACGCCTCGACTCCCGTTCCGGCTGGGATCAAGTGCCCGATAATGACATTTTCCTTAAGACCTCGCAAGAGATCGATATCACCCCTTACGGCAGCAGAGGCCAGAGATTGAGCGGTCTGCTGGAAGGAAGCCGCAGACAGGAAGCTTTCGGTCGCCAAAGCAGCTTTGGTGACGCCCAAAACCACCGGTTTCCACTGTGGCTCCTCTCTCAGTCTTCGCACAAATGAAACACGCTGTATTATGCGCTCAAGCCTCGACTGGGCGTAAATGGGGCGCAAGATCAACTCTTGAGGTTCCGCTGCTACCAACTTGTCCACGATCTCCTGGTTAATCTCCCGCCCAGCCTCCACCACCACATCTCTCAACGCGCCATACACCGGCTCGAGCAAGACCTTTCCATAGGCTATTTCGTTGAACAGTTCTTTGAGGATCCCCTCGCGCGAGAGCACTTTACCCTCTACCTCTATGGCGATGATATTGCCCTCGATGATGCCTCTCACTACGCTTCCGTCCACTATACTGGGAGCGTCGGCCATCAGTTCGCCCGAAGTGTTTATAACACGCGTCAGCGGATGGCCCCATATTTGAGCGATTAGATATTCTTGCATGCGGTCCACCACGTTGATCACTTCAGGGGCATGCCATACCTTTATTTCGGCGACATCAGCACTGCGCAAGCTTTGAAGCACGTCCGCGGTGAGCAGCCGGTCGCGGTGAGCGAGCACCTCTCCATCCACAATCACATCTGCCGCGAGATAAGCCTTATCGCAAAGGGCATCGAGGCGCTTGACATCGCGAACCAAGATGGGCCGTTGAGACAACTGAGTAATCAAGCTCAACTGCGAAAGTCTCAATGGCACACCAGCATCTATACGGTGTCCAGCTTCATCGCCAAAGGGCTCTACCAGTTCAAGCCCTTCCATCTCCCGCCGGAAGGAAGCCTCGCCCACGATCACCCGCAAGAGTCCTCCCTGGTCCTCTACGAGCAATTCGCTAACGGCACTGCCGGGTCGCAGTATTTGACGGAGGACATCGCGGCTCAAGCTTTCCCCCTTGAACTGCGCGGCGCCTTCGAGTCCACCGGTGCCTACGACATCCCTCAAAACAGAACCTTCAAGCAGCTCTTCGGCTTCTGTAAGGTAGCGTTCGTTATCGCGACGGATCTCTTCGATTTCCTTGCAGAGATCATCCATCCACGCCAATTCGCCTGCGACAAAAGAACTGTCGCCCTCTTCTATTATTCGAACCCTGTTTGCAGGGGCAACCTTGCGGAGTATAACCTCGATGTGCTTGTTGTTTATAGATACCCCCTGCGATCTATACTCCTCTTGGATATTGTCGAGCAAATAACTTTGCACCGCAGAGAGACCTTTGACTTCCAACAGTTTTTGGGGGTCGACATAGCCCTCCGTAAGGACCTGGCCTCGCTTTACCGCACTTCCCTCCTCCACCACGATGCTTTGGTTGGACGGGATAGTATAAGTCGCATGTTCACCCTCATTGCTTGAATGAACGACAATCTTTCTCTTGCCTTCCATTTCCCTTATTTCGGCGACGATCCCGTCCATCTCTGATAGAATGGCCTCTTTCTTAGGCTTCCGCGCCTCAAAAAGCTGCTCTATGCGCGGCAAACCTTGTGTGATATCTTCGCCCGCCATATGAACGCCACCTGTGTGGAAAGTCCTCAGCGTGAGCTGCGTGCCGGGTTCGCCGATGGACTGAGCAGCTACAACGCCCACGGCCTCGCCTATAGAAACCAGCTCCTGCATCGACAAATCGAAGCCATAGCACTTTCGACAGATGCCATAACGGAGACCACAGGTCATCGGGCTGCGAATCCACACGCCTTCGATGCCGGCCTTCTCGATTGCCTCCGCTGCCTCTTGAGATATGAAGTCGTCCCGAGCTACGAGGAGCTGTCCGGTCTTCGGATTGAAGACATCTTTAAGGGCAGTCCTTCCATATATCCTTTCGCTCAGCGAAATAGCGACCTTGCCATCCTGGATGAAAGCGCTCATGTAGATTCCATCCGTCGTCCCGCAGTCGTCAGCTACGATGATCAGATCTTGACCGACATCGACCAGACGGCGTGTCAGATAGCCAGACTTTGCGGTGCGCAACGCTGTATCGGCAAGCCCCTTTCTGGCACCATGGGTCGAGATGAAGTACTCGAGCATGTTCAACCCTTCGCGGAAATTGGCCGTTATCGG
>CAYTKB010000129.1:0-5750 GCA_964438265.1 uncultured Acetomicrobium sp. | reverse complement strand
CATTGAGGCGGGCCTCATCATGCGAGAGCTTAAACTTCGAGGTCTTGTAAGGCGAACGCTTGTTGTCGCCCCCAAGGGGTTGGTAAGCCAATGGGTAGCCGAGATGTGGTTTCGCTTTAAGGAGGAATTTCGGTTCATTCTGCCAGAAGACTTAAAAACGTTTCGCCGCATTTTGACGGTCACGGGTCGAGAAGATTCACGACCCGTGAGATACAACCCTTGGACAATGTTCGACCAGGTGATCTGCTCAATGGATTCAGTAAAGCCCATAGAAAACCGACGCGGTTGGTCGAGAGAGCAGGTAGCTGAGCATAACCTGGAACGCTTTGAGGACCTAATCTCTGCTGGGTGGGATCTGGTTATCGTGGACGAAGCACACCGACTTGGGGGCAGTACGGATCAGGTGGCCCGCTTCAAGCTGGGTCAAGGGTTAGCCGAAGCTGCTCCTTATTTACTGCTGCTATCGGCTACTCCGCACCAAGGGAAAACCGATGCATTTCACCGACTGGTGTCGTTAATCGACGCTCGGGAGTTTCCAGATATAAACAGCGTTACTCGCGAACGAGTCCAACCTTATGTTATCCGCACCGAGAAACGCCGTGCCATCGATGCAGAAGGCAACCCGCTTTTTAAACCCAGGCGCACGGAGTTAGCCCCCGTTTCCTGGGAAGAGCGTCACCGCAAGCAACAGCTGCTATACGAAGCGGTTACGAAATACGTGCGAGAAGGCTACAATCAAGCTATTGCTGAGAAACAAAACTATATTGGCTTCTTGATGATCCTGATGCAACGCCTTGTGGTTTCTAGCACAAGCGCCATCCGTACAGCTCTTGAAAAGCGACTGGAAGTGTTAGCTACACCTCATGAACAGCTTTCTTTACCCGAGCTTGCCTCTGAAGAGGAATGGGCTGACTTGGATGGCCAGGAGCAGGTCGACGTGCTGCTTCCTGCTTGCCTCAAGGTGCTTAAAAATGAATATGACGAGGTTAAGCTCCTATTAGAAGCCGCTACCAGTTGCGAGCAGGCGGGACCGGACGCTAAGGCTGAGGTGCTGCTCGATTGGATTTATCGCCTCCAGGCTGAAGAGGGAAACCCAGGACTTAAAGTGTTGGTCTTTACCGAGTTCATTTCTACCCAGGAGATGCTACGTCGCTTTCTGACGGAGCGCGGATTTTCGGTAGTTTGTCTGAATGGTTCTATGGACATGGAAGAACGCGGGCGCGTCCAAGAGTCCTTTGCCAAAAATGCCCGCATTCTTATTTCTACCGACGCCGGCGGTGAGGGTTTGAACCTGCAGTTCTGTCACGTGGTGATTGACTACGATATTCCCTGGAATCCGATGCGTTTGGAGCAGCGCATTGGCCGGGTGGACCGTATTGGTCAGACGCATCCAGTGCGTGCTATAAACTTTGTGCTTAAAAATTCGGTCGAATACCGTGTTCTTGAGGTTTTGGAAGAGAAACTGGCGATCATCTTCAAGGAGTTTGGAATTGATAAAACCGGCGATGTGCTCGACTCTGCTCAGGCAGGTCGCATGTTTGACAAAATGTATGTTGAGGCAGTTCTCAACCCCGATAAGGTTGAGGAATCAGTGGAGAGCGTGGTCCTCCGTTTACAGGAACAAGCGCAAGAGGCACAAAGTACGGCATCCTTGCTCGGCACACTTGAGAACTTAGAGCCCAGCGAAGCCCGACGATTGGTGGCCCACCCACTGTCATTTTGGGTAGAACTCATGACGGTAAGTTTTATTTCAGCTCACGGTGGCAGGGCAGAGAAAGAAAACGACACCTGGGATCTCACCTGGCCCGATGGTGAGCGGGTGACCAATGTTGTTTTTACCGGCAAGGAGGCCGAAGAAAAACCGTTGAGTCGCCATCTGACGCTGGAAGGTCCCAAGGTGCGAGATTTAGCCGTACGCCTTCCTCTTTTTGTTCCCGGGCAACCAGTCCCAGTCATCACACTTTCCGGTCTTGCACGGGAAATTAAGGGCTTTTGGTCGCTTTGGCAAATCTCCATTCACGTCGACTCATCGCTCAGTTCTCAAAACCTGGCATTTGCGCACCAACGGCGCGTTTTGCCCTTGTTTTTAGCCGACGATGATCGCGTGTTTATGCCGACTGCCAGGCATATATGGGACCAATTGCTGACGCTTAAACCCACGATTTTCTCATATTTAGATACTGAGGCCTCTCGTCAAGCCTTTGAGCGACTCCGCGAGGTGGCGGAACGACATGGCAAGGCGGTTTACGACGAATTAGTGCAACTTCACAAGGAGCGCCTCACTCGAGAGCGCCAGAAGGGTGAGTATACCTTTGCTGCGCGGCGTAGGGCCATTCTACGTATCGGATTGCCTCAGGTTCGTAATCATCGCTTAAATCTCTTGAAACGCGAGGAACAGCGCTTCAAAGAAGAGCTTGAGCGTAAGGCTCAAATCTTGCCAGAAATGATGCCCCTGCTTATCGTCCGTGTGGAGGGAAGCCCACATGGGTAGTTTGCATGAGCAAATCTTGAGCAACTTTACACCTCAGGTGGCCAAGCTTACCTTGGTTGCAGATCCGGACGGACTGCTCCTTGAAGAAAAGGTCCTCGAAGGGATACGAAAGCGCGGTTTTGAGTTGATCCAATTTGAAGATCATGTTGCTTTTCGTTATGTTTACGAATCAAAGTTCCGTTCCCGCTGGGATTGTGGCGAAGAGACTGACTTGGTGGTGCTGAGATTGGCCTCACCTGATTTGGGGGCTTTGCCTTACGATCTGCTTCAGGCTGGCCGCAGGCTCTCTTTTTCCTTAAGCGACCTCTTCCCGAATTTTAGTTATTCTGTGGTTTCAGCGCTTGACTCTGCATGCCTCGATGCCTTGTTTGATGCACAGGCGAAGCTTTCACCAGGACAGCTGGGCGATAACGACACAAAAGATTTTATCCTTCGTCATGTGTTTGGCATTGCACCTGAACTCATCAAGGAACCCAAAGATCTACTTCAGGTATTGCTGCGTCGCCATTACCGCAGACAGCGGATTCCGGCCATCCTCGACGAACGCTTTATTCAAGTGCTTCATCAAAATGGATTATTCGAAGATTGGCCTTTGGAGACCATCGTTCCTGATGCTCAAGCGTTCTTCGCATTCTTGCAAGAACGCTGGCCAGTGTTTTTGGATTCGCTCGTAAAACAGAAGGGCGACGTTGCCCATGAAAATACGCTTGTCTTGTTGCCAGAGGGGTCGAGTTATGGGTTTAAATATGCAGGACCAGCGCTTTTGCCTTTCGATCATGACGATGTTCGCGTTTATATAGATAACCTTTTCCTCGAGGGTTTACTTCAGCCCGTTTTCCATGAACATGCCGAAGTACTTACCAAGACATGGGTGGCTTATGGCATCAAGGCTTCGCCAATGGAAAATCTTTGCCGCCGCATGGAGGGTCTGTTGGATTCCATCGAAAAGACTCTTCCTACGGTTGAGGCGCGTTATGAGGAGTGGTTTCGTTTTGCCTACCGGTGGGCTGAACTCGTTGCTTTGGCCATGGAGCCAGAGGTCACGCTGCCAGAAAAATACCAAAAGCGTCTTGAAGCCTTGAGATCCCAGGTAGATTTTATACTTACCAACTGGGTGCTAAGGCATTACGCGAGCCTTATTAATCTTCCGCCTGCGCCACCTGTTATGCTGCATCACATCCCCCGATACCTCACCCGAATTCTTGGAGGTGACCGCCGCACGAAAGTTGCTTTTTTGCTGGTGGACGGCCTTGCCATCGATCAATGGGTAGCTTTGCGCGAGGAGCTTGGGAAGCAGGATGCAACGCTATTGTTCCGTGAGGATGCCGTTTTTGCCTGGATTCCTACCATTACCTCAGTTTCCAGGCAAGCTGCCTTTGCTGGTAAACCTCCTATTTACTTTCCGACGAGCATTCATACCACGGACAAGGAACAAGGACTTTGGAGCCAATTTTGGATAGATGAAGGGTTTAACGCAAACGAGGTGGCCTATGCTAAAGGGCTGGGCGATGAGGACCTAAAACAAATCTGCGAGCTTCTATCTCAACCTAAATTACGTATAGTCGGATTGGTCATCGACAAGGTCGATAAAATCATGCACGGTATGGAAC
Source organism: uncultured Acetomicrobium sp. (assembly GCA_964438265.1). Classification (GTDB taxonomy): domain Bacteria; phylum Synergistota; class Synergistia; order Synergistales; family Thermosynergistaceae; genus Thermosynergistes. Next base: position 1,649 of record CAYTKB010000129.1, on the reverse strand, counting down.
TCGGTGCGGCAGGCATGCATAACCAAATTAAGCAATGGGCCAGGCAAGGATTTATGCAGGATCTTCTTAATCTTCTACATACAAAAGGTTTTAAAGTCTATCTTGCTTCTGACCATGGCAATATCGAAGCAAAAGGTATAGGGCAACCTCGTGAAGGGTCGGTCGCAGACAGGCGGGGCGAACGTGTACGCGTTTACTCTGATTATAGGCTCAGGGCTCAAGTTAAAGAACGCTTCCCTAAAGCTCTGGAGTGGCCGTCGGTGGGCCTTCCAGAGGACTACCTTGCCCTTATTGCTCCAAACAGGGCTGCCTTTGTGCGTGAAGGTGAAACTCTTGTCAGCCATGGAGGCATTACTGTAGAGGAATTGCTCGTTCCTTTTGTCCAGATCGACAGGGGGGATCGGTAAGTTTGCGGCCCGATCAGCGACACAATCAAGTTGGAATTGACCGCTTCATTTGCCTTAATTGGCTGGAACATACAGCGCGTCTCTGCTTGGCAGGAAACGAAGCGCCCACTGTAAAGGTAGCGCTCCAAGAATATCTAAAGGGAGCCTTCCGTTGTGATGCCACGAAGGTGCGCAACTCGCTGGACAAAACGATCACCATACTAATGAAGATTTGGGTACGCCCTCCAAGTCACCTTTGCCAACTGCAACACGAGGGGCTAAAGCTCATTTCGCAACTACCGTGCGAGGAGCATATCGCAGTCCACTGGGGGCAGGTCTGCGCAGTTTATCCGTTTTGGGGAGCTATAGCAGCTAATGTGGGGCGACTGCTAAGGCTTCAAAGAACGGTTACGGCCGCTCAAGTGCAGCGCCGCATGCAAGAGCAGTATGGAGAACGCGACACGGTGTTTAGAGCAACACGGCGGGTACTGCAGAGTTTTGTCGATTGGGGAGTTTTGAAGGAGCCGCCGGAGGAAAAGGGTGTTTATACCCCTGGAGTTTCACTCCCTCTAAATCGCATTGAACTTATTGCCTGGTTAACCGAGGCCTTCTTACATGCGCATCAAAATAGCTCAGTTCCCTTGGGAACGATCCTTAATTCTACGAGCTTTTTCCCGTTCGCCTTGAGCTCTATTTCCGCAGATCAATTAGTCGCTGCCTCCAGGCAACTTAGTATATTACGAAACGGCCTTGACCAAGACTTTATTATGTTGGTGAAGCGTTTATGAGGCTGTGGTCGCTGCATCCTCGTTATTTGGATGGCAAAGGGCTGGTGGCGCTTTGGCGAGAGGGATTGTTGGCCAAGGCAGTGCTTGAGGGTAGGACTTATGAATTTCGCTTTCACCCGCAAGTGTTGCGTTTTAGGGACCAACCTGACCCGGTCGGCGCTATAAATGCCTATTTGCAATTTGTGCTTGCCGAATCTCGTGTCCGAAACTACCGTTTCGATAGCAGCAAGCTGTTGCCTGTTAAAGATTATGCGCTAATCCCTGTTACTACCGGGCAGCTTAATTATGAATGGGAGCATCTTTTGGCCAAACTTAAACTGCGAGACATTGAGCGGTATCGCAGTCTTTGCTCCGTTACAAAAATAGACCCTCACCCGTTAATGAGGGTAGCTCCTGGCCCGATTGAGCCTTGGGAAGTGGCAGCTTGGAGGAAGCCTGAGAACCTTTAAAGGTTTACGCGCTTCACTTTGGCTTT
>CAYTKB010000128.1:0-5763 GCA_964438265.1 uncultured Acetomicrobium sp. | reverse complement strand
CTACTTCGGCCAACGCCTGGCCCAGGTGGCCGAACGATGTGGCGCTGATGTGGTTACAATATCGTCTCCCTGGGGTCGCCCTGTGGATCCAGAGGACGTAAGGAAGGCGATCAAGGCTACGCCTGGGGCTAAGGCCCTCGGCATTGTCCACGCCGAGACGTCGACGGGCGTGCTTCAACCTCTGGAGGATATCGCCAAAATAGCCCACGACGCCGATCTTTTCATGATAGTAGATGCCGTTACATCGCTCGGCGGAGTGGAGGTGCCCGTCGACAAGTTCGGCCTCGATATCGTGTATAGCGGTTCGCAGAAGTGTTTAGGAGCACCTCCAGGCCTGGCGCCTCTCACCGCAAACGGCCGTGTCATGGAAGCCATAAAGAAGAGAAAAGTGCCGGTGCAGAGCTGGTATTTTGATCTTACACTGCTCGCCCGCTACTGGGGAGACGAAAGGCTCTATCATCACACCGCTCCGGCCAACATGATTTATGCGCTGAACGAGTCGTTGAGGATCGTGGCCGAAGAGGGGATAGAGAAGAGATGGGAGCGCCACCTTAAAAACGCGAAGGCCCTGGCGGTGGGGCTCGAGGCGATGGGGTTGAAGCTCTTGGTGGATGAGCCGTACAGGCTGCCTTCACTTATAACCGTGAGAGTCCCCGAGGGAATAGATGAGGCTGCGTTGAGAAAGCAGCTCATGTCCGTCTATGGGATCGAGGTCGGTTCGGGCCTGGGAGAACTGAAAGGCAAGATTCTCCGCATAGGGCTGATGGGCAGCTCCTCCAACAGCAGGAACATAATTCTTCTGTTGGCCGCTTTGGGGAGCATATTGCGTTCCATGGGATTCGCTGCGGACTTGACCGCCTCATTGGATGCCGCTCGGAGTGCTCAATAAGAAGGGCAGATTTAGTCGTCAAAATTATAAAAATATCGCTTAGAGGGGCTGGTGACAGCCCCTCTAAAAAGTAGGATGCGTTGAAGTGAAGCAGATTCGACCCGTTATATATCTCGCATTGGCAATCCTCGGCCTGTTGTTGCAAATATTTCCCTGGCTTGAATTGCCGGCAGCTACGGCATGCGCCGTGGCCATGGCGGTTTCTTTGCCTTATACGAGCAGGGGAAGTAGGATATTGGTGATCTTTTTGATGTCGGTAAGCTGTCTTTTTATGTTGAGCCATGGTGCCGGGCTTTCGCTCTGGGCTAAGGCCCTTACGGACATGCTCGATGTGGTCGTGGTGGTCAGCTTTGTGCCGCTTTTGACGTTAGGCGTCACAGAAGGCGGATCCCTCAATGTTTTGGGGGGCTTTTTGGGGACGCACGTAAAAAGCATGTGGGGGTGCTATGCCGTCATTGCTGTCGCGGCCTTTATAGTGGGCTCGCTGATCCTGGTCACCACGATACCGCTTTTGTGGGTCATAAGTTCTGCCGCGCTTTCGCGCTTCATGAAGGACCCCGATAGGCTGCTGGTCATTTCGATACCGAGGGGTTATAGCGCAGCGCTCGTATGGGCTCCGGCCGCTCCCACGGTGGCTGTATGTCTTGCCGCCTCGCAAGCTCAATGGCTCGACGTGTTGCCTTACGCCATAGGGGTGAGCTTTGTCTATCTGGCATTGGCTTTGCTCACTGGTTATCAGCGCTTTAAAGATGAAAAGGCTGATCTTTTTCCTTCGGAAGTAAAACCATCGCCCGATGACGAGGGCCTCATTGCGACGCGGCGTAAGGCTTTGATTCAAATGATGTTCTTCTTGGTGGCCTTTGTGGTCTCTGTAGCGCTGCTCACAGGCCCCTATAGTTTCAATTACTACGTCGTCGTTCCAGTCGCTGCGCTCTGTGTAACGCTGCTTTGGTTGGTTGTCCTCAAAAAGACGAGGCGCATTCCTATGTTGCTCCTGGGTTTTGCAAAGGATACGCTGCCGGGCATAGGCTCTCAAGTCGCCCTTCTGCTCACGGCAGGGTTTTTTGGCACTGCAATATCGCTAACGCCGATAGAAGGGTGGATAGGAAGCCTTTTGGCATTTTTCTGCGACAGAGGCGTATTGGTCATCATTGCTGCCTTGGTGGTCCTCATCGTGGGAGGTGCCGTGATCGGCATACATCCTTTTATTACAATAGTGGTGGTAGGCAAAAGTTTGGAGACGTTGGAGTCGGTATTGCCCATTACCGTAGTGGCCCTTACGCTCTTAAGCGCCAGTTCAATAGGGTTTCTTATATCTCCTCTTTCAGCTACTGCCCTCGTGACATCGGCCATGGCGCATCTCTCTTCGTTTGTGGTGGGGCCGCGCAACAACCTCGTTTATGGGATAATTGCCTCTTTTTTGATGGTGGCGATCGTTTATGTCGTCTTTCAATGGGCGATATGAGGCCGCAAAAGTTCCTATGCATAAAACAAAAGGGAGGGTTCAAAAACGGACCCTCCCCTAGTTTAGCCTACAGCAATTCTTTAAGTGCTTTTAGCGCGGCGTCGTAGTCGGGATGGTTGGTGGCCTCCGGGACTACCTGTACGTAGCGGATTACGTCATCCTTATCCACTACGAAGACCGACCTGGCCAATAAGCGCAGCTCTTTCATCAGGACGCCCCAGTTTTGGCCGAAAGAGGCGTCACGATGATCTGAAAGGGTTATAACCTTGTCTATCTTGCCAGTCGTGCAGAAGCGCCTGATGGCGAAGGGAAGATCCATAGAGATGTTAAGCACCACCACATCGCCTGGGAGAGAGGCGGCTTCGTCGTTGAAGCGATGTACCTGGAGGTCACACACTGATGTGTCGAGCGATGGGGTAGTGGAGATAAGTTTGACCTTGCCCGCGAAGTCCTTAAGCGTCACTGGCTTGAGGCTTTGATCTAAGACCACGAAACCAGGAGCCTTGTCACCGACTTTGAGCTCCGGCCCTACCAACGTTATGGGATTGCCTCCCATGGTAACTACTCCCTTGCGTTCGGTCATCCTCGATCCCGCCTTTCTCATAATGTTTGCATTTCAAGATAATACTCGTTTTAAGCTCGATAGTCTATATGGATTCAGTTACAGTTTATCGCTGCCGTCGAGTGCTTTCAAAAGTCTGCCGAGTTCCAGCCATTAGGGTGATATATCTCTCAGCTTCTTAAAGTGATCCTTGAGAGCTGGGTAAAGGCTTTTGTAGATAGAGTAGGTGGCATTATAAGTGGCTTTATCTTCCCCGCTCGGCCTGTGCGCCTTTCCGTTCTTCTGGGCGGCTCTTTTGACCGCTTCTTGGCAGTCTTTGTATGCGCCGGAGGCCACTCCGCCCAGCATAGCCGCCCCGAGCGTAGCCGTTTCGTAAAAGGAGAGTGCCACGATCTCAACGCCGGTTATCTCTGACCTCAAGGAGGCCAGGAAGGGGTTCCTCGCCCCCTTGCCCACCACGGCTATGGAGGAAAGCTTCCTCCCCAACAAATCTTCTGCGGCCTCCAGGTTTTGCCTCAGGCCGTAAGAACCCCCTTCGAGCACCGCCCTTATCAGGTCGTTTTTGGTAGTGCTGAGGCTCAGGCCAAAGAATACACCCTTGGCGTGAGGGTCCCATATGGGGCTGCGTTCTCCTGACATGTATGGAAGGAATACGACTCCGTTGGACCCAGGTTGGGAAATGGCTGCCTCTCGGCACAACAGATCATAGGCGTCGAGGCCGCAGAGGCGGGCCACATCTTTTTCTTCCTCTCCGAGGGTGTCTCTTGCCCAACGGAATGCGGCCCCTACCGCTACCATAGCCCCCATGGCTAACCACCTGGAAGGGAAGGCGTGACAGCGGTTCAAGAACCTCGCATCGAACGTTGGCCTTTCCATGCAGATTGCGAGCACGTCCGAGGTGCCCATCGTCTCGAAGACTTCTCCGTCCTCGACCACGCCCGCTGCTAAGGCCGAACAGGCGCTATCGGCCCCTCCCATGGCTACGGGGATCCCTTCGGATAGGCCCAATATTTGAGCGCCCCTATCGTTGAGCCTTCCCACCATCTCGTGCGACTGAATGAGCTTTGGCAGTTTCTTTATGTCTACGCCGTATACCTCGCATAGCGCTGGAGACCAGGATCGTTTTCTTCCCTGGTCGAAGAGACCAGTGAGCGAGGCATTGGAATAATCCATGCCGGCATTGCCTGTCAGCGCCATCGCCAAAAACGTATTGGCGTGTCCGAAGATAGTTGCGGAGTCATAGACCTCGGGCTCGTTATCTTTGATCCAGCGCATCGTGGTGCCGGATATGGTCCCAGGGGCAACCCTATTGCCGCTTTCCTCCAAAAACCACTCGAGCGGCGCCTTTTCCTGTATAAAGGCGGCTTCGCGAAAGGAGCGCGTATCGAGATATAATATAGCCGGTCTTAGCGGGTTTCCTTCAGCGTCCATGGCGACGAGCGACGGGCACATGTTGCTAAGGCCTATGCTGGTTATCGAATGCCCATCCAACGCCGAAAGCAGGTTTTTCATACACGCAGAAAGCCTTTCCAGCCAATGTTGGGTTTCGGATTCGGCCCAACCGGGGTGCGGAAAAATATTATCCAACGGTTCGGAAACGAGACCGATGAGGTTCCCCTCCAGGTCGAAGCTTCCGACCTTTATACCTCCTCCCCCGATGTCGATGCCCAAGAGAACCTCTTTCATGACGCCTTTACTCTTCAGGCCCCTTTATTATCATCTTCGCCGCCTCTTCGGGCGTCTTCTCTTTGTGGATCACCGCCTTGACTGCGCTGATCACCCCTGGAATGTCGTCATGCTGCCACACGTTCCTGCCGTATGTCACGCCAGAGGCGCCGGCGCTCATGGCGTCGTAGGTCATCTTCAGGAGGTCCATGCTGCTCTCCATCTTGGGACCTCCCGCCACGACTACATAGGTTGGGCACGCCTCTACGACCTTGGCGAAGCTTTCAGGAGAACCGGTGTACCAGGTCTTTACTATGTCCACGCCGAGTTCAGCCCCAACGCGGGCGCAGTAGCTTATGTGCTCCGCGCTGTAGCGTTCGCTCTCAGGGATGAGGTTACCGGCCGGGTATATGTGGGCCACGAGGGGCATGCCCATGCTCTGGGCCTCCTTGGAAATCATGCCCAAGCCTTTGAGCATTTCAGGCTGCCTCTCGTCGCCCATTATGATGCCCACGGATATGGCATCTGCGCCGAGCCTTACGGCCTCTTCCACATCTGCGAAGAGCACGTCATAGCTCTTGTGGAAAGGAGAGAAACCGGAGGCTTTCATGATCAGAGAGGCCTTGCCGGCATGAGGAGGGAAGAGTTTAGAGGCGATGCCCTTGTTTAATGTGACTGCCTCGACGCCGGCATTTACGACCGTGGCGAGCTTCGCTCCGATGTCTTCTATCCCCGGCAAAACGCCCCTGTTGACGCCATGGTCGAAGGCCACCACGAATATGCGCCCCGATTTAGGATTAAGTAAGCGGGATAGGCGGATCTGTTTTCCTAAAGACAAGCTGCATCTCCCCTTTGTGGCTTTATGGTTCTATCAATATCTTCACGCCTTCGGCAGATTTGGCCACGTCGAAGGCTTTGTTTATATCCCTTAAAGAAAACCTGTGGGAAATGAGTTGCTTTAAATTGACCATGCCGTATTCGACCATCTGCATAGCTTCAATGAAATTCTGCCTGGTGGAGGAGCTCGCCCCGGTGACGATGATCTCGTTGTAGTGGATGACGTTTGGATCTATTACACTTGTATCTCCCTCGGGGAAGCCCGCAAAGAGGCTAACTCTGCCTCCCTTGCGGACAGTCTTCAGCACGTCGCCGACGAGGTCTTTTACGCCCACTGCCATGATG
>CAYTKB010000127.1:0-5806 GCA_964438265.1 uncultured Acetomicrobium sp. | reverse complement strand
GGGGGTTTCAGTGGCTTCCAAAGAGATGGGCGATTCCACAGAGATCATGAGGGACGCGATGAAAAAATTCGACTCCATGGCGCAGACCATATCGGCCATAGTGAAAGCCCAAAAGAACCTGGGCAACCTACAGCTTTAGCCCTCGCCCTATAAACGCTCACGCCGCGGGGAGGCTGCTTCGAGCAGGCAGCGGATGTCGTCGAGCTCATGTATACCGAAGATATCTTGTTTCAGGCGGTCAATATTTAAGGCTTCGAGATCCGGGTGATCGGAGACGAGGGCAGAGAATTTGCGTTCGAGCTCGGCAGCGGTCAGTGGACGCTCTGGAGTGCCCGAAGCGTGTTCCACAAACTCTTTGACGATATGACCGCTTTCGAGCTCGATGATAATTTCGGCTTGATCCTCACCCAAGGAAGGGTCCACCGTCACCGTAACGAGACTACGCACCTTTTCTATCTCAGCATCTCTAACTCGGCTATCTGTAAAGCTGCTCGGGGCCACAATCCCGTCGACGAGCGCTACGGCTAAACAATGGTAGATAGAGAACTTGCCCTCCAATCCCGTCTGCGGCTCGCTTTTCCCCGTAAGCTCCAATACCAAGGGATGGCATTTGGCGCGCACGGATGTTACTCGACGGCAATCCAAGGCATGTTTGCGCCGCAAAGAGAGAACACCATCGATGGCCGGATGGGTTACAACCCCGCACGGATAAGGTTTAAAGCCGGAATTGAGGATCTCCCATTTGGATGCCCAACCTTCGGTCAGGCGATCGAGGTGAGGGTCGTCGGACATTACGTGGCAGAACCCTCTCTCGGCCTCTAAGCTTCTTTTCGAACTCGTGAACCCTTCACGAGCGAGCAACGCCGCCAGTAGCCCGTTCTGTGCCGCTTTTCCAGCATGAAACGGTTTAGTCATGGTGCCGAACATTTCGCGCAAGCCTGAAGCTTGAGAAGCCGCGATTCCCAAGGCGCAGACCATTCGATCGACATCGAGTCGAAGGAGTTTCCCACAGGCGGCAGACGCCCCAAATGCGCCAACTGTGCCAGTTACGTGCCAGCCTCGGTCGTAGTGAGACGGGTGAACGGATAAGGCCACCCGAGCGCTCGTTTCGTACCCGGCCACGAAAGCCGCAATAAGTTCCTTGCCAGAGACTTTATTTATTTCATTGTCACCGCCACAGAAATCCGACAAGGCTTCGCTCAGCGCCAAACAGGCCGCCAGAATAGGAGTATACCCGTGCAAAATAGTGGGGAAATGCGTGTCATCGAAATCGAGGATGTGCGCCATCGAACCGTTTATCAAGGCTGCCCACAGGGCATCCCGCTTCTCCTTGCGCCCGATTACAGTAGTCTGCGCAGGGGATCCCAAAGCAGCGCTCACTCTCACCATTTTTCCCACCAACGGATGTTGGGATGCCCCGATGGCAACGCCGAAGAAATCCAAGGCGCTCTGTACAGCCCGGTTTACGACTTCATCGGGGATATCTTCGAAACGCAAGCCTAAAATCAGCTCTGCCAGGGTGCGCGTCGACTCACAATGACGCTCTTTGGTAATGAACTGCCGCTGCATAGACAACTGTTGTCACCCTCTCAAGCTGTTATAGATGTTAATCGAAAAGCGGCCCCCGCATTTTCTGCGAAAGACCGCTTTTCGAAACCTGGTGGAGGCGCGGGGAATCGAACCCCGGTCCGACAGGGGCCAACCGCACGGGCCCTACGGGCGTAGTCCCCGATGGCGATCTCGAAGGAGAGGCTATCGGGGACAAAGCCACTCCTTCCAGCCCCCTTGAGGTGTCCCTGGCCCTTAGGAGGCGTTAAAGAGCCAGGTAAGCCGCTCTGTGTGACATCCTTGGCGCCCAAGCGGCGGAAGCGCTAAGGATGTGCTGCTTATTGCTTAAGCAGCGAGTGCAAACGTGTCGTCGGCACTTATTTTGTTGCCGCTGTTTTACGAGGTTACGGCACCTCGGCCCGCACCCACGCGGCCCTCCAACCTGCCGTCGAGACCGTACGCCCCCAACTCACTCATTTCTAACGGCGACGCGGCGCGCTCGCTCCATAGCCCTCTGGGCGTCTCTCTCGGCTATGGCCGCGCGCTTATCGTACTGCTTCTTCCCCTTAGCGAGGGCGACCTCCACTTTAGCCCAACGATTATCCTTGATGTACACAGAAAGAGGCACCAGCGTAAGCCCTTTTTCCTTGGTTTTGCCCAACAAGCGCTTTATCTCCTCTTTCCGGAGGAGCAACTTCCGCGGGCGCAGGGGATCATGATTATAAAAGCTCCCGCGTTCATAGGGCGATATATGGACGTTGTAAAGCCATAGTTCTCCACCTTCGATTTTAGCGTAACCATCTCTCAAGTTAACGCGCCCCTCGCGCACGGACTTGATCTCCGTGCCCGTAAGCACAATACCAGCTTCGTACGTCTCTAAGATGAAATAATCATGAATAGCCTTTCGGTTTCTGGCTACCACCTTGTTGGGCACTAATACAAACCTCCGCCCTCAAGCTTTTGGTCGGGGCGAGAGGATTCGAACCTCCGACCTCCTAGTCCCGAACCAGGCGCGCTAAACCAGACTGCGCTACGCCCCGAACCAGTATGTATTATAACATTGCCTTTATCTTCAGTCAAAAGTCAAAGACGAACCTCTAAAAGGCGCCTCGATCACTGGCGACTAAGACCTAAGACCTAATAGTAAGGACTAAAGACCTAAAAAAGTGCTTGGCTAAGATGAGGTTTCCATGGTAAAAATATATGAGGGGGTGAGTGTAGTGTCGAACGGCAACGAGATATACAGCGGCAAATTAGAAGACCTCAAGCCCATCGATATATCCGACATGGCTGAGGGAGCGAGCAAGAGGATCGTCTTCGGGCCGAAGAGGTTTTGGGAAGGCTACGTGATGCGCTATTTCACGCTTCCCCCGAAGAGACAAATTGCAATGCACAGCCACCCGTGGCCCCACTACATACTCGTCATCGATGGGCATGGGCGCGCTCACATAGGCGAGTCGGTATACCTGTTCGAAAAAGGGTGCTGGGCCCACGTGCCTGGCGGGATGGAGCACATGTTCGAAAATGCCGGAGGAGGAGACTTGCGCTTCATCTGCATAGTCCCGCGCGAGGGAGATCCGCACGCCGAAGTCGAGATGTAGGCCGCACAGTGCAGTGCAGGGCTATGGGAGGGGAAGATCGTCCTCTTCCATAGCCGAGGCGCGGCGCAGTCTGTCTCTCAGTGCAAGTCCAAGGCCCTTTTCTTCCGGCCAATCGGCCACAATTATGTCTACATGGCGCTTTTCCAGGTAACGCAGCGCGTTGAAGAGCCCTCTAGCGTAACCCTCGACGCTTTCAAAGCGCACCTCCACGGCGACGGCTACAGGGGGTTTCCTGATCCCCACATATCCCACCGCCGCGTTTTGGGACATAAACTTCCTCCATACCCTGTCGTCTTCCCTCCAGAGGACTAAAGGCACGCTCGGGGCATAGTGGCGGTGGCGCGTCCCGGGAGAGCGCCTTTTTATCTCCTCTCCCTGAGGCAGAACGACGTCCTCGACGACGATTAACTCCTCCACTGGAAGGCCGCCTGGGCGAAGCAGGACGAGGGCGGGTCCGGTGGCATCCACTACCGTCGATTCCACGCCGACGTCGGTAGGACCCGCGTCTATGACCACGTCAACCGCGCCATTGAGGTCGTCCACTACGGCTTGAGCATCGGTTGGGCTGGGGCGACCGCTCCTATTGGCGCTCGGCGCAGCCACCGGACAACGAGCCTCCTCTATCAGAGCGAGCGCTACAGGATGAGACGGCATGCGCACGGCCACCGTCGAAAGGCCAGCCCGCGTTATCGAAGGCACACTCTCCTTGGCCACCAAAACGAGCGTCAACGGCCCAGGCCAGAAGAGCTCCATCAGCCGCGCGGCCCGCTCGTCGACGAAAGCTATCTTATCGACATCTTCCGGCGAGGCCACATGGACAATCAACGGATTGTCGGCAGGTCGCCCTTTGGCGGCGAATATTTTGGCCACGGCCTCGCCCAAGAGCGCATCGGCACCGAGACCGTAGACCGTCTCGGTCGGAAAAGCCACAAGCCCGCCATCGGCCAAAACGGAGGCGGCTCGCTTTATAGCAGAAGGGTCTGGGTTCCACCTGTCCACCGTCAGGATAAGGGGCTTCATGAGGATGACTCCTCTTTTAACTCGCCCTCGAAGCACCTCTTGAACTCCATAAAACGTCCATTTATTATCGCCCTCCTGGCCTTCCGCACGAGATCAGCAAAAAAGTGCAGGTTGTGCCAGGTGCAAAGTCTGACCCCCAAGATTTCCCCAGCCTTGAGGAGATGTCTGATGTAGGCGCGGGTGAAGTGTCGGCAGACATAGCAATCGCAATCTGCGTCGAGGGGGGAAAAATCGCAGGTGAAGTAGCTCGCGTTGGCGTTAATCCGCCCTTTTGAGGTAAAGACAGAGCCATGGCGCCCATTTCTCGTCGGAAGGACGCAGTCGAACATGTCCGCCCCCAGCGATATGGCTGTCAAAATGTTTTCAGGAAGGCCGACGCCCATAAGATAGCGCGGCTTCTCCTGCGGCAGGATGCCGTTTAAGAGGCCCAAGACGCCGTACATGTCTTCATGGGGCTCCCCTACGGATAGCCCGCCTATCGCATAGCCGGGAAAGTCCATCGCCAAAAGCTCTTCAGCGCAACGTCTCCTCTGTTCCTCGAAGAGCGATCCCTGAACTACGGCAAAGAGCAGTTGATCGCGCTTGACGTGGGCGGCTTTGCTCCTTACAGCCCAGTCTATCGTGCGATCTACAGCCTTCCGAGAGACGTCATAGGTAGCAGGATAGGGAACACATTCGTCCAAACATATGGCTATATCGCTCCCTATCCGCTCTTGAATGGAAACTACGGCTTCGGGGGTGAGAAAATGGCGGCTGCCGTCCAGGTGCGACTGAAATTCCACGCCCTCATCTGTCACGCGACGAAAAGAGGCGAGGGAGAACACCTGAAATCCGCCGCTATCCGTCAATACACCCCCTCTCCAATCCATGAAGCGGTGAAGGCCACCGGCTCTCTCTACCACGTCAACGCCGGGGCGGAGGTAGAGGTGGTAAGTATTACCCAAAACCATCTGAACGCCCAAGAGTTCAAGCTCATGGGGCGACATCGTCTTGACGGCAGCCTGAGTGCCCACGGGCATGAAGGCGGGCGTTTCAACGACGCCATGAGGAGTATAAAGCTCGCCGGCCCTGGCACCGGTCTCATCGCATCTAGCTATCACCTTAAAAAGGGACAAGATCAAGCCTCCCAGCGAAAGAGGGCTTTGGCATTGTCCCAGAGCCTTCGGGCGAGCTCGTCAAGCCCTATGCCCTTGGCTTCGGACAAGGCTTCGTAAATGTAGCGGACGTAAGCAGGTTTATTTGTCTTTCCTCTATGCGCTTGAGGAGCAAGATAGGGAGAATCCGTCTCGCACAACAGGCGCTCTACGGGCAGGAGGGCGGCTATTTCCTTGAGGCTCAAGTTATTTGGATACGTTAGGGGGCCAGCGAAAGATACATAAAAACCCATATCGATCGCGGCGAAGGCATCGTTCTTTTCGCCGGAAAAGCAGTGTATTACACCCCCCACCTCGTCAGCTTCCTCGCTTTTCAGCAGATTCAAGGCGTCGCAATAGGCCTCCCTCACGTGGACGATCAACGGCTTCTTCGCCTCTTTAGCCCAGTTTATGTGGAGGGCAAACACTTCCCTCTGCACTTTTCTTGGGGAATGATCATAGTGATAGTCCAGGCCAGTTTCGCCTATGGCTACAACCCGATCT
>CAYTKB010000126.1:0-5806 GCA_964438265.1 uncultured Acetomicrobium sp. | reverse complement strand
TGCCGTGCCACACACCGGACAATGGGCGGGAAAAGCTATGTGGCTCGCCACATCCAAGAAAGTCCTCGAAATGTCAGAAAGATAACGCCTGTGCAACGTGCCTAAGCACCTGCAGTTCGGCGCAAGTCTTGAGCGCGATCTGTGCGCTCCCACGCAGGGATCGGATCGAGGTCGATCCGCCCCATGTGACCATAAGCCGCCAAGGGCCTGTACTGAGGCTTCCTCAAGTCCAGATCGCGGATCATGGCGGCAGGGCGAAAGTCAAAATGCTCCTTCACCAGGTGCGTTATCTCCTCATCGGAAACATTGCCGGTCCCGAACGTATCGACATAGATGGCCAAAGGCCTGGCTACGCCTATGGCGTAGGCAACCTGGATCAAGCACTTATCGGCCAACCCCGAGGCGACCACATTTTTGGCCGCGTATCTGGCCATATATGCTCCGGTGCGGTCCACCTTCGTAGGATCTTTCCCCGAAAAACAGCCGCCCCCGTGAGGCACCACGCTCCCGTAAGTATCCACCATGATCTTCCGCCCCGTGAGGCCGGTGTCGGCGAGAGGCCCGCCGACCACAAAACGCCCGGTGGGGTTGACGAATATCTTGGTGTGCTCGTCCACCATCTCAGGAGGGACAATAACATCGATGACATGCTCTTTTATCTCATCACAGAGCTGTTTTTGCTCTACCGCCGGATGGTGTTGGGCCGATACTACTATGGCACTCACGCGCTTAGGTTTGTCCGCTTCGTATTCCACGGTCACCTGCGTCTTGCCGTCCGGACGAAGATAAGGAAGAGTCTTGGCCTTGCGAACGAAGGCTAACCGCCTGGCCAGCTTATGAGCGAGCGTTATGGGCATAGGCATGAGCTCCTCGGTCTCGTCGGTGGCGTACCCTACCATCATGCCCTGATCTCCGGCACCTATGCGGTCTATCTCGTCATCGTCCATCTCGGACTCCCGCACCTCTAAGGCGCGGTTGACTCCTTGGGCGATATCCGGAGACTGCTCGTCTATGGCAGTTACGACGGCACAGGTGTCACCGTCGAAACCATACTTAGCCCTGGTATAGCCCACATCTTTCACTATTGAGCGCGCAAGTCGAGGTATATCCACGTAACAACTCGTGGTTATCTCTCCAGCTATCATAACCAAGCCAGTCGTGACCAACGTCTCACAAGCCACACGCCCCATCGGATCTTCGGTCAGTATGGCATCCAATATGCCATCTGAAATCTGATCGGCCAACTTATCAGGGTGACCTTCGGTGGCAGATTCCGAAGTTACCAGGAAGCGCCCCACGGGCATGAGAAACACCTCCCAGAATCCCCCTTAGACGACCTCATGAGCTCACAACAAAAGCCCCAGCGCCGATATACCATCAGCATCCAGGGCCCGCCTATGCGGGGGTTATTTTTTGACGACGTTCCTTATACCCTCTTCGGGGTAAACTGTCAAGCCCCCTCACGAATACTCCAAAGGGCGCCGTAGTAAGATCAGAGCTCCTTCATCGCCTTCAAAACCGTGGCGTTCGAGAAAAGAGGCCAAATCGCGCGTATATGTGATGATGAGCGGAATATCCTTGATGGCCGGGTGATTTAAAGCGTAACCGATAAGCGCAGACCCGACGCCCTTGCCTTGGTGATCGGGATGGACGAGAAAATCCCATAAAGAGGCGCGAAAAACAAAGTCGGTGAGCACCCTGCAAAAGGCGACGACCTTCCCCTCGTGGCGCACGGAAAAACACATACTACTGTTGGCCAGCATGCGCGCTATCTGATCTATTGTGCGGCTCTTACCCCAGTAGGCAAAGCGATAGAGCTCCTGCAACTCCTCAGGTGTGATGGCACGTGCGCTGTCGTAAAAAAGATATCCTTCCGCTTTGGGCATCGCCCTGTCGGGTTACCCCTCTTCCTCCGACGATCCCCCTGCGGTCACATACTCGCCGCACTTCGTCACGCAAAGCCCGCCTATGATCCGGCGCAAATCGCCACGCGCGTCCTGCTTGACCGGAACCTGAACCACTTGGCCGCTGCCGCACTGCCCGCACACCCAGTGTATACGAGCCATGCCATCGGAATCGGGCGTCCCGGCAAGGACCTTCACCTCACCGCAAACTTGACACGCAACGATCAACATCCTCAATCGCGCTCCTCCTAAGTATGAGAGGGAAGCCCCTCAACTTTTATTTTAACCCTCACGGGCCCCTCTGTATAGATGTCATCGCTCGCCTCTATCGTCACCGAGAAGGGAGGCTCTTTGTCGACCAATTCGTCGACGGCGTCGAAGAAGTCGCTTGCCGATATGTTCCCTACGGTGCCGCGCAATGGATCGCGCAAAATGCCGTCGGCCACAGAGCGACTGTTGACCTGTTGCAGCAACGATAAAAGCTCTTCCTCCGCCCTCTCCCTCGACAGCGGCTCGGTGAAGGTGTGGGTTATAAGTTCCTGCCCGCTGCGGTATATGAGGCGGCTCTCGTGCAACTCCAAAATGCCGTGGACTGGGTCGCCTCGCACGAGGTTCGACTCGGCGATCATGCGAATGACATACTTTTTAGGAGCCCCCACGAGCTGCTCGGTCGTTTTTTTCCATTGATCTTCTGGGATCGTCACTGTGACGTCTTCGGGCCTTGTGCCTATGCGCAACGAAGCCATGACGGCCACCTGCCTCACCAACGCATTCAAGGCATCCTGTACCTCTTCCGCGCTCGCGTTTGGCCCAACCGATACCTGTCCCAAGAGCTCGCCGGCGAAGGCCAAAATGCGCTCTTCGCGCATCTGCTCTAAACCGCGGCGCAGTTCATCTGCCTCTCTTTTCAGATTGGCCACTTCTTCCTCGAGGCTGCGCCGCCTCGCGGTGAGGTCGTCCACTTGAGATCTCAAGCTGTCCCGTTCCGTTTCCAACTCCTCAAGCTCCTGGCGGCTCTCCTGAAGCTGCTCTGTGAGGCTTGAGATCTGGCGTTGTATGAATTTCATGCTGAATAGGGCGGTATGAACCGTTTCGGAAGTTACGGCCAACACGACGAATGTCCCAGCCACTATCAAAATGCCAGTGATGACGGTTATAACCGAGGAGGTGTGGCGAGGCCTCAAGCCGAAGAGGGAGATCCTGCGCTTCCCTATGCGCGTCCCGACTATGTCGCCGAGGTAGGCCACCAAGCCCCCTATCACGACCAGCGAGAGGATCAGCTGCCAATTTATCTCAGACCAAAAATTCGCCACGCCGCTATCCTCCTATGCTTTACGGACTAAGTAGTGGATCGCAAAGCCAAAGACGCAACCAGCCCTTTAGCGAACACATCTGGTTCAACCAGAGAGCTTTGCGAGGCAACGACGAATCGCCTCAAGGCCGCTGTCCATATCCTCAAAAGAGACGTTGAGGGCAGGCCTAAAACGGATCGAGCGACTGCCGCAGGGCAGAATGAGGACCTTATTTTCGCGAGCGCGCTGCAAAAATGCGTCACGAACTTGAGATGAGGGGAGGTCGAAGGCGCACATCAACCCCTTGCCCCTGACGTTGGAGACGAGGCTGGGAAAGGCTTTCTGCAATTCCTCTAATCCCTGCATCAGTCGCGGCCCAGCCTGCGAAGAGACGTAATCGAGCACATGGTCGTCCCTGTATATCTCAAGATATCTCGTGGCGCGAACCATGTCGCATATGTTGCCTCCCCAGGTCGAGTTTATGCGGCTCGATACGTGAAAGCAATTCTCGTCTACTTCGTCGACGCGCGGGCTTACGGCGATGCCGCAGACTTGCGATTTCTTGCCGAAGGCAAATATATCGGGCGCCACACCATGGTGCTCGAAGGCCCACATTTTCCCCGTTATCCCCATGCCGCACTGGACCTCATCAAATATCAACATGGCTTCATTCTCATCCGCCAGATTGCGCAACTTCTTAAAGAATTCCGTCCTGAAGTGGTTATCCCCGCCCTCGCCCTGGATGGTCTCGATGACGATGGCGCATATGTCATCCGGATTGTCCCAGAAGGCCTGCTCTATCTGGCTCACAGCCATGGATTCAAGCCATTCCACGACGGAAAGATGCTCCTCTAATGGCCAGGCGATCTTAGGATTTATGACCCTGGGCCAGCCGTATTTGGCGAAGTAGAAGTGCTTTCTCGGATCTGCCGTGTTCGTCACGGAGAGCGTATAGCCGCTCCTGCCGTGAAAGGCCTCCCTGAAGTGAATGACTTTCGTGCCTTTTCTGCCGGATACAGCGTCGCCTTTAGAAATTTTGCCGCGCGAAAGGAGCTTGCGCACCTTCCAGTCCATGGCCACCTTGAAGGCATTTTCGATAGCCAGCGTGCCGTAGTCGATGAAAAAGAGATGCGTAAAGCCGGGCGGAAGGGCCACTTCGGCAAAGGTCTTCACGAATTCCGCCATTTCAACCGTGTATATGTCGGAGTTGGCCACCTTGTTTATGGCGGCGCGGAAGATCTTCTCCTTGAATTCGTCGTTGGCCAACTTCGGATGATTCATGCCGAAGGGGGCTGAGGCGAAGAATGTATAAAAATCGAGCCACTCCTCACCAGTAACGGCATCCACGATGCGGCTGCCCTTGGAACGCTCCATGTCGATCACTATGTCGAAGCCATCCCGCAGGATCCACTTTTCAAGTATCGAGAACACATCCTCCGGTTTTGCTCCCCATTTGATCTGCGTCATCGTTTAACCCTCCTAACGAAGCCCTCTAAATTTTTAAGACGCCCCAGTTTATTTTTGATTCTAAGGCCATATGGAAAACGGGTCAAGCTGAAACGAATGCTGAAACGGCGCTGCCATAAAGCGAGGCTCATGTTTTGCGATATCGGACGATTTATCTTAAAATCTAAAATTGAACCGCTCCACGAAAATTTTTCAAGGCGATCCCCATAAAGCATAAACGGGCATGAAAAACAAAGCTGCCTCTTCAGGTTAGTATACGCCCTTTCGACACGGACGTCTTTAGCCTCCGCACGCAGGCGCAAGATTTCTAAAAGGCCCTTCGTTAGCGACATCCTTGCCGGATCATTAAAGGGTTAAAGAGCGCTATAATCATTTACTGCGACACGCATATTATAGGTGGGGGAAAGAATCGATGACAACAGTCGCCGGAGCGACAATAGGGCCAGAGATGGTAAAAGCCTGGGAGAGGGAGCTTTCCGCATCGTACAAAAGAAGCAAGGCGACATCCGCAGAGGCAGGGGATCAGTGGGCTGCGCTGTGCTTCGGAAGAGAGTGGCTTTTCCTCTCCTGGGATGCCAGATTTTATGGGCTATCCCGCATTTCCCCCTCTGACCTGAAGGAAATAAAGGGATGGGCAAAAAAGGTCCCGCCAATCAAAGAAGCGCTAAAGTGTCACATAGCGGGATACGCGCTGGAAGGGATAGGGCAGATCGGCGACGACCGCGTTTTGAAGCTATCCTTCCGCAGGAGCCTGGGAGCCGGCGCCACCTCGACGAGAGCCTTGGTGCTGGAGGCTACGGGGAAGTTCTCGAACTTGCTCATCTTAGACGAATCTGACCGCATAGTGGAGTGCGCGCGACACGTCCACAGAGACGAAAACCGTTACAGGTTCCTCCTTCCGGGGCTTTTGTATCAAATTCCGCCTCCCTTCGACGGCATAAGGCTCGAGGAAGTCGTCTTGACGCGAGAAAACCTGAGCAGGCTGAAAGGACTCGGTCCCGGCCTTTTGCGGCACATAGAAACGCATTGGGAGCTCCATTCGCCGGAGGAGTGGCGCACCCTCATATCTTCGCTGTTAGACGAAGGATGGAACCCCTCCTTCGTCGTGCAAAAGATAAACAACTATCTTGCGGTCTTTCCGAA
>CAYTKB010000125.1:0-5900 GCA_964438265.1 uncultured Acetomicrobium sp. | reverse complement strand
AAGATAGAAAAGCTCGAAGCTGCGAAGGGGTGGAAGAAGCTGGGCTTGTCAGGGTTGCCCTTTAACCCTCCGAGGGTTTTAGTGATGGGAGGTTCCCTCGGAAGCGCTTCGTTGAAAGAAATCGCTATCGAGCTTTCCAGACGTCCTGAATTCGCCTCTTGGGGCTTTATTATTGTCGGATTTCCATCTACCCATGAAATGTTGCCCCAAAACGTGATATCCTTACCTCGTGTATGGGATATATCGGCACTCTTCAGCCTGGCCTCTATAGCTATAGTTCGAGGCGGTGCCTCCACACTCGCTGAGCTATTGGCTTATAAACTGCCAGCGATTGTTGTGCCGTGGAAAGAGGCCGTCGGGAACCATCAGCTCGAAAACGGACGCTGTTTCGTAGAGCTCGGCGGCGGAAAAATGTGGACGGAACGTGAACCGATCGAAAACCTTGCCGCCATGTTGCAGGAAGTTGCAGAGATGACAGCGTCGGAGGCTAGGTGCTATGACGTTTCTGAAACGGTTTGTAGCAAAATGTGGGAACGACTAATGTCTTTCTTTTCGTCGAAGGGGGAGGATTTTGTTGTTTGAGTCTCTGGACGTGGAGACGTTGAAGAAAATAAAATCTGCGCATCTTTTGGGTGTGGGCGGAGCTGGCATGAGCGGCCTTGCCTTGCTTCTGGAAGAGATGGGGCTTCGTGTGTCAGGGTGCGATGCCACCATAACGTGCTACGCACAAAAACTCAAAGAGAAAGGAATTGAAGTTGCGTTAGGACATGATGTGAGGCATTTGGACATATATGCGCCAGATCTCGTCATTTACAGCAGCGCTATACCCGAAGGAAATGGCGAAATGAGCCAAGCCATTGTCAGGGGAATACCAGTGATGAAACGAGCCGAGATCTTGAGCCTGATCTTTAATTGCAAACGTGGGATTGGCATAGCCGGAACTCACGGTAAGACTACTACTACCTCTATGATATCTATGATACTTGAGATAGCAGGGTTCGAGCCCACGATGGCAATAGGTGGTGAGGTTACAGATATAGGCGGCAATGCGAAGTTAGGGAAAGGAGATTACATGGTCTGCGAGCTTGACGAGAGCGATAGGGCATTTGAACTGTTCCGTCCCGCTATGACCGTGATAACCAACATCGATTGGGACCATGTAAATATATATCCATCCATCCTGGAAGTCATCTACGCCTTTAAGCGCTTTGTAAATTGTCGCAAAGATGGCGCCCCACTGATCCTCTGCGGTGAAGACAAAGGAACGCAACTACTAATGGAGCATATCGACAGATCTAAGGGCAAGATCGTCACATACGGTTTTGGCAGCGATTGGGATTGGGGGGCGAAGGAGCTGCATCCCAAATTTGGCGGCGGCATAAGTTGCACGGTTATGCGCAACGGCGCGGATATTGGCGTACTCGATTTGGCTGTCTCGGGCGAACACAACGTCTTGAACGCCCTTGCAGCCTGCGCCGTAAGCCACGAGCTTGGCATTTCCTTCGAGGTGTGTCGGTCTGTCCTCGGGTGTTTTAGGGGCGCGAAGAGGCGGCTACAACATCTCGAGAGCTACAACGGGATCGATTTCTTTGACGACTACGGTCACCATCCCAGAGAAATAGAGGCTACACTTCGGGCTTTGAAGAGCGTATTCCCTGGGCGTAGAATCGTCGTCATATTTCAGCCGCACCGTTATACGAGAACAGCTGCGATGTATAGGGAGTTTGCCAGGGCTTTAGCTGAGGTGGATTTTCTCCTTATCATGCCCGTATATCCTGCTGATGAACGGCCGATAGACGGCGTTTCGTCGGAACTTATAGCACGCGAGCTGAGGGACAATCTAAACTTTCACAACCTCTTGACTTGTTATGGCGATATGACCGAAGAAGATGCCATAGGAGCTATTGGAGAATTTCTGGAAGCTGGCGACTTGCTCTTGACGCTCGGAGCGGGAGATGTTGATCTTTTCGGCGAAAGGGTTTTGGAAGCCATGAAGGCAAAAACTCGCCTTAGTGCGCCAATAGTTGCGGGCATTAAAGCCTAAAGGTCTTGGCAGTGAATGTCGGCTCGTGGAGCCCTTTTGCTTGCGGCCGTAGTTTTAGGGTCGCTCTTTCGCATAGAGGAAACGTGCGGATGTCTGCGCTTGAAAGGCGTGGCAATTGTACCATCTCATCGCGGCATGGAAGAAATGCTGGGTCAAGAGCTAAAGGGATTAGAAGAGCACGTATGGCCCTTTGCCCTTTTTGATATGCCTCGGTTTGCGGAAAGGGTCGTATCGGTCTATCCAGTGGAGGCAAGTTGGGAAATCAGCGGATGGGGCAAAATTGAAGTGCACATAAAATCATTAGAACCATTTTGCGCGGTGGTGTGGCGGGATCAACGATGGCTTGTGGCCAAGAATGGAAAGGTGTGGCGGTTTGACTTACCGGAGTGGAGAGAAGTCGAAGTATCCCAAAATGAAGCACTTCCTTTGGTCTACTGGGGAAGCGATATGCCGCCCTTGGTTCCTAAAGAGGGCAAAGGCAACGTTTATACCTTGGCATTTTCGGTCGACAAGCTAACACGATGGCTATCGGCGGTTGAAGAGATCAACCGAATGGGCGAGCTCGCTTCGCTGAAATTCTATCGCGCAGGGGGCGACGTATTTGTCGAGGTCAGGGTGAGCTTGAGAGGGAGGGAAATTGTTGTACGTATGAGAGATGAGCCGGAGTCGTGGGGGGTTATATCTAAGGCGGCGTTGCAGCTCCTTTCGGAAAATACGAAGGGGAACTTAGTGCTCGATGCTTCATACAAAGATAAGATAATTTTGAAAGAAATTGCCATCCCGTGACCTATTGTAAATAGGGCACAGGAAAGGGGCGTGTGAATATGTATGAAGATGTAGAAATTATAGCAGGCCTCGACCTGGGTACTTCAAAGATAGCCGTTGTGGTGGCCGAAAGGGGAACCCGCAGCGGTGATGCCCAGATAATCGGAGTCGGGTATGCTCCCTCCAGGGGCATACGCAAGGGAGTGATCGTGAATTTAGAGCAGGCGGCAGAATCGATTCGTCACGCTGTTGCAGATGCAGAGGCCATGATAGGCTTGGGCTTGCGGAATTTCACAGTGACCACCAGCGGATGCGAAGTTTCGAGCATTCGCTCGAAGGGGATGATATCGCTCGGACGAGCACCTCGTCAAGTTACCGAACACGACCTAGAAAGGGTCATAGAGGCTGCCCTTTCTGACGTTGTGGTACCGAGCAACCACTGGAGCGTCCATGTTATTCCCGTCGGATTTGCCATAGATGGTCAGAAAGGAATAGATGATCCCTTGGGCATGACCGGCATTCGTTTGGAAGCCGAGGTTCAGTCCGTAGTAGTGCCGATGGCTGTGGTTCAAAATGTGATAAATTGCGTGGAGATGGCGGGTTATGCCGTGACAGGATTGGTGCTGAAACCATTAGCGAGCGCTCTTGGGGTTTTGTCTGTTGAGGAGGCCATCGCTGGGACCGCTGTAGTCGATGCGGGTGGAGGGACTACGAGCATTTCCGTCTACAGCGAAGGCAGCCCCCGGAAGTTGGGCGTGATACCCGTGGGTGGAGACCACATTACAAACGACATCGCCTGCACTCTCAAAATACCGATAAGCAGGGCCGAAGAGATAAAGAAGGCTGTTTCTCTGGTGGAAGAGGGCGAAGTGCTCGAAGACGAGCTCGAATTTGAAGTGAGAGGGAAGAGCTACTCTTGCACTGTAGGGGAAGTGCTTGAAGTTATAGCGTGCCGCATGGAGGAGCTGTTCGGGACGCTTATTAGGAGGGAACTGGAGGAGTGTGACGTTTCCCTCTTACCTGGCGGGATTGTGTTAACTGGGGGCGTCTCTTTGATGCCTGGCTTAGATGAATATGTGGCAGAATTGCTGGATTGCCCGGTGCGCGTCGCACCACCTCTCGATGAGCAGCGCATGCCACCGGGGAAGAACGATTCTTCCTTTGCCTCTGCTGCCGGCATCATTCGCTATGTCTTGGAAAGAGAACGGAATCCATTTCGATATCTGAGCCCTTCGCTGGAGCTCGCAGTAGATCGGAGCATTCAAAAGAGCAGGAAGGGCTTGTCCAGAAGCAGGGAAGCAGCCTATTCCGTTCAAAAAGCTTGGGGTTCTATTAAGAAATCGTTAAAGGAGCTCTTTTAGGGCATTTGAGGAGGGGTCTTCGATGGACCTGTTTGAGATCGAAGGTGCGAAACAACTTTTCAGGGAAAAGATCAAGGTGGTCGGTGTAGGCGGAGGGGGTTGCAATGCCCTCAACCATATCATCGCAAGCAACGTACAGGGCGTCGAATTCATTGCCGCCAATACAGATGTAGCCCATTTGGATCAGAGCCTCGCGGAGAAAAAACTTATACTGGGCAGGGAGTTGACGCGCGGTCATGGCGCGGGCGCCAACCCCGAAATCGGGATGAAGGCAGCGAAAGAATCCATAGACGATATCAAGGAATGCCTGAAAGAAGCCGACATGGTATTCCTCGCCACCGGCATGGGAGGTGGTACGGGCACTGGTGCCACTCCCATAATAGCTGAGGTGGCGAAGGAGATGGGCGCTTTGGTGGTGGCTGTTGCCACTAAGCCGTTCTTTTTTGAGGGGCGCACTCGCATGTCTCAGGCTTTAATGGGAATAGAGAATCTAAAGAGCAAGGTGGATGCCCTCATCGTGATCCCTAACGACAAGCTCTTTGAAATAGCTGACATCAAGATGCCATTACAAGATGCCTTCAAACTGGTTGATGAAGTGCTGCGTCAGGCCGTTCAGGGGGTGACGGATCTCATCCTGCGTCCGGGGCTGGTCAACGTAGATTTTGCTGATGTCAAAGCGGTTATGAGCAATGCTGGTGCTGCAATAATGGGTATTGGCGAAGGGCGAGGGGAGACGCGAGCTACCACCGCCGCCATGGCGGCTATTAACAGTCCCCTGATGGAAGTGCCGATGAGGGGAGCTAAGGGGTTGTTGTTCAACATAACAGGCGGGCCCACCGTGAGCATACATGAGATAAAGGAGGCCGCCCAGGTGATCACCGAAGCGGCTGACGAAGATGCCACGATCATATGGGGGCATGTGCTTTCTCCTGACTCCGACGATAAGCTGCAGATCACAGTCATAGCCACGGGATTTTCGGCAGCGGAGGTCACTTCTTCAAGGAGCGCAAAGCGCCGCAGCCGCCTCTCGCTGGAGGAGACCGATGCCAAGGCGACACCTGAGGAGGATCTATTTCGCTTGAGCGGTGCCCCCCTCAACCATCTCGACATCCCCTCGGTCATACGGCGCAAACGCTCTAAAGACAGAGCTGGGGGATCCGCTTGAGTGATTCACCCTGACCTTGAAACAGCAGTAAGGCACAGCCGGTTTTTTACCTGGGAGCCGTTTCGCAGAGAAGAGATTACACTCGTCGATTTTAAGGCTGGCGGAAGTATCCCGTGGGCGTTGCTCTACCCATCCTCGTACAAAGTGGGCATGTCCAATCTGGGGCTTCATTACATCTTTTTCGGACTCAAACAGAATGGCATAGGTGTCGAGCGAGTTTTCCTAAGTCCTTCGTCACTATCTGTCGATGGAGAGAGGCATCTCCGCGACTTCGCTGTAATAACTGCGAGCGTTGCCTATGAAGTCGATGTCGTAGCCTTGACGAAGCTCCTCGGCAGAGAAAAAATCCCGCTGTCTTGGGATGAAAGAGCAAAGACGGATGGTCCCATTATAGGCATAGGGGGAGCGCTTACCTATATAAACCCGCTCGTTTTTTCCGGTTTGGCCGACTTTGTGGTCCTCGGGGATGGGGAGGCAGCATTGAGAGCGGTTGTGGAAGCAGTGCACAAGGCAATGTCCTGTGGCCGTAGGGATAAGCTCTGGGCTGATCTTTCGGAACATCCGT
>CAYTKB010000124.1:0-5944 GCA_964438265.1 uncultured Acetomicrobium sp. | reverse complement strand
GCGGCGGCAGCGACTTCCACGGCGGTGGTCATGAGGGAAGCCCACAAGCTGCCGTCTTTCGCGAAAGCAGCAGAGGGTATGTGGACCTTTGGGATAGCCAGCAGGTGAACCGGAGCTTGAGGGGCGATATCACGGATCACCACGACATCCTCCGTCTCAAGGACGACGTCGGCTTTCTGTTCACCTCTTGCTATGCTACAAAAAGGGCAATCCGGCTGCACCATCGATCCTCCCCAATCTCTTGCTCTATAAGCATTTTACAGCATACGACGCCATGTTTACAACAGGCAAAAAAGAAGTGGTAAACCACTTAAAAAAGACCCCCACGGCCGGAGACGAGTCTGCTTAGGGCCTGTCGCAAAACAGATCCGTCAGCCGAGAGTCCTTTCGCATAAAACAATTCCAAATTGTGGATCTTACGCCTCACCCGCCGATGATCTCGTTTAGACCTTCTATGACCAAGTTCAGCTCCTCATCGGTGACTTCAGTTATTCTTTCTCCGATGCGTTTTACAGAAAGAGTGCAAACTTGGCTGATCTTCACCCATGACTTTTCTGGAAGTTCATCGCTATCGAGTTCAAGAGTCAAAGGAAAGCCAGCCAGTTGCGGCCTGCTCGTCAACGCGACGGCAATGACTGTGTTAGACCTTTCATTGAAAACGTTGTGGCTTAAAACGAGAACCGGTCGCATTCCGCCCTGCTCACTTCCAACGACCAGGCTTCATGCGAGGGTTTTCGGAGTGAAGGCGGCAACTAAAGACACAGAGCTAACGCTTCGCGTAAGCGGTTGAGCGGAGATGAAAGAGCGCGTCCATAGCGAGCAGGCGAACGTCGAGACGGCGGCTGCGCAGGCGCAAGAGGAGCGATTTTTCTTTCTCGCGTCTAATTCTATCGGCTTCGCGCATGATATCCTCCATCTTTTGTTCCGCGCCGGCGAGGATTTCATCGATTCGACTCTCCTTCACCTCAGAAGCGCTCTTCGCGGCTTTCGCAGACTGTGAGCCGAAGAGCTCCGCCCTCAAGGATGCATAGGCATCGGTTATGACCTGGAAATGAGAAGCCCACTCCGACCCAGCCACGTCTGGATGATAACGCCTGGCGAGCCTCCTGAAGGCCGATCTCACATCGTCCCAGGAGGCGTCGTAGGGGAGCTCAAGGGCGCTATACCACATCTCTCTCTGGGCTGCCATCGGTTTTCTCCTCTTCGAGGCGGGAGGCTAAGCTTTCCAAAAGCAACACCCCTCTCTCCCAAAGCCTATCGTCGCTGTCTTCTAAGTTCTTCAGGCGATCCAAAAGCTTTTCCAGGCGGCGCTTCTGATACGGGCCGAGGCCGGCAGCGACGTGGGCCATTTTTGCCCTCATGGCTTTTGCTTTCTCACGGCGGCCGTAAAAGTCCGAGGCCTGAGGCCCGAGGTGAAACACCTCGTGAGCAAGAAGACCTCTCGTGCTGGATATACTTGCGTTCAAAGTGCCACCGACACCAGCAGAAATAGTCACTGTGACCTCTTCGCCGTTGGATGCTTCGATCACCAAATCGCCTACAATATCTCCCCGCGATATGTCTTCCCCTTTGACTACCCGCACGTTCATCCTGCCACCGCCTATGACTGCGAAACGCCTGGCAGACTTGGCCGGGAGCTTCGTTCCGCCCTTTAAGATTAGTGCCGCGTCGCCGCCAGCCGTAACTATTCCCAAATCAGAAGCGAGGAGACAAGGTACGGGACTGTCTTGCGCCGATAGGAGCGCACCCACGGCCTCTGCCTCCTCAGGCGGAAAGCGAAGCGGAACGGGCTTCGACAAACGCGCGGCTATCTGCGCCTTGAGTAAAGGGAGCCTGCTACCGCCACCTGCAAGTATAACCCTCGGTCTGCCATAATGCCGCCAGAGCGGCTCGCACAAATTCAATATGGAATCTACTAAAGGAAAATAAAGGGAGGCAATTTCGCTGCGACTTACGATGAGTTCGCGCGCATCCGGAAACCCTGCTGCAACGGGAAACCACGAAGCCTTCTCCACGAACGAAAGGGCTTCTTTGAGCTCTTCGGCCTGAAAGAGGAGGATTCTCCATCGAGGGTCTCTTTCGTCCAAGCGGAGGTCACAAACCTTTCCCTGTAGATGGCGCGCCAAGGGTCCGTCGAAATCGGCACCACCTATATCGATAGACCTGCTTTCGAGGAGATGGCCCCTGCCCTCTCCGACGACGACGACCGAGGCGCTGGTCGAAATCGCACCGACGTGAAGGACGAAAAACTTTCCGTCGACCCCGGATGAAAGCGCAACCGCCACAGGCTTATCGACGAACGCCACTTCGTCAAAGCCGGCAATCTTGGCTGCCCTGTCTATGATATCCCGCCTTTGCGGAGGGAATCCGACGGGCAGAGCGATGACACAAGACGAGACGACCCTCCCGAGCTCGACCTCCGCGTCCTCCCTGAGCGACAGAAAGAGCGGCGCAAAGACCTCTTCGGTTTTCCATCTTCGTCCACCTATGAATATGTCCTCCGAGGCGCCACCGCGGCACATCATGACCCACCACGCGCTCTTCGGAAAGCAAACGAAAGTCTGCTCCGCCTCCGCGCCTACAAACCACCCCTTACCCGCCCTGGCGACAACGGCAGACGTGAAGCGATCTCCCCATCTGTTTCTCGCCATGCGGACGGAAGATTCGCCGTTCACTGCGATTTTGGCGTAACGGGCGCCGAGGTCAATTCCCGCCAGAGGTGGTTTCGTCGTTTTCATCGCTCATACAGTAGAGCTCTCACTATCGGCATATATATCCCTGCCGGTCATGTCAGCATTGGGAACCTCGACCAACTCCACCACTTCTATCCTGAACATAGAAGAATAATACCAATTCTTCGACGGAAATTGCTTTACAGGCGCCAATTCCCACGCCTTCATCTGCTCAAGATAGCCCCAGTTGACATATTCATTAAAATGATGAATTATATCGGTGATCGTAACCCCCATATCCAAGAGCAGGCGCTCTACCGACCGCCACTTGACGAGCGAACTCTCTACCCTCGTGAGGCCAAAATAGCCGGCTCCGCCCACCCCTTTCAGGGCGGATATGCCGCGCCCCACGAAGACGCGCATCGCCTCCACGGTCTCCGGGGGATCGGTGAAGAACGTGTCGAAGCACTTCAAGAGCTCCTGCGGCAGGGGAAGCCTCGCGTCGCGCATGATCACCTCAAAATTCAACCCGAGCTTTCCGGCTGCTTCTCTCTCAAATTCGACTATGCGCTCGTCTATCTCTACAACGACCACTCGCCTCGGGAGTCCCGTCATAGCCAGTGCCAGCGCCACCAAATCGTCATCGCCGAAGACAATTACGTCTTTTCCGCGCAGATCGCCCCTCTCGTCCGCCAGTGCGATCCTGGCGAATGTCGTCTCCGGCGTCACATACCCTTGGTCATATCGGATAGTCGCCTCCGGCCTATCGCGCTGGATCTCATAAAAGCATTCCAAAGCTCCTTTGAATTTATCCAGGCCCAGGCCTCTCCCCCTGCAGCTTGGGCAGGTATGATCCTCAAAAGGGAAAACCCCCAAGCCTTCGCAAAAAGCCTTTCCCTTTTCCGTCAAAAACATGCTTTCAGGAGAGGCGCGGAGCATCCCCTCTTCCAGCAAAAGCCCGACGAGAGCCGACACCGCGGGCAGTGGCTCATCGCTCTTATGGACGATTTCCCAGAGGCTATCGCTCACGAAAACGGCGGCAAGCGCCCTCTCCACATTGTGAGGACCCCAAGGTATTCCGGTTTTATCGCTGACCAGCCTGGCAAGTTGCTGCAGATCCATATAAGTGCTCCTCCTCGGCGGCGAAATCGCCCATAACGATACCACTCAACCCTCCATCTTGCACCTTCAGCACCTTTACGCGGAACTCCGGATGGATCGCGCTGTCCCCTCTCGCTTCGGCGCGCAGGTAATGGCATGTATATCCGAAAGAGACCTCTCCGGTGTGCCCTTCCACGAGCACCTCCACCTCCCTGCCCAGCCAGCGACTGGCGTAGCGATCAAGCAGCGTTTTACCGAGCACGATCGCCTCTCTGACACGCTCGTGCACAACCCTCCGCCCGACCCTTCCCGCGATACTAAATGCCTTCGTCCCAGGCCTGGGAGAATAAGGGAACACGTGAAGCCTCCCAAAGCCGATAGAGGATATAAACTTTAAGCTCCTGCCGAAGGCAGCTTCGTCCTCACCCGGAAAGCCGACGAGCAGGTCTGTGCTCAGGTGCACGTCTTCTCCCAAAATTGCGCGAACCCGCTCTGCCATCTTCGCGAAATCGGCGCTCGTATACCCGCGCTCCATTTTGGCTAACACGCCATCGTCGCCGCTTTGGAGGGGTACGTGGAGATGGGGGCAAAACTTCGGCGTCTCGGCCAACGCCCTGAGCAATTCCTCATCCACGGCGAAAGGCTCGATCGAACCGAAACGCAGCCGGCTTAAACCCTCGATGCGGCCCAAGCGCCTCACCAACTCACCCAAAGAAGAGGATATATCGCCCCCGTATAGCCCCAAGTTTACCCCCGTGAGGATTATCTCCCGGCAACCGTTTCCGACGAGTTGCTTTGCCTCTTTTTCCACGTCTCCGAGGCTTCGGCTGATGGGCCTGCCCCTCACGAAGGGTATTACGCAATAGGCGCAGAAGCGATCGCAGCCGTCCTGAACCTTCAAGAAGGCCCGAGCGCGCGACCCCGCGCGGCTCAGACGCAGATCATCCCATCTGTTCTCGGACCAGAGGTCTGCAGTCAAGACCTCCCCTCGTTCCGTCCTCCCATCGAGCAAAGCCGACAGCAGCTCGGGCAGTTTACCTTTGAGGCGGCTGCCTACGGCGAGGTCGACGCCGAGGTCAGACAGATCCTCCCGAGAGGTCCGTTGCACGAAACAGCCGCAAGCCACGATCACAGCATCCGGCGATTCGTGCCTGAGCCGTCGGATGAGCTGACGGCATTTCTTGTCCGCCGTGGACGTAACAGTGCAGGTCAGTACTATGGCTATGTCGAAGGGCAAGCGATCTACGATCTGGGCGCCCTCCTCACTCAGCATGGAAGAGAGCGCCGAAGCCTCATAGATGTTGGTCCTGCAGCCGAGGGCATGGACGAAGACGCGCTTGCCTTCAAGAGGACGCATTTCCCTTGCTCTCCATGGAAAGCAGCAGGTAACCGCACCCCACGGCTGCCGCTGTGGGGGCGCGAAGTATGCGCGGCCCCAAGGATACCGGCTCGAAGCCCAAATCGAACATAAACTTTAGCTCCTCCGGCGCCCAGTCCCCCTCCGGTCCGATTGCGAGCGCGGCTTCGCTGCCAAATTCTACGGAACCGAGCGGCTTGGCGTCGGAAAGCGCTGCCACGAAGCGCCGCTGGGGTAGCGCAATTGAAGACAGTTCATCGACGGCTATGGGAGGGTGAATAACAGGAGGGTCAGGGGCTCCGCACTGCTTCGTGGCCTCATCAGCTATGCGGCGCCACCTCGCGAGCTTTTTTTCGAGCCTCAACCCGTTAAGCACTATGACGCTGCGGCGACAATTTATGAGGATTATCTCAGAGACGCCTATCTCCGTGACCTGGCGAATGGCGCTTTCGAGGGCGTCGCTTTTCAGTATCCCCAAAAGTAGGAGGACCTTCCCAGCCGGCGGAGCGCTGGAAAGGGCGTACAGCTCCTCCAGGAAAAGCTCCCTGCCATTACGGATGAGCCTCATCACCAGGCATCGCCCCGGCAACAACCCATCGACGAGCTCTCCGTCGCGACAGCGGCGCACATCGATATGCTTGGACTCCTCCTCGCCGAGGCGCCATACCCTGTCGGCGACCTTTTCACAGCGCTCAAGCCGAACGCGCGGCCGCGACACCCCACCACTCCTCCTTCTCCAACTCGTCTAAAGCGTAAAATCCAGCTCTCTGCAGCGCATCGAGAAAGCTTTCTTTCTCTTTAAGTATAAGGCCTG
>CAYTKB010000123.1:0-5969 GCA_964438265.1 uncultured Acetomicrobium sp. | reverse complement strand
AAAGAGGGTATACGCATCAACGTAACTCTCGTCTTTAGCCCTCAACAAGCCCTATTGGCGGCTGCGGCCGGTGCTGCTTATGTAAGTCCTTTCATCGGCAGGCTGGACGACATAGGAGAAGACGGGATAGGATTGGTGCGGGATATATCGGCGTTATTTCGCATTCAAAGTATAAAAACTCAAATTATAGCGGCTAGCGTGCGGCATCCTCGACACGTATATGAATCAGCCTTGGCCGGAGCTTCCATTTGCACCATTCCTTTTAAAGTATTGGAGCTCTTGTTTCGCCATCCTCTGACCGATGTAGGGTTGGAGAGGTTCTTGGCTGATTGGGAGGGATACGAGAGGCATCATGAACGAAACAAAGGGTGAAAGGAATGGACAAGCACTTTTAGAGAGTGTGGGGGGTGAATTCGAAGAGGTAAAGAGCGTACCGAGAGCGACGAGATATACATATTCGCGCCTAACAAGCATGACGTTGGCCGATCTTAAAAAGGTCGCCAGAGAGATGGGCATTCCAGGCATTTCGATGCTTCGGCGCAAAGATGAGATTATCATCGCCATCCTGACTCGTCAGGCTGAGATGATGGGGCTCAGATTAGGCGGAGGAACGCTTGAGATATTGAACGACGGCTTTGGCTTTTTGAGGCCTAAGGGTTTATTGCCCAGCGAACACGACATATACCTCTCGGCCTCTCAGATCAAACGCTTCGGACTGCGCAACGGCGATGTAGTTTGGGGATTTGTGCGTCCGCCGAAAGAACAGGAACATTACGAGGCGCTTCTGCGCGTTGAGATGGTGAACTTCGCTGACCCGGAGATAGCCCGCAGGCGTCCGATGTTCGAGAAGCTGACCCCAATCTTTCCCGACGAGAGATTGAGACTTGAAACGACCCCCGATTGTCTCACCACTCGGCTGATAGATCTCTTCGTACCGATAGGCAAAGGGCAACGAGCCCTTATAGTTTCTCCACCTAAAGCGGGTAAAACCACAGTCTTAAAACATATTGCCAATGCAGTGTCAATAAATCATCCAGAAGTGATCATCATGGTGCTTTTAATAGACGAGCGCCCCGAAGAGGTTACAGATATGGCCCGCTCTGTCGATGGGGAGATTATAGCTTCCACCTTCGATCGTCCGGCGGAGGAACACCTGCGCGTTGCAGGTCTGGCCCTCGAAAAAGCTAAGCGGTTGGTAGAAATAGGCAAGGACGTCGTCTTGCTCTTAGATTCCATTACTCGCCTGGCGAGAGCTTCTAACCTCGTGGTCCCACCTTCGGGGCGCACTCTTTCTGGAGGTATGGATCCGGCGGCGCTTCACTTCCCTAAGCGATTCTTCGGGGCTGCCAGGAATATAGAGGAAGGCGGAAGCCTGACTATAATAGGCACCGCCCTAATTGACACTGGGAGCCGTATGGATGAGGTTATATACGAGGAGTTCAAGGGTACCGGCAATATGGAGATACACCTTTCAAGGAAGCTTGCCGAGCAGCGGATCTTCCCTGCCATCGACATACTCAAATCCGGCACAAGGCGGGAGGAACTGCTCATGAGCCCGGACGACCTCCAGCGCATTTGGCTTCTCAGGCGACGCATAACCGGTCTTGACGAGGTGGAGGTATTAAACCTTATAATAGAGAAACTGCGTCAAACCGATTCAAATCGCGCATTTCTGGCCACGGTCAAAGCTTCGTAGTCAGAAGCGCAGGCATTTTTATGTCTCGCATTGTCTCACGATTCTACAGGAGGTGGATGAACCTTGCTGGAGAACCGCCCAACCGAAAACGATGAGGATTCGTCAAGTCGTTCGCATTTTTTTATCTTTATTGCGCTTCTCTCTATACTTGCCGTCTTTTTTTATATAGCGGCCGGAAGGCGAGCAAACGGTTACTTTGGGTCATTTGGAGAATTTGCCTCTGGCAGTTCGTGGACGGCTGCGTTGGTGGTGAGGGAATCTATATCGCCCCTTTCAAGTGCTGGGGTGGGCCCTTTGGATGAATATGGCGGTTTGGACGTGGACGATCCTCCTCCGTTGGAGCCTGAACAAGCCGAAGAAACGGATACAGAGATAGGTAGCGAAAATGAGTCCCAAGAAAACGAGATAGAGCTCAAAGAAGAGCTTCCCCAGTGGTTTGAACACACAGTGCAGAAGGGCGAGACGCTTTCGACAATTTCTTCTCAGTACAGCATTTCTATCGAAGAGATAGCGCGAGCCAATGAGCTCAAAGATCCACACCGTTTGAATGAAGGTCAACTCCTGCTTATACCCGCCTCGCCTCAGAATGCCTTTTTGGTTTTAGAGGAGGTGAGGCGCCGCAGGGAGGAAACAGAAAGAAACTTAAGGAGAGCTGAACCGGTTAAAACGGAAGAATATGCAATTAAAGATGGCGATTCGCTTTGGTCTATAGCAAATACCTATGGTCTCGACATAAACACGATATTTGGGTGTAACGAGCTAAAAAACCCGCACCTTTTAAAACCGGGCATGAAGCTTCGCATCCCGAATCAGGACGGTATCTTCTATAAAGTGAAGAAAGGGGATACGCTGGAAGGCATAGCCAAGCGCTTCGGCATATATCGAGAGGCCATTCTCTCGGCAAATGCTATGCCAGATGATTCATCCTTAGTGGTCGGTCTGGAGATCTTTCTTCCCAGGGCCAAACCGCTCGTCAGCTTAGACAGAGGCGGGCTTTCGGGCAGCGTTAGGTCTTTTCGTTGGCCAGTAAGTGGGCGCATAAACAGCGGTTTCGGTTGGCGCCGCGATCCACTTTCCGGCAGGCGCGATCTTCATACCGGGATAGATATAAAGGCTCCTAACGGCCGCACGGTCAGGGCAGCTGCCTCGGGAAGGGTTGTTTATGCCGGGTGGATGGGAGGATATGGCAGGACTGTGGTTATAGACCACGGAAATGGTTATACGACTCTTTATGCACATTGTAGCGCCCTGTTAACGAAAAGGGGACAGCGAGTATCGCCCGGAGACACTGTGGGTCGAGTTGGCTCCAGCGGACGCACAACGGGGCCCCATCTTCACTTTGAGATTCGGTCAAACGGTTCTCCGGTGAACCCATTGAAGTTGCTTCGCTGATGAGAATGACCGTGGCGCTTTTTAAGTGAAATTGCTTATGACGGCACTTTTGAAAGAGGATATACTTGAGCCAGGGGTGAGCTCCTCTGGCTCTATTTCATGATTGGCTATGGAAGATAATGTAAAATAGCCCTGATGCTATGACAGGGGTGAGGAGCTGGATGGGCAAGTTTATTTTTGTTACAGGAGGAGTAGTTTCGTCTTTAGGGAAGGGGATCACGGCGGCTTCGCTCGGTGCTCTTTTAAAAGCGAGGGGATATAAGGTCTCGGCTATCAAATTTGATCCTTACATCAACGTAGATGCTGGCACAATGAACCCGTATCAGCATGGAGAGGTCTTCGTCACAAGCGACGGCGCCGAGACAGATCTGGATCTGGGGCATTACGAGCGCTTTATCGATGAGCCTTTGTCGTCAGACAATAACGTTACCACGGGGAAAGTGTACTCAGCGGTCATATGCAAGGAAAGGGCCGGCAAGTACTTGGGCGATACCGTCCAAGTGATACCGCACATAACGGATGAGATCCAAGGTCGCATGCTCAAAGTGGCCGAGAAAAGCGAGATAGTGGTCGTTGAGATAGGCGGCACCGTAGGAGATATAGAGGGGTTGCCGTTTCTTGAGGCCATCAGGCAGATGGCCACCAAGGTGGGAAGGGATAACGTGCTTTACTGTCACGTGACGCTTGTGCCCTATGTGCAATCGGCTGGGGAGCTCAAGACAAAACCTACACAGCACAGTGTAAACGAACTGCGCAGAATAGGTGTTCAGCCGGATATTATCGTGTGTCGCTCTCAATGCGCCCTCTCCGAGGGTGTGCGCGACAAGATAGCCCTCTTCTGTAACGTGCCGAAGGAGGCTGTTATCGAAGCGCTCGATGCCGATTCTATTTACTCTGTTCCCATGCGTTTACATGAGCAGCACATGGATGAGCTCGTCTTAAAACAGTTGAAGCTTCCCCTCAGAGCAGATCCTGACTTGGCAGAATGGAACCGCTACGAAAAGAGACGTCGTAGCCTGGACGAGCGTGTCGAGATCGCCATGGTAGGTAAATATGTGAGCCACAAAGATGCCTATCTCTCCGTCGTTGAAGCGTTAACTCATGCTGGTGTGGCAAACGGCGCGGCCGTGCACCTTCGCGGTGTCGAAGCGGAGGATGTGTATGATCGCAGTGCAGAATCTCTTTTGCGCGATGTACATGGGATAATAATTCCAGGTGGATTCGGCTACCGCGGCGTTGAGGGGAAAATCGCGGCGGCTCGATACGCCAGGGAAAATAATATCCCGTTTTTGGGATTATGCTTGGGGATGCAAGTGGCAGTCATCGAATTCGCCAGAAATGTGTGCGGGTTGAAGTCGGCTCACAGCTCCGAGTTCGATCCGAATACGCCATATCCTGTCATACATCTGATGGAGGAGCAGCGCCATGTCTCCGATATGGGAGGCACTATGCGCCTCGGCTCTTACCCGTGTCGGCTCGTGCCGAATACGTTGAGTTATGCCGCATATGGCGAGCCCGTTGTGAACGAGAGGCACCGCCATCGCTACGAATTTAACAATGATTATATAGAGCCTCTTCGGGAAGCTGGGCTTAGGGTCGCCGGCGTGTGTCCAGACAAAAATCTTGTAGAGATCGTGGAGCTCGAAGGGCATCCTTGGTTTGTGGGGGTGCAATTTCACCCGGAGTTCAATTCGCGGCCTGTAAGGCCTCATCCTTTATTCAGAGATTTTGTTACCGCAGTATTAAGGCACGCTCGTATGAAAGTTAATCAATTGAGTTAGATAAGAAAGGGGGTTAAGTTATGGCCGGAAGACGAGGGCTTTTGTGTGCTGTGCTTGTGTTCTCGTTTATCGCAGGGATGGCTACGGCAGAAGAGGTCACCACAGAGGAACCTACGCCCTTTCAGGTATTAGAGAGAGTCGAAGGAATAGTATACGGAGAAGTGAGGAGCGGTGGGTTGATACCCAGGTTGGGGCAGGTGGAAAAAGACCTCTTCGGCAGGGAACTCCCAGGAAGTATAGCAGAAAGACAGCAGGCCCTGCTCAATTTTCTGGAGACAGGCACAGAAGTCCAACCATCTATGCTTTTTAAGCTTGGCGTGGCCGAGTGGGCGGTTGCGCAGCGCGTAATGGCTCAGAAAGATGCGAAAAGCCGCATCGAGGCGCTCGAAATGCAACTTGAGGGCGAACGACGGCCGGAGGGAGCGCTTGCCATGCGCCTCGAACGCCTTGTTACGCTACTCCTTCCCGAGGGGGTAACGTGGAGCGATGTAAACCTGCCCGCTCATACCGCCTTTAGGGTCCGTTTTTGGACACGATCACTCCTAAACTCGCCAAGGTGGGTGATCGCGTCCGCTTGGAGCTCGACGGCACTCTCGCTGTGGATGGAAATTTGGTCGCCGCCAATGGTTGCCTGATCTCTGGACACGTCGAGGAGGTAAAACCCCCTCGCAGCTTCGGACGCGCCTCAGAAGTGAAGTTTGCCTTCGATCATCTCAGGCCCTTAGGACCGCAAGAAGTCCCCATTATGTTGGGCGAAGAAGCAAAGAAGGCTGCTGAAACCGACACTGCCGTAATGGCAGCGGCAGGTGCGAGCTTTTTCGGCCTTGTGTTGTTAGGTCCGGTTGGGTTGGCCGGCGGTTTTTTAGTGAAAGGGGATGAGAAAGATATACCTGCGGGGACCCTCATTTACCTGGAGACATCTCAGGATGTGCAGGTCAAAGGATATCCCGTCCCGGAAGGGCTGAAAGGACTTTTGCCTCAACCTCAGGTGGAAACCGTCGAAGCCTCTGGCGATGTGGGGGGAGTGAAACAATAAAGTGAAAAGGGTGATGGGGATTATGAAAAAGAAGATAAGTTCGTTCGTGATCGTTTTCCTTTTG
>CAYTKB010000122.1:0-5985 GCA_964438265.1 uncultured Acetomicrobium sp. | reverse complement strand
GTCTTATAACCCCAGAAGGATGCGTAGTCGATCCTCGACCTCCGCCAGCGTTGTCTCGCCAACCCTTCCGAAGCACTCCACAAGGCGCTCTTTAGCGATGGAACGGACGTCCTCGCACTTAATGAAGCTGGGGCAGTCTACACTACCCTCGGGTGGGTAAACTTCCACATGAAACGGGATGCCTTTAGTCTTCGTGGTTATAGGAATTATAACCGCAAGCCCTGCTGGACCATGGTTAAAGCCATTAATCGATATCACGAGACCTGGACGCCTACCCGCCCGTTCATGGCCGCGCACAGGATTTAGATCCACCAGCCAAATCTCCCCGCGGGATGGCTCAGACATATTAGTCCCTTAGCCCGTCGGTGAGAGTGGCGTCCCAGGAGGCTCGCTCTTTCTCCTCAACAGCCCACGCCTCCGGTTGCATCCTCAAGGTGGCAAAGGCGGCGTTGGCCTTCTCCAAGAAGAGCTGACGGCGATATAGCTCAACCGCTTCGTCCAGTATATCCTGCATCTTTCGGCCAGTTTGGGCCGAAATCTTCCGCACAACCTCTTGAGCTTCCAGACTGATTCGCACGGTAGCGCTCGCCATCTCCATCGCCTCCACGCGGAGTATACGAATTGGTGACAATTTCGTCAACAGAAACAACTTCATGACGCAGGTGAACCTAAAGCGCCAAAAGAAGGGATGATCGCTAAACAAGCTGGAAAAACACAAAAAATAAAGATCCTATCTAACCCACGGGCACCAGAAGTTTGTATTCAAAGATATATTCCATGAGACAAGCACATTGTTATACGGCATAAATCTCATGTTGCTTAACCGTTCTTTCCCACGAAATTAGTTTATCACGGCGACTAAATCCAATAAGAGACTTGAGGGATCCCATCGCACACACCGAGAAGAGGGGCTCGCAAAAGAGGTGAACGACTACTATCAAGCCTTAGATGCCCTGACACACTGGAGCTAGTACTATAATCACGAGAAGCCTCATTCGGCCCTTGACGCCAATCGAATATTATCGCAGCGATCTCAGAACACGTTGGGTTAAATCGTATCACAAGCCACCATAGGCCGCTCGTAAACGTAAGGTCTATTGGGAGGCATATATTCATGGGAGGTAGGAACCTTCACAAAAACAAAAGGCCGACTTGCCTCATTCTATTTTGGACAAGACGAAATCCTGAAAAAACTTCCAAACACATCTAATACAAACTGAATCATCTCGTCCGTTAGGCCAGGATACACCCCAATAAAGAAGCTGTCTCGCATAATTCGGTCCGTCTGGTCCAAAGTGCCAAAAACACGGCACTGGATGTTTTGGTAGCCCGGTTGGCGGAGGATGTTCCCGGCAAAGACCATCCTCGTTTCGATGCCAGCATCCTCAAGCCACTGCACTAACTCATTACGCAATACGCCATTCTTCACTGTGATCGGAAATCCAAACCAGGATGGATTAGCCCGAGGGTCTATCTCTGGCAGGATGAAATAATCCTGATAGGGTGCAAGCCCTTCATAGAGCTTCATGAAGTTCTCTCGCCGTTTCTTTACAAACTCGTCGATTTGCTCGGCTTGCGCTAAGCCAACCGCCGCCTGCATGTCTGTCGGTTTAAAATTATAACCAAGGTTTGAATAAATATATTTATGGTCATACCCTTTGGGCAAGGTGCCCAATTGCCACCCAAAACGCTTGCCGCAGGTGTTATGTTCTCCCGGACCACACCAGCAATCCCGCCCCCAATCCCTCACTGAGCGCACAATACGAGAAAGCCCGGCTTTATTGACAACCACCCCTCCTCCTTCGCCTGTCGTAATGTGATGTGCAGGGTAAAAACTCAAAGTTCCTAAGTTGCCAAAGGTTCCAACCAGTTGACCGCGGAAGGTTGAACCTAAAGCATCACAGGCGTCTTCAATCAAGTAAAGATTATAGCGTTTGGCCAATTCACAAATGATGTCCATATCACAGGGGTTTCCCAAAGTGTGCGGAATCATAATGGCGCGAGTCTTTTCTGATATGGCACTTTCGAGAAGATGAGGATTAATATTATAGGTTCCCACCTCGCAATCCACAAAAACAGGGATTAAACCGCTATGAACGAGCGGCGACAGGGTTGTTGGAAAGGTCGCTGCCGGAGTTATGACTTCATCGCCAGGTTTTAAAGGATCTTCGAGCTGCTGGGACATCAAAGCAAGAACCGCGGTCAAGTTAGCGGCTGATCCAGAGTTTACGAACACAAAATCCTTGGCCTCAAAGAAGCGCTTCATCTTCTGCTCAAATAATTCACCGTAAGGCCCTAAGGTTAACCAGAAATCAAGCGCACTGTCCACTAAGTTCACCATCTCTTGTTCGCCAAAAACCCTGCCCGCGTATTGGACCCTTATTTTTCGGGGAACAAATTCACGCCGAGGTTTGTGAACCACTTGAAAGTATCGTCTCACCTTATCTAATATCTCTCGCTTGAGCTCTTCCCCCTCTTTAGATACGGTCCCGCCAATATGCGCAATATTGGCATCCATTTGCCATTGGCGCTTGAAGCGCTTCAAGGCTTCGTCTAAGCTTATCGGTTCGGTTTCGAGGGTCTGCTTCAATTTTTCGGTTTTTAATCCACCTTGAAGCGGGCGAGGAGCCACTTGGCCGAGCTCGCA
Organism: uncultured Acetomicrobium sp.; assembly: GCA_964438265.1. Lineage (GTDB taxonomy): Bacteria > Synergistota > Synergistia > Synergistales > Thermosynergistaceae > Thermosynergistes. Next base: position 3,338 of record CAYTKB010000122.1, on the reverse strand, counting down.
AGTCGGCACAGGAAGGATTAGATCAGGATTCAACGCCAAGGCTTTCGCCAAAGCCTTGGCGAATTCAGAGCGAGGCATTCTCTCCTCCCCCACAACGTTAAAAATGCCTTGAGCGTTTATCTCGATAAGGCGGACACTGACCTCTGCCAAATAATCCGCCAAGGTAGGATTACCCCATTGGTCATTTGGGACGCGCATGGATTCATCCGCGCTGAGGCGTTCCCATACTTGCATTGCGAAGTTGCGACTTTCCTTGTCCCAACCAAACACGGCTGTGGTTCGAATGATCAACCAATTAGGGCACATTTCTCGAATAACTTTCTCGGCTTCGAGTTTTGTTTGTCCATAGACATTAATGGGGTTAGGTTCGTCCTCTTCAGAATAAGGTCCGGCCTTTCCATCAAATATGTAATCCGTAGAGTAGTAAACGAGCTTGGTTTTCAAGTTAGCTGCGGCGAGGGCAACATTTTTTGTGCCTTCTACATTTAAAGCGTGGGTTTCTTCAGGATGAGTTTGGCAGTAATCAACCCCACCTTTAGTGTTCACCGCCAAAAAAACAACTTCAGGTCGCACAGTTTCAAGACAAGTCCGAACTGCAGCTTTATCCCTTACATCCAGCTTTAACATTCCCTTAATGGGTCGAGACTGGTAGGTGCCTTTCACGTCAATGCCATTCCATTCCAGGGCCTTACATAAGCATTTACCGACCAGGCCGGAAGCGCCGATGACGAGGGCCTTCGTTTTATCCATGCTTGAGCCCCCAATCGTAGGGGATCCTATCCTCAAACGGATTCATCCGCACGATTTCCTCAGGATCATGAGGCTCAGTGGCGCAATTAGCCACAATCGCGGGCTTTATTCCGATTCCCTTAAAGCCATTCCATATGCCAGGCGGAATTGTGATCAAAGCGTAATTATCCTCGCCAGTAAAAATCTCCACGACCTCACCCTGCGTGGGAGAAGGCTTGCGGTCGTCATAGAGCACTAATTTAATCATGCCGCTAACTACCGCATAATTTAAGGTCATTCGTTTGTGTAGATGCCAACCCTTAATAACTCCAGGGTAAACTGCCGAAAAATAGATTTCCCCGAAATGATCAAACCAAGGATCGTCACGACGCAACATGTGCATGACCTTGCCTCTCTCGTCAGGAATCTGCTTTAACGGACGAATAAACACGCCATCGATCATGCTATCCCTCCTCACCGAAGAACGCCTGATACCATTTAATGGTACGCCTCAAACCCTCTTCTAACGAAAATTGCGGCCGCCATCCGAACCGTTCTCGTGCCTTTGCCGCGCTTAAGTACTGGCGCTCAATTTCGTTAGACGCTTTGTTTAGGATGACGGGTCTTAAATCAGTACGGTTCATTAGCTGTAGGATCAGTTCCACGAGTTCCAAGACCGTTACCGGCTTTTCGCATGAAAAGTTAAACGCCTCGCCATGCAGGCCGTAATCCTCCGCCATCCTTTCGGCGAGCAATAGATAAGCACATACGGCGTCTTCAATGTAAATGTAGTCCCGTAGAGGTGTTCCATCGGAGCGGATTATCGGACGCTCACCGCGGATCACTGAACGAATCGTTTGAGGAACAACGCGGTTAAAGTTTAGATCCCCACCGCCGTAAAAGTTACCACACCGGGTAATGCATACGGGAAGCCGATACGTGCAGTAATAAGTGCGAGCGATAAGATCGGCACAACTCTTAGACACATCGTAGGGATGCTCTCCTCGCAGGGGCATCGTTTCATCATAGGGCAGAACTTCCTGGCTGCCATAAGCCTTGTCGCTCGAGGCAACGACAACCTGCTTGATAGTTGAGACCCGACGACAAGCTTCCAACAGATTCCAAGTGCCTTTAATGTTCGTCTCAAAAGTAGAAAGCGGGTTTTGATTGGCAATCCCCACAATAGTTTGAGCCGCGAGGTGAAAGACGGTTTCGATCTCGTATTCGTTCAGCGCTCGTTCTAACAATAAGTAATCTTCTACCTCGCCGCGCACAACGGTAATGCGATCTACGATGTGTTCTTGAATCAAACGGCTGCGCGGCACGCCGTCGCGAACGAGGCCAACCACATGAGCGCCAGCCTGCATTATCATTTCCGTTAACCAGGAACCCAACAGGCCGGTGCATCCTGTTACTAATACATTTCTATCCTGCCAGAACTTTTGGTCGGCCATCATCCCATACCTTCCAGGGCGCTCGTCCCGTTTCCCACGTCTTTTGAAGCAACTCGAGATCTCGATAGGTATCCATGCATTGCCAATAACCGGGGTGCGGATACATCACGAGTTCCCCCTCCTCAGCCAGACGCTCTAATGGTTCCCGCTCCAACACACACCCGTCTTCAGCGGTTAGATAATCGAAGAACCTACGGTCAAATACGAAAAACCCGCCGTTTATGTAGCCTTGTGAAACTAACGGTTTTTCGCTGAACTTCGCCACCATTTCCCCCTCAACGACCAACTCTCCAAATCGCGACGGAGGGCGCACTCCCGTTACCGTACCGATCTTACCGTGACTACGGTGAAACTCCAAAAGCTGATTGATATCGATATTGGCCACGCCGTCGCCATATGTGAGCATAAACTCACTCCCCGTTATATACTTTTCAATACGCTTTACCCTGGCTCCGGTCATCGCGGCTAAACCCGAATCGGCCAATGTGACCTTCCACCCACGCTCGGCATGGTCGCTATGGAACTGAAGCAAGCCGGGCATTCCAAGTTCGACTGTAAAATCGTTATTCATCATTTCGTAGTGCAAAAAATAATCTTTGATCATACCGCCTTTATAACCGAGGCAGAGAGCAAATTCATTAAAGCCATAGTGAGCATAAATTTTCATAATATGCCACAAGATCGGCTTGCCGCCAATCTCTACCATGGGTTTGGGGCGATAGGCCGTCTCTTCTTGAAGCCTCGTGCCTCTACCGCCACATAAGATAACCACTTTAATGCCTTGATTTGGCAATATCAAAAACACCTCTTCTCTGGCCTGGTTTTATACATAAAGTTGCTAAACTTCTCAAACCCTTAATAATCAATCATTTATGTCTCGTGTAAACCAATCGCGAAAAAAATTCTGGAAAATGCATCGATAGAAGTAATTTTAAGTACAAATCAGGTCTTCTCGATAAAAGAGTGAAGTTATAGCCCTTCTTCAATTGCTTCTTTAAGCTATCTTGATGAACCATTTTTTTGAAGCAATCGTTACCTTTGGTGAGTAAAACTTTTTGTAGATAAGCTATATAAGCGCTGGGTATGATCAGTGATGTGAGTGTTTTATATGCTTTAATATTTTCTTTTCCTTTGCTTTCCAAAAAGGCTTTACAC
>CAYTKB010000121.1:0-5986 GCA_964438265.1 uncultured Acetomicrobium sp. | reverse complement strand
GCTATTGCCTGCCTTTTTTTGCCATATTCCGGTGCAAGTCCATACTGTGCACAGCATAGCCCAAAAAGAGGTTGACCAAGTGGGTAAGCTCGTGCATTGGTTTGCTTTTAGATTGGCTGGTGTTGTGCCCGTGAGTATATCCCAGGGAGTTGCCGTTACAGTGCGTAACTTATATGGGCATGAGATAGAGACACCTGTAATTTACAACGGAATTCCAACTGGGCGATTTTCCGCTTATTCAAATAGGAAAGACGAAAATAACGCCATTCTTCTCCATGTTGGCAGGTTTTCACCCCCAAAAAATCACAAACTTTTAATCGAAGCATTTGCATTAGCAGTAAAAGAATGCCCCATGTTGCGTCTCTGGCTCGTAGGAGATGGAGAACTAAAGTCAGATATTGAAAAGCTGGTGGCCGAAAAAGGGCTAAGCTCATATGTTTCTTTCTTAGGTATCCGGGCTGACGTGGCTGAACTTCTTGGCCAGTGTGATATTTTTGCATTGCCTTCCGATTGGGAAGGAGTGCCTTTGACAATCCTGGAAGCCATGGCAGTGGGTAGGCCGGTGATTGCTACAGCAGTTGGTGGTGTCCCAGAATTAGTGAAGGATGGTGAAACAGGGATCCTTATACCTCCGCAAGACACACAAGCACTGGCACAAGCTATTTTGAGATTAGCTACAAATCCTGACCTTGGCCAGCAAATGGGCCGGACTGGGCAAAGACGGGCACTGGAACAATTTGATATTGCCCGAACTGCCAGGGAATACGAATCTTTATATTTGGAGCTTTTGGATAAGAAGGTGAAGAAATGAATTGGTTTACCAAGTGGTCTCGTTTATTCATACGTTGGGCCAAGGTGCTGGGAGGGAAAAGCTACTATCACCAACCACAGTGTCTGGGTAAAGTATTTCGTCCGAATGAATTGGCTGGCTATTTTAATGATTTAACAGGAAAAACCCAGTGGACTGGCTCTACAGATGACGAAGAGATACCGGTTAACATTCTGGTTGATGGTCATAAGATTTATTTTGCTACGACAGTTGTGCAGAAAGCGCTCGGACATTGGGATAAATGGTTGCTTACGGGCCATGAAGCGGATAAGAAGGAGTTTCTTAAGCTCAGCCGATGGCTTTTAGCAAGGCAAAATGAGGATGGGGGGTGGCCGCTTTGGCGTGAATTGAACCTGCCTCTTCCTTCCCCTTATTCGGCTATGACTCAGGGAGAGTGTATATCGGCTTTTGTTCGAGCATGGAAGCTTACAAAAGACGACGCTTATGCAAAAGGGGCAAGACAAGCATTGACCCTTATGTGCAGGTCCATAGAAGAAGGAGGTCCTGCAATATATGTAGGAAATGATATCTTTCTGGAAGAGATTCCTCATAACCCACGCGTATCTATTCTTAATGGATGGATTTTTGCTCTTTTTGGTCTGCATGATTTCTGGTTAGCTTTTAGCGATAAACAAACTTACGGATTATTTAAGCAATCATTAGACACTCTGTTGACCCATCTGGACGAATATGATGCCGGTTATTGGTCCTATTATGATATACAAAAACACCTTGCCAGCCCTTTTTATCATGACCTTCATATTCATCAACTAAAAGCTCTGGCGATGCTTGAGAGCACCTCCCATTTAACTAAAGTTTTGGGTCGCTGGGAAGCTTATCAACAGAATAGAGTAAATAGATTTAGAGCGTTAAGCGTTAAGGCGCTCCAAAAACTTCGAGAACCAGGAGAAGCGGTGATTATCCGATGAAAATTGCTTACATCACAGCTCAGACGCCTTATGGCAAGGGAGAAGCCTTTGTCCTCCCTGAGGTAATTGAACTAAAAAAACAGGGACACGAGGTGGTAGTTTTTCCGCTTCGCCCGGAAAAGGAGCTGGCACAAGGGCAAGAGGCCGCTGAGGTTGGAAGGGTTACTGTGCGCATTCCGCTATTTGATTTCTCAGTGTTTTTGCGTGCTCTTAGACTGGCTACCTTGCGACCGGGGATAGTCACCCGTATTTTTGGTAGCATTTTCAGAGATTCTGGAAGCTTTAAAAAGATTTTTAAAAACCTCACTGTAGTTCCTAAAGGATTGGTGCTTGGAGAAGAAGTAAAGAAGAGAGACATTGAGCACATCCATGCTCACTGGGCTTCAACGCCTTCTACTGCTGCATATATTGCGTCCTTATATAGCAGGGTTCCGTGGAGTTTTACTGCCCACCGCTGGGACATCGCTGAGGGAAATATGCTTTCGGCAAAAGCGAAGTCAAGTAAATTTATAAGGGCTATTGATACTAATGGGGCAGAAGAAATAAGAGAACAGATCCCTTCTAGTTTATGGCAAAAAGTGAGAGTTATTCATGTAGGAGTAGTTTTATCCTCTTTCGGTTCTGTTGAAAAAAAAGAGTCGTTCACTGTGGCTTGCATTGCTCATTTAGTTCCTAAGAAAGGGCATAAGTTTCTTTTTGAGGCTTGCTCTGTACTGCAAGAGCGGGGGATTAGTTTACGTTGCCTTCTGTTTGGAGATGGACCATTACGTGATGAGCTTCAACAAATGGCAAATGGATTAAACTTAAATAGTATGATTAAATTCTGCGGTAGAGTTGCTCATGATGAAATCTTGAACTTATATGCAACTGGTGATGTTTCAGTAGTGGTCCTGCCGAGTATTAAAACTAAGGATGGTGAAAAAGAAGGGATTCCTGTTGCTCTTATGGAAGCTATGGCTGCTGGGGTGCCGGTAATCTCTACCACTACTGGCGGTATTCCCGAACTATTGGGCGACGGAGCCGGGATTTTAGTGCCACCGGAGGATAGCGAAGCTCTGGCTGATGCTATTCAATTACTGATGAAAGATCCAGAGATGCGGTATAAAATAGGTGCAGAAGGCAGGGCAAAGATTGAAAAAGAATTTGCGATAAGTTCCGTTGTGGAAAGGCTGGTAGAGCTGTTTGCGCAGGAGTTGGAAGGGGAGCTATGAAAATCATTACCATCGTCGGTGCACGTCCGCAATTCATCAAGGCTGCTGCCGTATCGCGGGTGATTAGGGCAACAGAAGGCGTTAATGAAATCTTGGTGCATACCGGTCAGCATTACGACGCAAATATGTCTGATGTCTTCTTTGAGGAACTTGAAATCCCAAGGCCCGATTACAACTTGGGCATTGGTTCCGGCACGCACGGCGAGCAGACTGGGAAAATGCTAGAAGCCATCGAAAAAGTTTTGCTGGAGGAAAAACCTGACTGGGTCCTGGTTTATGGCGACACAAACTCCGCACTGGCCGGTGCGCTGGCGGCCGTCAAACTTCACATACCTGTGGCGCACGTAGAGGCGGGCCTGCGCTCATTTAATCGCCGAATGCCTGAGGAGATAAACAGGGTGCTTACAGATCATGCCTCGGATTTGCTCTTTGCTCCTACGAAGACGGCCGTTATGAACTTGCGACACGAGGGAATCCCCGAAGAAAGGATTAAATTAGTCGGAGACGTGATGTATGATGCTGCCCTTTTCTACGGCAAAAGGGCCGAGCTGCAAAGCCAAATATTAAATAAATTGGGCCTAAAACCCAAGGAATACATCCTTGCCACCGTGCACCGCGCCGAAAACACGGATGATCCCGTAAGGCTTCGGGTCATATTTGATGCCTTATGCGAAATAGCCGGTGAGATAAAGGTGGTCTTACCCTTACATCCGCGAACCCGTGAGGCGTTGATAAAAAGCGGTATGTACGATAAGGTGGCTTCAAGTATTTGCCTGACTGAGCCGGTTGGCTATCTTGATATGGTGATGCTTGAAAAAAATGCCCGCCTCATCACTACAGATTCCGGCGGTGTGCAAAAGGAGGCGTTTTTCTACCGCGTGCCCTGCGTTACCTTGCGGGAGGAGACGGAATGGGTGGAATTGGTCGAGCTCGGGTGGAATTTAGTAGTTCCTCCCTTTTCTGTCGGCGGGATAGCTGATGCCGTAAGGTCGAGGCTGGGATCTTTTAGCGGCGCTGAAGAAAACCCTTACGGTGAGGGACATAGCGCTGTGAAGGTCGTAGATTATCTTATAAATACTGGCAAATGATTTTGTTGTAAGGGGGCAGCTAAGTGGGAAAAACGCTTTGGATATTGAATCATTACGCCATTAGTCCCGATATGCCTGGGGGGACCAGGCATTTTGATTTGGCCAGGGAGCTTGTTAAAAAGGGGCACGATGTAACGATTTTTGCCTCCGGTTTTGACCATCATACTCACCGGTATATAAAAATAGATCCCAAGGAGAAAATAAGGGTTGAAGAATACGACGGGGTGCGTTTTGTGTGGATCAATACCACGCCCTACAGCAAAAACGACTGGCGCAGAGTAATGAACATGATTTCCTACGGCTGGCGGGTATTGGGGTGTGACCGGGGTCTGCCTAAACCTGACGTGGTCATCGGGTCTTCCATGCATCCCTTTGCGGCTTTGGCCGGCTGGTGGCTGGCCCGCAGACATAAAGCAAGGTTTATTTTTGAAGTTAGAGACCTGTGGCCACAGACGGCGGTAGATATGGGGGCAATGAAAGAAAATAGCTTTCCTGCCAAGCTGCTTTATGCCTGGGAAAAATTCATGTATGAAAAGGCAGAAAAGATCATCGTGCTTCTGCCATATGCTAAAGGGTATATAGTTAGGAGAGGAATAAGCCCCGAAAAGGTCTTTTGGCTGCCTAACGGCGTAAATTTAGATAAGTTCGATCATCCCGCACCTCTTGATCCTGGGTCTGAGGTGGCAAAGGCTTTTGAGCGGTACCGCGATAGGTTTAAGGTAGTTTATACTGGGGCACATGGGCCGGCTAATGGATTAGAGGTCATAATTCAGGCTGCTTTTATCGTTCAAGATAAAGGTTTGGGGATGCATTTCTTTTTTATAGGCGATGGCCCAGAGAAACAAAACTTAATTCAGAAGGCCAACGAAATGCACCTTAACAATGTATCATTTTTGCCCCCGGTTTCGAAAGCCCAAGTTTCAAGTCTTCTTGCAATAGCTGATCTTCTTGTGCATACCATAAAAAAAGTAGATGTCTTACGTTATGGGATGAGTCCGAATAAAATGTACGATTACTTGGCGAGCGCTAAACCAATTGTTACATCAATAGAAGCAAAAAACAATCCTGTAGTGGAGTCTTACGCCGGCATAGCAGTAGAACCGGAAAACCCCAAAGCCCTCGCCGAGGCCATCATCGAAATTTACAATATGCCCGAGGAGAAAAGAAAAGAACTTGGCATGAACGGAAGGCGTTACGTAGAACAGTTCCATGGTACTAAAACCCTCGCCGAAAAATTAGAAGCCTTACTGGGCTGGTCAAGTGAATAAATGCACCAGCATGAAGAAGGTTTTAAAAAGATGCCCCCAATCCTCATAGGCTTACTGGCGAAGCTATATAATACCTTTTGCTTTGTATTATCATAATACCTAAAGGATGGACGAGCCTTAGGGCATGTATTCAGCTTCCTTTAGTCGGGGTTGGTACTTCGCTCTTTGCTGCGAATCGTGTATTTTTCAGGGCACCGTGATCAGTTGAGGCGTGATGTTGATGCTGAGTTGGTTGTTAAGGTTTAAAATTAAAGGAGGGCGATTAATATGCAAAAAAAGATATGGCTTTCGTCACCTCATATGAGCGACGAAGGGTATGAAATGCAGTTTGTAAAAGAAGCCTTTGAGACTAATTGGATTGCTCCGCTGGGACCAAATGTAGATGCCTTCGAAAAGGAACTGGCTGCTTGGATTAGCGCAAAGCACGCCGCTGCGCTTAGCTCTGGGACTGCGGCCATACACATGGCGTTGAAAGCTGCCGGCGTGGAAAGGGGAGATCTTGTTTTCTGTCAGTCCTTGACTTTTTCGGCTACAACTAACCCGATTGTGTATCAAAATGCTATACCCGTATTTATAGATAGCGACCTCAAAACTTGGAATATGGACCCAGAGGCCTTGGAAAGCGCCTTCAAAAAGCATCCAACCCCTAAAGCTGTCATCG
>CAYTKB010000120.1:0-5990 GCA_964438265.1 uncultured Acetomicrobium sp. | reverse complement strand
TGGTTGTATATGATCGAGGCCGGGTGAGGCATTGGGAATATAATCCTGCCCTGCGCCTCGTAAGGCTTGCCGAAAAGGGCGGGTATGGCGCGATTTTCCGGCGGAACTGGCAGACCGTGCAATTTGAGGAGCACCTTCGCGGGGAACTTCCCCAACGCGAGGATCACCTTCGGGGATAGGAGCGCTATTTCTCGTTCGAGGAAAGGAAGACAGGCGCAAATAGAACTCCATTTGGGGCGACTGTAGCGAGGGATCATGCACTTTAAGAGGTTCGTACGGTATGTATCGCCGAACGAGAGGCCCGCTGCTCCCATAAAATAGCGCAAAAGGCGGCCCGATGGTCCGATGAAGGGACGGCCTACCATATCCTCCCCCTCGCCAGGAGCTTGCCCCACTATCATGAGGGAAGCGCGGTCGTTGCCTTCCCCTAGCACTGCACAAAAACGACGCTCGCTCAAGATGCAGTGACGGCAGTTCCTTACTTCCTGAGCCAATTCTTCGAGCGCTTTTTTGTCATCATTCGCACTCTGCATAAACATCCCGCAGGGGAACTGAAATTATCGCGAACGCGAATTAGATGGACGAAACAACGGCGATGGCCTGATCTAAGGCAGCTTTTAGCTCATCCCATAAAGGGATGCCTCGAAAGAATACCTTGTTATTCAGCACCCACGCTATCTCCTTTGCTCTGATCTTGTATTTAAATATTTCGAAGAAATATAGGACATTTCGAGGGTCTATGAGTTCTACCTCTATTTTGTCTCCGTATTCCCTCTTGATTCTCCTCAAAAGCGACCCTACCTTTTCCCTCTCCCCCAAGAGATGGAACGTCTCCATCTCCTCCATCTCTCTGTAGTCGATCGGAAGGCAGCATGAGTAAATCTCGGGCTTTTCCATGAATATCTTCAAAACCGGCCTTCTCATGTTCTCTTCTCTCCCTTCTGCGCGCTGGTAATCCAGGCGACACATGTCTTTCAATCATTTAAAATCATTATATCTTATGTCCGAAGATTTACAGCTCTTTTACTCTCATCCTTTGTGCTATTTTTAAATGCTCGCGTCATGCACTGCCCTTGATTTTATGGTATTATATTGCGAAAGGGCATAACAGCTTCCTTCAGGAGGCGGTGGCTATGCATATTATATGGCTCAATGGGCATTCCCTCACCATCGAGGATATTGTGCGCGTAGCCAGAGATGGCTACGGCGTTGCCCTGGATCCCTCTGCCAGAGCCTTCGTGCCGAGAGGCTCGTCCATGGTGGAGAAGTGGGCTGACGATGGAGAAACGATTTACGGCATCACCACCGGCTTCGGCGACCTGGCGTCGACGTCTATCTCTCCCGAACTGAGCGAAAAACTCCAAGAAAACCTCCTGAAAAGCCATTCCTGCGGAGTGGGAGAACCGTTTCCCGAGGAGATCGTCAGAGCCGCAATGCTGCTGCGCATCAACACCCTCACGAGGGGTTATTCTGGCATCAGGCTGAAGACATTGGATCAAATGGTCGCCTATCTCAACGAAGGGATTCACCCCGTAATTCCGTCGCAGGGCTCAGTTGGTTCGAGCGGCGACCTTTGCCCGCTTTCGCATCTGGCCATCACCCTTCTGGGACTGGGAGAGGTCTTCTATCGAGGGAGGAGGGTTCCCACACTTCGGGCTCTTAAAGAGGCTGGGCTTAAGCCCCTCGATGGGCTCGGTCCTAAGGAGGGCTTAGCCTTAAATAACGGCACCGCCATGACGACGGCCGTTTCGGCCCTATCTCTTTACGACGCCCTCGAGCTCGCCAAGGCCGTCGACGTAGCGGCGGCGCTCTCTTTGGAAGCGCTTCACGGCGTGCCGGATGCCTTCGATCCTCGCATTCACGAACTTCGCCCGCACATAGGGCAGAAGTTGGTGGCGTCCAACATACGAAGGCTCATCGAGGGGAGCGAAATCGTCGAAGCCTACAGAGGCAAAAGGGTGCAGGACGCCTACTCGTTGCGCTGTATTCCTCAAGTCCACGGAGCCAGCCGCGACGCGATGGATTTTGTGCGTCAAAAGATAGAGATCGAAATCAACTCTGTGACGGATAATCCTCTCATATTCCCAGCCGAGGGTGAAGCTTTAAGCGGCGGGAATTTTCACGCCCAACCCATCGCGTTGGCCATGGACTTTCTCGGAATCGCCGTCGCCGAACTTGCGGATATCTCCGAAAGGCGCGTCGCCAGGTTGGTCGACCATAAACTTTCAGGGCTTCCGCGCTTCCTCATAAAAAACAGCGGACTGAACAGCGGCCTCATGATCCCTCAATATACCTGTGCGGCATTGGTTTCGGAGAACAAAGTCCTCGCACATCCCGCCTCTGTCGATTCCATACCGATGTCGGCCAACCAAGAAGATCACGTTTCTATGGGGGCCCATGCCGCCCGCAAGGCTAGGACCATCGTAGAGAATGCTCAGAAAGTGACGGCCATAGAATTTATGGTCGCGGCGCAGGCTTTGGACTTCAGTGCGCCACTTAAACCCGGTAGGGGCAGTGGAGCTGCTTATCGCCGCATAAGGGAGGAAGTCCCGTTTTTGGAGGAGGACGTTATACTTTATCCCTTGATCGATGCGGTCTTGGGGCTGTTGCGCTCTGGTGAGGTTGTGGCATCTGCGGAAGAGGCCATTGGAGAGCTCGACTGACTCAAAAACGAGCTCCGGAGTTTGTGCCCCGGAGCTCAGATCGTTTTCCTGGAGCTTTTCGGTGCCCTTTAGTTGCTTGAAGCTGCCTCGATTATGGCCTTGCAGAAATGAGGCAAATCGGCAGGCGTACGGCTGCTTATGAGGTTTTTGTCCACGACGACGGGTTCATCCACCCAATTTACCCCCGCGTTCACCATATCATCTTTTATCGCGAAAAACGACGTAGCCTTAGCACCTTTCAATATGCCGGCCGAGATGGGCACCCATCCTGCGTGGCAGATGAAGGCGACGATTTTCCCGGCCTTATGGAATTCTTTGGTGAGTTCCAAAGCCTTGGGGTACCTTCTGATTTTGTCGGGAGCATAGCCTCCCGGGATCAGCAGGCCGTCGAAATCTTCTGCTTTTACCTCATCGAACGAAGAGTCGGCCTTGCACGGATAGCCGTTTTTGCCCTGGTAGACCCGCCCTTTTTCCGGCCCAACCGTTACGACTTGAGCTCCCTCTTCAGCGAGGCGAATTTTAGGATACCAAAGTTCGAGGTCCTCATATTCGTCCTCTACAAATTGCAGAAAGCGCTTTCTCGATAAACGAGACATAAAACACCACCTCCGCCTCTTTTTAATCAAATTTTATAATCATTTTAATCGTTTTTCAACCCTCCTTTGATGTTCTCTTTTGCCCTGTTTAAAGCCTTCATCTACATCTGGCGGACGGATTTTACGATCCGATGCCCGCCTCGGCGATGGTTTCCCTCGATTATCAGCATCGACAGCTCAAAAACAACAGCGGCTTCGCTTCCATTTTTCCGGGTGGGGCAGTTTTTGTCCCCTGATGCCTCACGTAAAAGCGTAGGTGAAATGGATACGATGCCTCATGTAAGATTCTAAGTCAAAACGAGCTCTTTCTCGCATTGCTCAACATCCGCTTTCTGCTTGAGATATGCCCTTGACAGATTTTGGTAATCCGGTTTAGAATTCATCCATATTGTAAATCTAAGTTAACGCCTTTTGTCTTTCGAGGAGGGATTCATTATGGCAGAGTCTGCCCAAAGCGTCAATCTCATGGGGGAAGCTAATGGAGCGTTTCCCTTGCGCATCATCTATTCTCGCCTGCGCACGGAGGAAAAGATGCTCTTTCAAGCGGCCGATAGACTGGGGATACCGTATGTGGCAGAAGACATCCGCACAAAGAGATGGCCCGACTTGGGCGGCTATCCCGGCGAGGTTGTCATCTGCCGCTGTGTGAGTCATACACAAAATGTCGCGTTGGCCCAACTCTTGGAGTCTAAGGGCGTGCGCACGATCAACAATTCTTCGATAATGCTTCTATGCGGCGATAAGATCGCCACGGCGGCGCGCTTGGACGCGGCCTGTATACCTCAACCTGAATACCGGGTAGCTTTTTCCCCGGAAGGGGCAGTTGAAGCCGCGGAGGAGCTTGGATACCCTGTAGTGTTTAAGCCTTCGGTGGGGAGTTGGGGCAGACTTTTGGCGAAGGTGAATGACCGCGACGCTGCTGAAGCCTTGGTAGAGCATAAAAGCTACCTGGGGCCTCATCATCAAGTCTTTTTCTTGCAGCGTTATGTAGAAAAAAATGGCTATGATCTGCGGGTTACCGTAGTCGGCGGAAAGCCCGTTACGGCCATAAAACGATGTAGCAGCCACTGGATAACCAACACCGCCCGCGGGGCCAAGGCTGTGAGGTACCCCTTAGAGGAAGATCGGGAACTGGTTTCCCTTTTGCAGCGACTTTATAAAGCCATCCCAGGCGACTTTTTGGCTGTGGATCTATTCTGGATGGATGGACGATGGGTTATAAACGAGGTCAACGGCCAGCCGGAGTTTCGAAGTTCTACGATCAGCACCACGGGGGTTGATTTGGCGGCCTTGATGGTCCAATACGCCTGGTCGCTCGTCCCCGAGGAAGCGCTCCTCGTTGGTCAAGCTTAGGTTGCCTCGTCGAGAAAGGTGTGCAGGGGGCCCAAGCGCCCCCTTTCGTCCACATAGCGCACCTCGCACTCCAAGTATAAGCCGGTGCGTTTAAATGTTGCCGCCCTAATCAGGCTCACCAGCTTAAAGACGTCAGCGGCCTTTCCGCTGCCGAGGTTTACGATGAAGTTGGCATGCTTTTGACTCACTTGGACGCCGCCTACTGTAAACCCCTTGAATCCCAGATCTTCTATCACCTTGCCCGGAGGGCCGAAGCTATTATAGAGCTCAGGGTGGTTGGAGAAGACGGAGCCGCAGTTCGGAAGCCTTAAGGGAAACTTCTTTTTTCTCTCCTCGAGGATCTCAAGCGTTCGCCGCCTGATGCGGGACGGGTCATCGGGCTGACATATAAGTTCTGCCTGAAGGATCACGAGATCCGTGTCCTGGAAAATGGAACGACGATAGGAAAAGGCACATTCGGCGTTATGCATAACCTTCACGTTTCCAAAGCGGTCTATTGCCCACACTCTGCGGACTATTTCGCCTATGCTGTGCCTCAAGCTGCCGCCGTTCATGTATATAAGGCCACCCAAGGTGCCGGGTATGCCCGCAGCGTGCTCGAGGCCGCTTAAACCCCTGTTCGCAGCCGCTCTTGCCAAGGCCGGTACCCACGCGCCGGCCTGGGCCGTTATGACGTTGCCCTTGAGCGTATAGCGGGAGAATTTGCGGCCTATCTTCAGCACGGCGCCGCGCAACCCTGCGTCGCTAAAGAGGAGGTTAGACCCATTACCTACGATAATGAGAGCGACGCCCTCTTCTTCAGCACGAGCGCAGGCCCTCGATACCTGATCTGCCCGGAGCGGCTCTATGAAGAGATCCGCCACTCCCCCGATCCTCCAACGGGAATGAAGCCAGAGGGGCTCATTCGCACGAATGAGCCCCAGATCTTCAGCTGTGCATAACCTTTCTATCCCCTTCATCTGATCCCCGCCCATATAGCCTTTTGTAGCATTGTATCACGGGCGGGAGGCGAAGGCTTGCGCGACTTTCGAGTCGGCGGCAGATGCGGAAGCGGTTACCGGCAAAGCCCTCAGGCCGGTGGGCGCCTCAAGAGGCGCCTCGCCTCCTCGGCGCGGTCATACATAGCTTTAGCGGCGTCGAAATCGCGCCTCGATTTGGACTGAGGCCGCGATGCTTTGGCGACCACGAAAATTCGATCAAGTTTTCTCTCGCTCGATAATCTCCTGGGCCTTTTCTGTTTGGTTTGGGAACAGATCCTTCGGCACCTTCTCTCTCCCCACAGCCTTAAATACTGCGTAGCGAGCACATTGTGAATTATCACTCAGGCAGTAGCGCTTTTTCATCATATTGGCCGTCGCCGGCATCCTTTCCATTAAGT
>CAYTKB010000119.1:5436-6029 GCA_964438265.1 uncultured Acetomicrobium sp. | reverse complement strand
ATCTGCGCCGAATACCGATCTCCTCGCGAAAGCTGCCTTAAAAACTCTTCGGCCATAGCCTTAAACTCCCACGGTATACCCGGCAGGACAACTACAGTCGTCGCATCGCGGCTGAAGCGCATCCCCAATGCCGTACCTATGGGGTTGAACATAGGCTCTGCACCCTGAGGTACAGCCCCTTGCGTCGCGCGCACGCTTTCGAGGTATGGTCGCATCTCTTCTGGATGCCGCAGGACAATTTGGTCAAACAGATCGTCGCACAAAACCAATGGAGCACCCAGGTAGCGTGCGATAGCCGTGCGCGTCTTGTCGTCGGGGGTCGAGCCGAGTCCTCCTGAAACGAAGATCAGATCCACCTTGTCCATCCATCGGCGCAAAAAATCGAACAAGGCTCCCTCGCAGTCCGGAAGGATCTCTATAGCCTCAAGCTGCCAGCCGAGCTTAAAGAGCTCGGCTGCTAACCACGAGGCATTATCCTCGCGCACTATGCCCCTTAAAAGCTCGTCGCCCACTGCCGCCATCACAGCGCGGTATGGCAATGCCATCATCCTCCCAAACCGAAGGCCCATCTAAGCAGCCACAGCACCACATTA
>CAYTKB010000119.1:0-5426 GCA_964438265.1 uncultured Acetomicrobium sp. | reverse complement strand
CGGTAGAGACTGGCATCGGCTTTAGTATGTCGAATATCCTAAACAGCAAAAAGGCTGGGAGGGCATAACCCAGGCCGTGTCCCCACACGGCTACCCACGATCCCACAACTTCGTCTATCACCACTTCCTTGGGATCAACACCTTGGGTCTCCTTGATATACAGATATACGGTAAAAAGCCCCAGAGCAGCCACTATGCCGACTACCCATATAGGTATCGCCACCACAGAAGCCACAAGGCAAGCAGCCAGAGATGCCACAGTGCCTGGCATGGGCACTATGCGCCCCAGCCCGCCGAGCGTGACCACCCACTCATACCAACCCCTCTTCTCAAAGGAGCTGCTCAAATCTACACCACCTCCGCCACGAGATCGTGCTCCAAAGCCTCTACGACACGAGCCGTCACAAACTCCCCAGGTTTCAGCCCCTCACCAACAAGCTCCACTATGCCGTCCACCTCAGGCGCATCTCTGTAAGACCTTCCCAAGACCGTTCCATCATCGTCGCGCTCTAAAACCAGAACTTGAAGGCAGCGTCCGACCATACGCGCTTGCCGCAGGAGCGATATTTCAGCCTGAAGTTCCATCACCCTCTGCAGGCGCTCCTCCTTGACGTGCACGCTTATTTGCCCGGGCATCTTGGATGCCTCCGTGCCATCCTCCGGAGAAAAGGCGAAGGCCCCAACGCGGTCTATCTCCATGTCCTTTAGAAAGGCCAAAAGCTTGAGAAAGCTCTGTTCGCTCTCGCCTGGGAAGCCGACCATCACCGTCGTTCGTAGGGCAACGTCTGGGTTCAACCTCCTGGCATATGAAAATATGCGCCGCAATCCCTCTTCACTCACGCGGCGGTTCATGCGCGTCAAAATGGCTTCATCCGCGTGCTGAATTGGGATATCGAGATACGGAAGGGCAACCCCTTCCTCTAAAACGGCTTCGAGGAACGGTTCATCGAGGCGAGCGGGGTGCAAATAAAGCAATCGGAGCCACGTCTCGTCGGGAAGGCTGCGTTTGAGGATCCTAAGCAATTCGAGCAGATGCAAATTCCCATCCCAATCCATACCATAGCTCGTCAAGTCTTGGGCCACGAGGCAAAGCTCCCTGGCTCCGGATGCAACCAGGCATTCCGCCTCCTCGGCAACCGCTCTCAGAGACGTGCTGCACAATCTCCCCCTTATAGAAGGTATCATGCAGTAGGAACAGCGGTTGTCGCACCCCTCTGCGATCTTGAGATATCTGCTCCACGGCGAATCGCCCGGAAGCAGGGCTCGAGCCCTTTTAAAATCGGAGCCCAAGGCCACAAGCACCCTCTTCCAATCGGAAGCGCGAGCCCACAGATCGACGGTTGGAAATTCCCTCACGAGGTCGCCATCGTAGCGATTGTAAAGGCAGCCGACCACGGCTATATGCGAGATCACGCCCTCCTTTTTTAGCTCCTCGAGGTCCAAGATGGTGTCTATGCTCTCTTTCGCGGCAGCCTCGATAAAGCTGCACGTATTGACTATGGCCCAGTCAGCTCCCTCGACGTCGTCTTGAAGGATATGTCCGGCCTCTCTCAGGCTACCTGCAAGGTTTTCACTGTCCACTTGATTCTTCGCGCAACCCAGGCTTATGAGACAAACCTTCACCTTTGCGCCTCCGCCGATCCGTCCATTTTATATATGACGGTAACCACGCCGCCGGACGCACCGGGTGGCGCAAGTCTCTCGCCCAGCCAAGACACGTCTACCGCTCCAGCGTTGCCGTAGCGCACCTCAACGTCGCCAGAGACAGTAAAAGTCTTGGAATCGCCACGCATAAGAGTGCCAGTAAAGATAACGCGGTCACCCTGACGCACCCTTACCCAACATCGTCCTCTCGACGCCGTAATCACGAGCTCTCCCTGCGATGCAATCGGCTTTTCGGCCTCGACATCTTTTCCCGCTTCAGATTCTATTTTCTCCAGCACCGACGAAATATCGCCCAATATATCTGCGCTTGCGGGCATCGATGCTGCCTCCTCGCGAGTCGGCGTCTGCCCTTGAATTTGCACAGTCGGAGCTTGGCTTTCGCTCTGAGGGGCCGGCGTCACGAAAGCAGCCTGTTTGTCCTCGTCCATAGATATTCGCGTCTCAACGGAGGCGCGTATGTTTTCGCGCTGCGTCCACACCAAATAAAACGCCACAACGACTACGAGGAGAAGGAGGAGATAAAGCCACCAGCGCGAGGTCCGCCGAAAACCCTTGGGAGGCGGCAGATAGGTTCCGAGCGGTTGAGCCACCGTCATCGTCGCCTCATCGCTCAAAGGCAGAAGCACATTGTATTGGGGCCAAAGGTCCTCGGCGCGCAAATAATGGAGATATTGCCTCACAAAGCCCCTCGCAAAGACGCGATCGGGCAATTGATCCATTTGTCCATTTTCCAGCGCCTTCAGGTAATTGACTCTGATCTTGGTCTCCCTGGCGGCGTCGTCTATGCTCTTGCCCAGCTCTTCCCTGCGCTGAGCCAGGATATTGCCGAGCTCTTCAATGGTCATCTCGCGATGATCCACAGTGCACCACCCCTTCGGCCAAACGGCGCATCTCCCTGATTGCCACGGCTGGCCCAGAAGAGGAAAACACAGCGTTGCCGGCCACCACCACATCGCAGCCGGCCCGGACTACCGCCTCCACGTTGTCCAACCCTAAGCCGCCGTCCATCTCTATCAAGAAGGAAAGCCCATCGACGGCCCTCCACTGACACAGCCTGTGAAGCTTAGGCAGCGCTTCTGGCAGAAATTTCTGGCCTCCAAAGCCTGGGTTCACCGACATCACAAGGACGAGGTCCACCAGATGCAGCACGGGGCGAAGCCACTCCACTGGCGTGCCGGGATTCAAGGCAACCCCAGCCTTAGCACCCCCTGCCTTTATGCGTTGAAGGACGCGATGGACGTGAGGCGTGGCCTCCACATGTATAGAGATGATGTCCGAGCCGGCTTCCAAGAAAGGTTCTATAAAGGATTCGGGCGGCTCCACCATGAGATGCACGTCTATTACGTCTTGCGCAAAAGACCGCTTCAAGGCCTTGACCAGCGCCGGTCCGTACGAGAGATTCGGCACAAAGTGGCCATCCATTACGTCCACATGGAGCCAGTCATACTCATCCTCCATGGCCTCTATGGCCCTAGCCAAGTTGAGCGGATCCGCAGAGAGGAGCGAGGGAGCGAAGAGTGGACGGCCATCACGCCTCAAAAATATCTCTCCTGCCATACGAACTCGCCTCCCAGGTAGATCGTCACCACGGCCTCCTTAGCGTAAGGAGCATCCAACGTTATATACTCTCCTCCCTTTACCTCTCTGTCCAGCAAGGTTTGGGTTCCGCGCGCGTCGACCATCTCCATCTTCAGTGCCAACGGTTTAGAAAGCGGAGGCACCACATAGCGAACTTTAGCGATCTTAGCAGGTTGTTCCTGAGGCTTCACTTGGGGTTCCTTCTTCTGCTCGGACGATAGTTTTGGCGCCAAAGCTGGCTCCGTCTCCTTAGAATCAACCTTGACTTGAGGAGCCTGGCCAGGTATGACGGGCTTGGGCGAAGATGCAACCTCTTGAGTTTGAGGCTTGCGGTCTGTGGCCACAATCAACGACACTGCGCCATTTGCAGAAATGGTGGTTCCTGGCGCTGGGCGTACTTCCATAACGATACCCGGAGCGGTCATAGCATTATATACATAAGATACGCCGCCAACCCTAAGACCCACGCTGCGCAATACCCCGCGCGCCTCGTCTTCTCCCTTGCCCCTAACGTCGGGCACTGTGGCTGTAGATGCGCTCCCTCCCGCCGAGCCGGAGCTCACTAAAAGGCTTACTCTGGCATTTTCCGGCACCAAAGCCGGCGATGCAGGGCTTTGAGCAATCACTGTGCCGGTTGGAGCCTTGTCGTCCCTTATCCTGAGCACATCGCCCACTACAAAGCCAGCATCCCTGAGTTGTTGTGACGCCCTTTCGTAATCGAGGTTGCGCACATCGGGCACGGGAACCTGCTTGCCCCCCTTGCTGACTTTGAGGAGGACGACCTTCCCCTTGCGCACTTCAGCTCCGGCCTCCGGCCATTGCGATATCACTGCCCCCTTTGGAAGCGAGGAGTCGATCTCGTCAACGCGAGAGAGAAGGCCAAGCCTCTGAATCTCATCTAAGGCTTCCGCCACAGAACGTCCCTCTAAGGAGGGCACCTCCACGTTCCTGCCGCCGATAAAGATCGCGTAAAACGAAGCTAAACCGGAGCCGACGAGGACAAGGAGGATGACTAACAATGACAAGTTGACTATTCGCCCCATATGCTATCCCTCCTCATCTTTTCATGATTATAGCAATATAAAACCCGTCGAGCCATGGGAGCGTCGGCAATATATAGTAACCCCAAGGGCGGCCGCGCCTCAAGGGCAGGCTTTCTTGGATCACTTCCAACTCTACGGCATCCGAACGAGACGTCATTATATCGCCTACCACCTGCTCATTCTCGGCACGAAGGAGGCTGCAGGTTATGTAAACGACCGTCCCGCCGGGCGGAAGTAACGACAAGGCCCGATCGAGAAGCCTCTTTTGAAGCGCCGCGATCTCTCCAAGTCGTCTGCGCGTTAAGCGCCACTTACCCTCCGGATGGCGACCCCACGTGCCGCTTCCAGAGCACGGTGCATCCAAGACGATCAAATGAGGCATCTCTTCTGGTTCAAGATATAGCGCATCCCCTGTTTTCAATTTAAATGCCGAGTTTGACACGCCGAGCCTATCGAGCTCTTCGCCGGCCGCTCTCACCTTGGCTAAAGAAGCATCCCACCCTTCGACGAAAACCCCATCCCATCGCTGCAACATTTGCCCCATTTTCACGCCGCGGCCGGCACACATATCGAGCACCCTGCCGCCCTTCCAAAAACGGCCAGCCACATCGATCGCCGCCATGGAAGATTCGCTCTGAGGGGTCCAAAACCCTTCCCCGTAGCCCGGAAGGGATGGCGGGTGGGCTGTAAAGGCAGTCCTCAAGGAATATGAAAAAAGCGGCGAGCTCCATACCCTGCGTCCGGTCGAAGCGAAGGAGGCGATAACTGACTCTGACTGCGCTGAAGGAGAAAGCCGCAAAGAGAGATACGGCCGTATGTTTATCATCTTCAGGAGCTTCTTGGCAGCTGAGATACCTATCTCGTCAGCCCACATCTTGGCCAACCACAGCGGCATCCCGTTCAGGAGCGCCTGATCTGCCAGTTCGGCGCTGGCTTCAAGCCTCGTTATCTCTCCCTTGCCGACTGCCGAGACACGGCGAAGCACGGCGTTTATCAAACCGGCTTCTGAAGGGCACTCCGCCTTCGCGATGGAAACGAGGGCGTTGGCCAGCGAAGGAAGGGCGAAGTGCTTAAGTTCAAACATCCCCGCCGTGCCTATCACTAAAATGTCTCTGGCCTCGGGAGACAGGCTCTCGAAGG
>CAYTKB010000118.1:0-6209 GCA_964438265.1 uncultured Acetomicrobium sp. | reverse complement strand
CGGCGAAGGGGAACTTCGCGCTTTCTGACCGTCTTTCTTTCAGATAGGCCTCGACCTCTTTCAAGAAATCTTTGCCCTTCTCCGCCACGAAGAGCTTGTGCGGTGCAAGGCCTATGTGGGCGTAGCGCCCTCTTGCTTATCCTGAGCCTCCGGCTTCAAAAATAAAGGACGCGGGAGAGATGGCTTTCAGCCTTCTATATAGCGAAAGCGCATCCTCTTTTGTCGGCACTTCGGCTACGACGGGCGTGATTTCATACTTCCGAAAGCGGATAGGGAAGCGGTCGAGCGATACCGTTTCGAATTCCTCGCCTATTGCTGCCTCTGTCTTTGCCCTCATCAATCTCAACTCCTCTCGCCTGAACATAAAAAATTTAGGGGGAGAGCCTTCATGACCCTCCCCCTAAATCTATCGAGCATAAAAACAGGGCCATGAAGACCGATCCTTTCGGATCTGCCTCCCTGGCCCTAAAGCGTCTACTTTCGCCTAAGGCTCAGGTGGCAGACTATTGAGTCCGCCACCACCAGTTGAGCCGAACAGCCTTAACCATCATTTTGAACCCTCCAAAACGAGGCTAATACAAGATTGATAGAAACTTACCACACGCAACCTTCCTTTGTCAAGGGGGTCCATTTTTCTCGTTTTCGATTTCGATGCCTCTGACCATCACTTCAAATCCTGAAAGCCCCAGATGATATGGGCCGAGGCCTTTATGCCTTTGTGGTACAGTTCTAAGACTAAGTTTTCGTTTGGTGCATGGTTATTCTCGTCTGCGTTGGCATAGGGTATTATCAACGATGGTATCTTCATTATTTTTGTGAACACATAATCAGGGAGGCTTCCTCCAAAGGTTGGTAGCAGGACTGGTTCTTCTTCGTAAGCTTCTTTCAGGGCTTCCATCACGATGGGAATCGCCGGTGAATCGGAGGGCGTTTTGGACGGTTTCATCGAGCCCAGGAAAGAAACCTCGATGTTTGGGTCCTTCTTGGCGATGTATTCTTTGAACGCCGCGAAGATCTTCTCCGGATCTTGGTTCACCACGAGACGCGTATCGAACTTTACAATAGCTTCTGACGGTATGATGGTCTTAGATCCTTGGCCCGCATAACCGCTCTTGAAGCCGCATATATTGAAGGTTGGCCTAAACATTATTTTTTCGAAATAGGGAATGTTAGGGTCTCCGTCAAACTCTTCGATGCCCATTTCCCCTAAGAGCGCTTCTCGGTCGAACGGCAGGGCCCTTAGGAGCTCTCTGTCTTTTTCCGTGGGAGGAACGACTTCGTCGTAGAAACCTGGCAGGTTTACGTGTCCCGTTTCGTCTTTGAGGCCGGCCAACAAGTGGATCAGCTTCCAAGCGGGATTTGGGACGACGCCGCCGTAGTTTCCGGAATGATAGTCTTTCTTGGCGCCTTTGGCCCTCAATTGTGCTGTCATGATGCCGCGCACGCCCAAAGCCATGGTAGGACGTCCGCTGGGGTGCATGGGTCCGTCGGAGGTGATGGCAATATCCGCTTTGAGGAGCGGCAGGTTCTCCTGTGCGAATGTCGCGAGGAAGGGACTTGAGCATTCTTCCTCCCCTTCGAGCAGAAACTTGACGTTGACGGGAAGCTCTGTTCTCGATTCCACATAAGCCCTGACGGCCAACACGTGAGCCAAGAATTGGCCCTTATTGTCAGCCACTCCTCTGCCCCAAATGCGACCGTCCCTGACCTCAGGCTTGAACGGGTCTGAAAGCCAAAGCTCCATCGGTTCCGGCGGTTGCACGTCGTAATGTCCGTAAAAGAGGATGGTAGGTTTGTCAGGGCTGACCGACCTATGGCCGAAGACCACGGGATTGCCTGCAGTTTCATATATCTCGGCCTGGATACCGGCGTCTTTCAAGACTTTTGCGACGAGGACAGCACCCTCCCTTATGCCTATCCCTTGGGCGCTTACGGTCGGCTGAGAGACGAGCTCCTTCAATATTGCGAGATTTCTCTCTTCGTTGCGGGCAATGTCGGATATCACCCTGTTTATTGCGCTATAGTCTGCCATAACTTTTACCTCCCCATCTTTCCGAGCCTGTGATAATAGTTGGCCATAAAAGAAATTCCTCTGTAAAACTCGTTTAGCCCGATGTTTTCGTTGGGCGCGTGGGTGTTGGCCCTCGAAAATGGTGCCCCCAAGCCAACCACGAACATGGGAACCTTTAGACATGGCGTAAAAAGCGCCAGAGGGCCTGACCCATCCAGTAGAGGCCACACCACCGGCTCGCTTCCATAGGCTTCCCTCGCCGACTCGATGGCAGCTTTGACGGAAGGGGCGTTCGGCGAGGTTTTGGACGGTTCCATGGAGCCCAAGAATTCGCAACTCAAGCCATCGAGGCCAAGCGACTCGAAATGCCTGCCTATTTTCTCTTTGGCTTCTTCGGACGTCTGTCCGTCCACCAGGCGGAAATCCATCTTGGCTATCGCTTCGTTTGGGATCACCGTCTTGGAACCTTCACCGTAATACCCTGAAGCCATGCCCGAGATATTGGCAGTAGGCGTAAAGAGCAGACGGGTGAGCATCTCCTGGGGTGAACCATCCTTCAAAGTCTTTTTAATGCCGTACTCTTGTTTGAAGTTTTCGGGGTCGAAAGGGATCATCGCGAGGAGCTTCAGATCTTCCTCCGAAGGAGTGTTGGCCGAGGCGGAAAAGCCCTCTACAAGAATACAATTATGTCTATCCTTTGTGGCGTTCAAGGCCCACACCAACTCCCATGCTGCGTTTGGAATGAGAGGGGCGTGGCCCGAATGGACCTCGCGCTTGGCCTCTTTGACCCTTAACTCCACCTTAACGATTCCCTTGTTTCCGAGGTACATCTGAGGTCTTCCGCTTTCGTGGATCCCACGGTCGCAGAGTAGGCCATAGTCGGCGCTGAGCCGTTGCGCTTGAGCCTTTACAATGTCCGGCAGATGTGGACTTCCGATCTCTTCCTCGCCCTCAAAGAGGAATTTTAGATTTAGCTTTACATCTCCCACGGCGACGGCGATCTTTAGCCCCATCAGTACAGCCCAGATATTGCCCTTGTCGTCTGTGGCTCCGCGCCCGTAGAGATGATCATCGATCACCTTCGGTTCGAAGGGATCTGTTTTCCAGAGCGCTAATGGATCTGGCGGTTGCACATCGTAATGCCCGTACACGAGGAGGGTCTTATACGATGTTCCCTTAGAAAGTTCCCCATAGACTGCGGGGGAGCCGGCAGTCGGAAGAATTTCGGTTTCTATGCCTAACTCCCGCATTCTCCTTGCCAACCACTCAGCGCACTCGGCCATGCCTGTGCCTTTGGCTGATATGCTGGGGATGGAGACGAATTCCTTCAGCCCTTCCAGGCAACTTGCGCGATTGAGCGAGAGGTAACATTCGATCTCCTCATTGATAGAACAATTCATATCGTATTACCACCTTATACGTAGAGATGGCACTCCACCGAACGGTTGCCAATCCTCACCATCGGCGGCGCCTCATTGCGGCATATCTCTAAGGCCTTTTTGCATCTCGGATAAAAACGGCAGCCCGAAGGCACATCGATGGGGTTGGGGGCTTCTCCTTCGACCTCAATCCTGCTGTGCACATCCAAATCTACGACGGGGACAGCTGCCAAGAGCGCCTGCGAATAGGGGTGCCTTGGTTCGCGGATGATCTCTTCGGTAGGCCCTATTTCGACGATGCGTCCGAGGTACATGATGGCCGTTTTTTGACATACATATCTGATGAGCGAGAGATCATGGGAGATATAGAGCCCGGCCATTTTGAGGTCGCGGATCAGCTCGCTCAGGAGGTTTAAGATGCCCGCCCTGATGGAGACATCCAACATGGATACGGGCTCGTCAGCGACCAAAAGCTTTGGACGCAGCACCAAGGCCCTGGCGATGGCTACGCGCTGGCGCTGGCCGCCGCTCATCTCATGAGGGAAGCGGTCTAAGAATTCCTCTGGCGGTTTTAAGCCCACCATATTGAGAGTATTCATAACCCTGTTCATTCTCTCCGTGTAGGAGCTACAAAGTCCGTGGATCTCGAGGGGTTCTATCAGTATCTGTTTAACCTTGAACCGCGGGTTTAGGGATTCGTAGGGATCTTGGAAAACCATTTGAGCCTTGCTTCGGAATTCCTTGAGCTCTCTTCCTTCGAGGGGGGCTACGTTTTGTCTCTCGAATTGTATTTCCCCGGCCGTCGGTTTGTATAGGCGAACCAGCGTCTTCGCTGTGGTAGTTTTGCCGCAACCGCTCTCGCCGGCTAAGCCTAAAGCCTCTCCGGGGGTGATATTGAAGGAAACCCCGTCTACCGCCTTTACGCGCTTGACCTCACTGCTCACTAACGATCGAAAGAGACCTCTCCTGCCCGAAAAGTGCACCTTTAGGTTATTTACCTTGACTATCGGTTCCATCTTCATACCCTCACACTGCCTGAATTCTTGACCACGTCTCTTCCATGGCCGCCATCTCTCTAATTTCATCTATCTTATCTATCCTGTGGCACGCCACTCGATGTCCCGACGAGACCTCAACCATCGCCGGCTCTCGGACGGAACAGATCTCGACGGCGAAGGGGCATCGCGGCCTAAAAAGGCATCCCGGAGGGGGCGAGATCAAGTTCGGCGGCGTCCCCGGAATCGAGATCAACCTCTTGGCCTCTCCGAATATGCTGGGAAAGGCATTGCGGAGTCCGAGCGTATAGGGGTGGCAAGCCTCTTCAAAAATTGCCTTGATGGGACCACTTTCTGCCACCTTGCCTGCATACATAACAGCCACGTGGTCGCATGTCTCTGAAATCACCGACATGTCATGGGTCACCATGATCATGGAGCTTCCGATCGCCTCTTGGAGCTCTCTGATTCTCTTGAGGATTTGGGCTTGGACAATGACATCCAGGGCTGTCGTGGGTTCGTCAGCCAAGATGAGCGATGGGTTAAGGGCTAAAGCCATGGCGATGGTTACGCGCTGCTTCATGCCGCCGCTGAATTGGTGCGGATAGTCGTTTATCCTCTCGGGGCTTATCCCTACCAGGTCAAATAAGTAATTGACCCTTTCCATGGCTTCCTTGCGGGTTACAGGGGAGTGGGCCTTGATGGCTTCGACGATTTGCTCTCCAACCGTGTATACGGGATCGAGAGCGTTCATAGCGCTCTGGGGTATCATGGAAACCTCCTGCCACCGCAATCTTCTGACCTCTTCGAGGGGTAGCTTTGTTAGATCGCGCCCCTTTAGCAAAATTTCCCCTCCCGCGATGGAGGCATTCTTGGGCAGAAGTCGCAAAATGGATTTGGCTGCTGTGGTCTTGCCGCACCCGGATTCTCCCACGAGACCGAGGTTTTGGCTCTTTGCCACGCTGAACGTCACGCCGTCCACGGCCTTCAACAGGCCGCGCTTGGTAGCATAGTAAATTTTGAGATCTTTTACGCTGAGGATGGTTTCGTTCATCTCTCTCGCAACCTCGGATTTGCAATTTCTTCGTACGCTCTGCTGATGAAAAAGCCCGAGAGCACGAGGAGCGTGATGGCCAAACCCGGAGGCACAACCCACCACCAGGCATCGTATATGGCTTGAGCCACATAGGCCATATGAAGGGTCTTCCCCCAGCTGACGAGGAGAGGATCTCCATATCCCAAAAAACTCACGCTGGCTTCCGTCAAAATGGCCGTGCTGAGGTTCATAGCGGTATATACCAGTGCCATAGGCACAATATTGGGCATGATGTGGCGATATATGATCCTCAAGTTCCCGGCCCCACTCACCCTGGCGGCTTCTATGAAAACCCTCTGCTTCAGCGTGAGGACCTGCGATCTTATGACCCGTGCCGTGGTCCGCCAACTGATCAGGATGATGGCCAAGAGCGTGTTGCCCAAGCTCGGCCCCAGTATGGCCACCAGTATGATGACGAAGGGCAAGAAAGGTACGCCATAGACTATGTCGGTCAGCCGCATCAAAAAGTTGTCGATCCGGCCGCCGTAATATCCTGAAATGAGCCCTACGTTAACGCCGATCAGGGTAGAGGCTATGGCGGATACGATGCCCACGATTAAAGCCACCCTGGAACCGATTATGACTTGGCTAAAGACGTCGCGTCCCATCCTCGTGGTGCCGAATATGAATTCTCTGCTCGGAGGATCCATCCTGGCGAAGCTCCCATCGGGTCGATACTGCGATTCCATCGGATCGTATGGAGCTATATAAGGCGCGAAAATGGCGAT
>CAYTKB010000117.1:0-6236 GCA_964438265.1 uncultured Acetomicrobium sp. | reverse complement strand
CCCTCTATCTCTCTCAACTGACTGACATACCGGTAACCACTTGAGGTGCTGCGACCATCGTGGACATGTCTTGCGATAAATCTTGGCAAACTGTCTTCAGATGTAACGTATGGTTGATAATAATC
Source organism: uncultured Acetomicrobium sp. (assembly GCA_964438265.1). Taxonomy (GTDB): domain Bacteria; phylum Synergistota; class Synergistia; order Synergistales; family Thermosynergistaceae; genus Thermosynergistes. Next base: position 6,111 of record CAYTKB010000117.1, on the reverse strand, counting down.
TGAAGTATATGCTGCTGTAGGTGGTGGATACAAGAACCCACTTCCACACCTGTTGCACCGAAGCATATCACAGTCGTTATCAAGCGGAAAAACTTTAGTTACGTTGACAGCGCTACACACAGGACATTGCGCTGAATTTGCCAAATTCATGAATCGTTTCCCTCAACAAAATATTCTTTAAGATATCTGATCATTTTCAGCGATCTGGGTTTACTCATAAAGGCGGTCGACGGTTTTAACCCCAGAGCATATCGAATCCCTTCGCGGAGGAGATTGACACCGGCTGACGCGCTTGCTACTATAGTACCTGAGATTCGAGGATTAATTTCATAAACTAGCGGTCTATGATCAGTCGAGTATCTTAGTTGGACGTTCACATTAGAATTGAAGCCAAACGCTTTTACTATTAATTGCACGATATCTACTATTTCTTGATTCCAGGTAACCACCCCGAGTTGTGAGGGACCTAAAATTGCCTTGATTCGCTTTCTCGGGACGACAAATAAAAGGCGACCATTATCTGCCAATACATCTACGCTGTAGTCTTCACCAGGTAAATACTCCATTAGCACAATTTCCAAAGGCTCTTGCTGTTTAACAACTTCCGCAAACCAGCTGAACTTCATCTCATGTGAGTATCGAGTACTCAAAATATCAACATTTTCCTGCAGAACTCTAAATCCTCTGCCTCCGTGCCCTCGTCTTGGTTTTACTACAACAGGCTTGGAAGGATATCCAAGCTTTTCTACAGCTTGCGCAGCTTCACCGATTGAAGTAGCTAAGAAAAAACTTGGCACTGGAAGATTATGTTCTTTTACGAAGTTCAGCATGCAACCTTTATCAATCGCCGTGGCAATGACCTCGTGCTCCGGGCATAAAATAACAACTCCCTCTTTTTCTAAGGATTTCTTATGGTAGGATAGGGTGAACGCTTCTTCGTCTGAGCAAGGAATAATTATATTTACTTTTTCTTGTTTTACTATATCATAAATAACAGACATGTATTCTGGGTCGTCTCCCATGGGTACAACGTAATGTTTGTCAACCATGTAAAAACCGATTGCATCCACCGACATGTCAACTCCAATTATACGGGAGACTTCCGGGAGACTTCTCAGGTTTTCTATTATCCCAGGACTAACCAATCCTCCGACGCTTGTGAGAAGAACACAAACTTTCATAATCAGCCCTCTTTTTGCCTAACTCATCTTACTCAACCATAATATAAGCTGGTAGCGGATTCAAAGGAGAACGTTTGATCGCGTATTTATCAAGACCTAGAACTTCTTTCATCGCCAAAGTCTCTCCTGGAAAATCGTGAAATTAAGTTCATCAAATCCGAGAATGCTACCCTTGGTCAAATGTTCCTTAATCACTTCTAAACATACCTTGGTAGGCTGGTAAAGATCGAGATCAAAATAAGCAAGTGCAACAATTGTTTCAGGATTCTCCTCAAAATATCTTTTGATCGTGACCACAGCATCTCCCTTAATCAATTCATACTTCTTGATATGTGATATTGGACTTTCCTGCTCATGATAATGCAATACTTTATTTAAATACTCTTCATAGCCTTCTGTTGTAGAATAAGCACCTGGAACTAAAATTTCTTGTTGCCCATCCTTGGGATGAATAGATGGAAAACCAGCAAATGAGTCGAACCCCACAATCTTGCGGTTATGGTTATACGGCTCATACATACCCCTAAAAGACTCGAACAATGTTAAGTTTTGTCCCCATCTAACACCTAATTCTATAATTATGCCATGAACATCAAGTATTTTGAGATATAACTCATGCATAAACAATATTCTAGATAGTATTTGACGATTGAGAAACAAGCCTAGATTCGACAGGAGTTCTTCATCTGGAATTGGACACAGCTTAAACAGTTCGAAGAATGAATTACGAAGCGCTTTTTCCTGTTGAGAAGATTTACTTAATATCTTCATGTTTTATCACGTCCTCTTGACGAATTACGATATAAAGATCAGAGCAGCCCGATTGCTAAGCTCTTGTATAATCTCTTTACGCCATTTTCAATAGCTGCTGTCTAATATCCATAAATATCCTTAGCCATTAGTTATTAAAAGAAAAGAAATGATATTTTCAAACATTATGTCCCTTCTTCAAGCCTTAATTTGTTTTACTGAAGTTTTATAACGGCTTATTTATAACTTCTTCAAACACTCGCCTATTCCACAGTTTGCTGCCAGCCACGATATATACATATCTTTCTTCACTAAAGTCCATTTTCTCTCACCATCATATAATGTTTCGCTTTGTGGCCTTTTATGGTATCTGTCCCGATATGCCTAAACCCAGCTTTTTCAAAGCTTATGATTGAGCTGATATTGTCTGGCTTAATAAATGCATGCACTGCTTTAACCACCATGTTCTGGAATAGCTCTCTTACGCCCTGTTCGATAAGATAAGCTCCATACCCTAAACCACGTTTGCCCTTACCTATACTTACATCAACTTCTGCCTGTTCGCCATCGATGTCAAATCGTATTTGCCCAATAGGAGTGCCCTTTTGGTCTTCCGCGATATAGATGAGACAATTAGGGTCGCTCAATTTATTATTAAACCACTTCACGTGCTCTTCCCAAGGAATTGAAGCCGAGCAAAACGCCGAATCTCTAACTTGTGTATCGTTTGCCCATTCCCAAAGCAGTTGGCAATCACATTCGCATGCAGGTCTTAGCCTAAGGATTTTTAAACCCATATAATGTAAAACCCTGATGACTCCTTTGCCGTCCACTATCTGCTGTCCGCGTTGATTCATTTCTGCACGGCGTTTTTGATTTAGCAGCAAACTCACCAAAGACTCTGTTATTTCTAAAGAGGACAGATCATCATGCCAACCTAAATCTAAAGCGTAACCTACATCATTAAGCGCTTCAGCAACTAAGCGTTGGTTTTTTGCCAGCACGATAACAACAAATGGCAGCCCCATGAATGCCAGTTCCCAGCAGGTTGTGCCGCCTGCGGCTATTGCGACGTCGGCCCAGCTCATCAGTTCGGGCATGTCGGGCACATTGCGCATTAAAACAATGGAGTGCCTCAATGCGCGCGCGGCTCTTTCCAAAGCTTCATAGTGTGGGTTAGTGGGCCCAACCACTACCGCCACTTCAAGCGGTCCAAAATCGACCATGTTTATGGCGTTAATCACCTTTAAGGTTACGTTTTCGGGGTCAGAGCCGCCCATCGTGATGAGCACTTTACGAGCTACTTCCGGGATTTCCCTCTTCCATCCGCGCCACTTTAAGAACTCGCGCCGCAAAAGCACATATTTTGTGCCCAAAAGCAGTTTTGTATATGGCTCACAGGAGTACGTCAGGCTTTCGGCGTGGAGGTTCTGGTTTAAGACTATATCGGCGTAGTAGTGGTCGGCGTGTCCATAGTCGTCGATGGCAAGCAGCGGATGCCCGGACTCCTTGACCAGGCGCTGGTATGAGGAGTCGAAGTGATAGCCGTCGATAACAAGCCAGGCCCCTTTATATTCTTCTAAAATCTCCCTCGTCGTTTGCCAATCTTGAGGGTGGGGGTATGGGTTTTCTACTTTATGCACCGTAAAACCCTCGTCGTAGAGGCGGCCGAGCAGGTTGTCGTTTGGGCAGGCCGTGACGAAAGTGACCTCACCGCCGGCGTCTTTCCATCCTTGAGCCAGGGCGAGGCACCGCATTAAATGGCCTGTTCCTATATGCGCGTTTGCGTCTGCTCGGATGACTAAAGGGTCTTTTCCCATTGCCTTAGGCTTTGAGCTCTTTCTGGACGACGTGTTTGTTAATTTCAAGCCACTCAGGGTGATTTTCGAGGAGCTTTATCACGTCGTGCCAAGAAAAGACATCGTCTCCGAAGTGCTCATAGATTTTACGCACCAAAACCAAATCTTCAGGCGTATCCACCGTCCAGCGCATGTAAGAGTAATCCACGTCGTTGGTCACGGCGTAAAGCTTAAACTTTTCGGGGTGGCGGTATATATACGGCGTTACGTGCTCCCGCCACGCAGGGTCTTTATCTTCGCGCCAGGCCAGTTCGAGGGCGTCAAAGGAAAATATCTCGACGTCGAGCCCTCTCGGATACGTCCTGGGCGGTAACGTGTTACTGGCATAATCCGGCTTAACCTCGAAGAATTTGCCGACGACCAAGTCTATAACTTCAGGTTCGATCAAAGGGCAGTCTGACGTAATCCTTATTACGTTTTGGACGCCGTATCGCTTTGCGCATCGATAATACCGGTCGAGGAGGTCCTCGGGGTCACCCCTAAATACCGGCACGCCTACCTTTTCGCATTCAGCCACAATTTGGTCGTCCTCTTCCCTTACCGTGGTCGCGATAATTAAGCCGTCTATGGTTTTGGCTTTCTTTACGCGCTCTACTACGCGCTCAAGCATACTCCTGCCGCAGATATCTTTTAGCGCTTTACCGGGCAGACGGGTGCTTCCCATGCGGGCTTGGATTATCGCTGCTTTTTCCATGCCTTTCGCGTCACCTCTAACTTAAACCTTGCAAGGTCTTTTTAACGGCACTGACAACCTGTGCGGCATCTGAATCGCTCATGGCGTAAAAGAGGGGAAGCGTTACGATCTCTTCGTATGCCTCTTCGGCTACCGGGCATAAGCCCTTTCTGTAGCCGAGCTTTTGGTAGTAGGGGTGCCAATACACGGGGATGTAGTGCACGTTTACGCCTATGCCTTCGTCCCGCAGCGATGAAAATACGTCTTTTCTGGTAGCGCGTATTTTGCTTAAATCTAACTTTACCACGTATAAATGCCAAGATGACTTTCTATCGGCCTTTTGGGTTAAGGGCCTTACAGCTTCGATTTTAGAAAAAGCTTCGTTATAAAAAGCGGCCAGTTCCCTGCGGCGAGACACGTTTTGGTCGAGCCTCTTCAGCTGGCTCAAGCCCAAGGCGCAGTTTATGTCGGGCAGGCGATAGTTGAATCCCAAATCGACCATCTCGTAAAACCAAGAGCCGCACCTTTCGCGCTCCCTGTGGTCGCTGGTGATGCCGTGGCTTCTAAAGACGCGCACCCTTTTGGCCAATTCCGGATCATCTGTAGTGACCATCCCACCTTCGCCTGTCGTGATGTGCTTTACCGGGTGGAAGCTAAAGACAGTCATGTCTGCGAGGGTGCCGACGTTACGGCCTTTGTATGTAGCGCCTAAGGCATGGCAAGCGTCGGCCACAAGCGTCAGGTTGTGCCTTTTAGCTATGCTCTTTAGCGCGTCGTAATCGCAGGGCTGGCCCGCGTAATCGACGGCTATTATTGCCTTGGTTTTAGGGGTTATCTTTTCTTCGATTTTACTTGCGTCGACGAGCATGGTTTCTGGCTCCACGTCAGAAAAAACAGGGCGCCCCCCTTGGTAGAGGACGCAGTTTGCGGTGGCAGCGAACGTCATGGGGGTGGTTATCACTTCGTCTTCTGGCCCCATACAAGCAGCAAAGGCAGCAGCATGTAGCGCTGCCGTTCCGCTGCTTAAAGCTACCGCGTATCGCGAGCCCACTTTCGCCGCAAAAGCCTCCTCAAACTCCTCAACCTTAGGGCCTGTGGTGAGCCAGTCAGACCTTAAGACATCCGAGACGGCTTTTATGTCTTCTTCCGTTACCCACTGGTGCCCGTAGGGGATAGCGCTCATATATATCGCCTGCCTAAGCCTTAAGAATTTATCTTATTCTAATTCTTTTAACATGTTTGTGAGTTCTTCCGAAGAAAGCCACCAGGAGTTTCTGTCGCTGGTGTAGGCAAAGCCTTCGGAAAGAGGCTTGCTTCCTTTAGAGTTATTTTTGTCCCAAAAGGGGTGCTCCGGCTCTATTACAAAGCTGTCGTCGTATTCCACGGCGTGGCGGGACTCTTCTTCCGTCAAAAGGCATTCGTGCAGCTTTTCTCCCGGCATTATGCCTACGACCTCAAGCTCTGCTTCGGGGGCGATGCACTTTGAGAGGTCCACTATCTTCATGCTGGGTATTTTTGGGATAAAGATGCAAATGGACAATGGAGTATTGGTGATGAGTATGTTCCAGCAGATATCTTGGCTAATAGCAGTTTGAATTTACATGTAGCTCAAGATTGGAATAATAGTGGCGCACCAAATGATTTTTCT
>CAYTKB010000116.1:0-6320 GCA_964438265.1 uncultured Acetomicrobium sp. | reverse complement strand
AACCGGCAGGGATATCGAGGCGGCTTGCCAGCGTGCAGCCCGGTGGCAAGACACTGCTCACTCTAAGCAGGTTCATATTGCCTATGCCTGCGTCCAATAGCGCAACGTCAAAAGCGGTAAGCTTCTTTTTGCCTTCACCTTTGCCCACTACAAGCATATACAACGTCGGCAGTGGGAGCATTAAACACAACACCCTCCTCTGGTTGCAAATTCAAAGATCGTCGAGCGGGTTCATTATAGCTTCTACAGATGCGCCGTCAATAATCACTCGGCTCTGTTCTTTGTTTTTGCGGGCTTTAATGAGTAATCGATGATCGGTTGCGCCTTATGCAGCTAAGCGACGAATGCACATCTCCCAGTGATGCGTGATCCGTTGCCCGTAATCCGTAAATACACCACTCACCACTGATCACTCATCCCTCATCCCTCGTCTTCGCTTCCATTCTTCCACTATTTTGGGCAACTCCTCGTCAATCTTGTCCGCTGAAATATGCGCCTCGACTCTACCGGCCGAAAAGGCTACAACCCCATGAGGAGAGCCGGCAAACCCCAAATCCGCCTCTTGGGCCTCGCGAGGGCCGTTCACCTCGCACCCCATGACTGCCACCTTCAATCCATCCGGCAACCCTTCGAGGTGTGGCCTTATCACGGACAGGAGGGATGCGACGTCCACACGCCGCCTGCCGCACAACGGACAAGATATAATCTGCACTCCCTTATGGCGCAATTCTAAAGCGCTCAATATGGCATAGCCCGCGCGCACCTCTTCGACGGATGGCCCGGTCAAGCTCACCCTAATCGTGTCCCCGATACCCTGGCTCAACAAGATGGAAAGGCCTGCTGCACCTTTGACGATCCCTTCCATTCCAGGCCCTGCCTCTGTAATGCCCACGTGAAAAGGGAGGTCGGGATAGGCCTGAGCCAGCAGCGCATTAGCTCTGACCGTGATTGGAACTGATGTGGACTTCGCGGAGAGGATGATTCTGTCAAAGCCTGAACTCAAAAGCAGATCGGCTTGCTCCTTGACGGCCAAGAAGAGTGCCATGGCTTTGTCTCCTTTTGCCTCCTCCGTTTGTTTTCTGTTGACGGAGCCGCTATTTGAACCTATCCTTATTGTGCTCCCTCGCTCTTTCGCTATCTCCACCACTGTCCCGATATACCGGCTATCCATGTTTCCAGGGTTTGTGCGTATCGCCGCACACCCTGCCTCTATAGCGGCAATAGCCAAGCGATGGTCAAAGTGAATATCGGCCATCACTGGGATCCGAGAACGAGATACGAATTCGGCAAGGTTTTCCTTGAGGGAGACATCTGGGAAGGCAACCCTCACAAGTTCACACCCCGCGTCGACGAGCTCATCCATCTCTTTGAAAGTCAAATTGCCATCACTCAACGGAGTCTTGAGCATGCTTTCCACCCTTATAGGAGCTTTGCCTCCTATGGCAAGGCTCCCTACAACGACACATCTTTTCATTTCTTTAGCACCCCTATTTCAGTAAGCGCATGACATCTTGCCATGTCACGAGCAATATTAAACCTATTAACACGGCGAAGCCTACCATGTGGATATAATTCTCTAGGCGTTCTGATACTTTCTTTCTACTTGTCACTTCGATCAACACGAAGAGCAACCTCCCTCCATCAAGGGCAGGAAAGGGCACTAAATTTAAAATACCGAGATTTAGGTTAATCACGGCTAAAAACGAGATGAAACTCCACCACCCCTCCTTGACGGCCTCTCCGGCCATCGCAGCGATGCCCAATGGACCGGCCACCTCGACTTTCTGGCGCCCAGAAATCCAACCTATAATGGCCGTCACCATCTGTTTGCTCATCTGCCAGAGATAGGCGAATGCCCCAGTGAGTGCATGATGAGGCGGGTATTTAATCATGGCAGGGCGTATACCAAGTAGAGGAATGCCGTATTGTGGATCGAGGAGAAGTTCTATATCGCTAAATTGAATCTTTTCTCCGTCCCTCTGAACCACCAAGTTGACCCTTCCGCCTTCTTTCGCCTTTTCCCGAAGAGCTTGAGACATCTCCACCCACGTTTTAACTTCTACTTCACCGACTTGGATTACTGTATCTCCGGGCCGCAGGCCGATTTCCTCAGCAGGAAAGCCAACCATAACCTCGCCAACTGTCGGATGGCTCAGGTCTAAGACCCCGTGGGCCCAGAGGAAGAGAGAAGACAGGAGGAGTGCCAGCAGCACATTGAGAAGCGGCCCGCTGGCCAATAAAAGGGCACGAGCCCCAGCGTTCTTTTGGTAGAAACTGCGCTGCGGATCATCTATCTCGTTTTCTTGTGTTTCTCCCATGCCTGCCAAGCGGACGAACCCGCCTATAGGGAAGATCCTAAACGACCATATGGTCTCCCCTTTGCGACGCTTATACAAGGCAGGGCCCATTCCGAAGGCAAATTCATGAACCTGAACTCCACACCTCCGGGCTGCTAAGAAATGACCCATCTCGTGCAGAATTACGCTTATGCCTATCACTATTAGAAATGCCAAAATTGACATCAACACGCTGAAAAATCACCTCTTATTTTACAAGCTATCAAACTATATTGCATAACTGGTGGCTGATTTGCAATCAAAGCAAAAGTTCAAACAGCAAGTAGAAAAGCGTGCCGCTTAAGATTATGCTGTCAAAACGGTCGAGCAATCCTCCGTGACCAGGTATGAGATGACCGCTGTCTTTGACCCCCGTCTCCCTTTTGAGGAGAGACTCGCTCAAATCGCCCAACTGGCCAGCTATTCCCACTAAGATTCCCATAAGCAGCAAAGGAAATGGAGGCAAGGCTAAAGCGTAAGCGATAAAGGTGGCGCAGAGAATGCTCGCGAGCAAGCCGCTGAAGAAACCTTCCCACGTCTTTTTGGGACTCACGGCTGGCGAAAGAGGTGCTCTCCCCCATCTTTTACCGGCGAAAAAGGCCGCCACATCGCAGCTCCATGTGCACACAAATAACATGAGCAGCAAGATCGAACCGAGCGGATTAAACCTCAGCTGGATGATGAAAGACCAGGGGAGGACCACATAAAGGAGGCCGCTTGTCGTTCCGCCCACATTGCGCAAAGCCGTACTGTGACCTTTTAGCTCTCGACGGATTACCTCGCATATAAAAACAGCAAATGTAGAAACAACCAAGACCACCAGATATATCTCCGCTCGAGTGCTGCACCATGTAGCGCTGAGGATCGTTATTGCAGCTCCGAACCCGATGCCTTTAGATACATGAAAATGAATAGAAAGCATACCATAATACTCCCGCAGGGATAAGAGCGCAGCTGCTGAACACAGGAGCTGCCAATAGGCTCCCCCAAAGTAAATGCCGCTTAAAAAAGTGACAGCCAACACTAAGCCGCTTGCCGTGCGCTTTAAAAGTTCGTCGTCTAATTTATACCGCACCGAAACGCCTCTCCCTTTTAGCATAGTCTTCTAAAGCCGAATCCAACTCTTCTTTCCCAAAGTCGGGCCAAAGGGTAGATGTAAAGTATAATTCCGAATAGGAGCTTTGCCAAAGCCAGAAGTTGCTGAGGCGATGTTCGCCGCTCGTCCTGATGATCAAGTCTGGATCTGGCAGATCGGGCAGGTAAAGATGACTGCGTATTGCTTCTTCGGTCACTGCACTTTCTCTTCCATCCTCTTCGACGATGCTATTTATGGCATCGAGGAGCTCTTGTCTGCCTCCATAATTAAAGCACACGACAAGATCGAGCCTGCCTCCGCCGGCAGTTGCGTTCTCCGCTTCCCTGATGATTTTGCGGATATCCTCGGAGAGTTCACAGATGCGCCCGGCAAATCGCAGCCGCACGCCTTCGTTGCATAATTCTTTGGTCTTTTTCCTTACATAATAGCGAAACAGGTTCATTAGGCCTTTCACTTCCGGGAAAGGCCTTCGCCAGTTCTCTGTTGAAAATGCATAGAGAGAAAGATGGGATATCCCAATGTCTGCAGCTGCGCGCACAGTCCTCTCGACAGCCCTCACGCCTGCGTAATGCCCCATTATGCGCGGCAAGCCGCGCTTGAGGGCCCATCTTCCATTTCCGTCCATAATTATGGCAACGTGAGACGGGAGCCCGCCTATGACATCAGCTTCTTTCGGCATCGCCTTCGGGAGATCTCGTTCTCATCCTCTCCCACTCCTCCTTAACTTTTTGTATATCGAGCCATGTCAAGTGCTTCGGACTGCCGGTCTTGCTCGAGGGATTCCTCAGGAGATAGCTGGGGTGAAACATTGGTACAACTTTTATACCCTTCCAGTCAAACCAACGTCCCCTTAAATTTGTTATCCCTTCTGTGGTCTTTAATAGCCATCTGGCAGGAGTGCTGCCGAGGCAGACTATTATCTTCGGCTGTATGAGAGATATCTGCGACTGAAGGTATGGATCGCAGCGCATCATCTCCTCCACAGCAGGGACGCGATTGTTGGGCGGACGGCACTTGACCACATTCGTTATGAAGATGCTTTCTCGTGCGATGCCCGCAGCCTCTAAAATCCTGTTGAGCAATTGTCCTGCCTTACCTACAAAAGGTTTACCTTGTGCATCTTCATCTGCACCCGGTGCTTCTCCTATGAACATCAAATCGGTGTCGATCGGCCCATCGCCAAAGACGCTCTGCGTCCTGGAGTTGCATAAAGGGCACTTTTGACATTCCTTGACCGCTTCGGCCAAGGTTTTCCACGCCTGAAGCCTTTTGACCTTTCTCTCTTCGGTGCTCGGGGCGTATATTAAATCCTCATGCCTCATTTTTATCGCCTCGTTGAATAAGTATATCGACCCGTTTTATTTCTAAGCCAGTAAAATATCCTACCGCTGAGGCAATACGTCGCCTTAATTGTTCTCCAACTGCTAAAAAGGACGAAGGCCCTTTGTCCAACACCACACCAATGCTCAAGGCCACGCCATTCTCCTCAGGTTTGGCCTTCACCTCTTCTACTTTTTTCACCTGGGCGGTACGCTTTGCAAAATAAACAGCCAATTGTTCAACTACACTAGGATCTATCTGAAGTTGACCGTAAAAGCTGAAGGGAGGATTGACGATCGTCCTCTCTTCCTCCAAATTATCAGGTGAACTAAGCAAGGCCTTGATGTGGCTTACGAGCTTGCCGGCGAAGTTCTTGCGCACATGAGCGTGAGAAATGGGTATCACATGCCTTTTCGCCCGCAACCGCTCCTCTCTCGCTTGGTTGATTTCCTCGGGCGTGGCGACGTCTTCTATGCGGATGAACTCTTTTGGTTCTGGAAGTGCCAAGTTTTTAGCGATAGTACGCGCCATCCCTTCAGATGTGGCTACGATAAGCACTGAGCTTGGCTTGGTTCGTTTTAGGAAATCCCTTACCTCTCTGCGATGGTCCGGAAATTCAAAAAGGGCCCGTCGGATGGCGCTCACCAAGTTGCGCTCGGCCTTTGCGCTCTTGCCGCACAACATTTGTCCCTTTTTCACGACAAGGCCGTCGTCTATTATCAGATCAACGCCTCGCTTGTAAGCCACATATTGAGCCCTCTGGCTCTTGCCAGTGCCGGCTGGGCCGATGAACGCTATGACGTAAACGCCGGTGAGTGCAGAATCTTTACCGTCCCTCAACGCGTTTCAGCACCTTTTTGAGCGCGACGACGAATTGCTCGTTTTCTCCAGGTAGGCCAACGCTGACTCGAAGGGAGCCGGGAAGCCCCAGGTCTTTACCCGGTCGCACAATTATCCCTTCTTTCAGCAATTCGCCATAAATCTCGTCCGAGGCGGGATGAAGGATCAAGAGGAAGTTGGCAGTCGTGTTTATGACGTGCAAGCCTATATTAGAGAGGGCGCCGAAGAGTTTTCCTCGTTCCTCTATAACTTTCTCCCTCACTTCTTCAATATATTTATCTTCTGTTAACGCCGCCAACGCCGCGCGTTGAGCTATAGTGTTCACCTCAAATACGCTTCTCACCTTAGCATACGAATCTACCACAGGTGTGGGTGCGATAGCGAAGGCTACGCGCAGCGCGGCCAAGCCATAGGCTTTGGAAAACGTCCTTACGATGACCACTTTGCCTATTTCTCTGAATAATTCAAGGCCTGCCAGATAAGAAGGGTCATCGACGAAGTCAGCATAAGCCTCATCCACTATCAACAGAACTCGTTGCGATTCCAGATATGCGGCCAGATCCAATAGGTCGTGGCGAGATATAAAATTCCCGGTCGGGTTGTTCGGATTGCACAACACCATAGCCCTTGCCTTATCCGTGCAAGCGGCCTTAAGGGCTTCTATCGGGAAAGCAAAGCCATCTTCGAAGGGAACTTTGACGCAACGCCCTCCGGCCGCGAGGGCGGCC
>CAYTKB010000115.1:0-6384 GCA_964438265.1 uncultured Acetomicrobium sp. | reverse complement strand
ATCGGCTCCTCCTTCTACTTCGATCATCCCTATAACATATTGACTGCATTCTTCTTCCACCAATGCCCAGCAAACAAGACGCTCTACAATCGGCTCTCCCTCGTATGTGTCGTCGCTCTTAAATACCGCCCACCAGTTTTCGGCGGGTATTATCTGCTTAATTGTCGACTGTCCCATGCCGCTCACCCCCCATTAAAATGTTAGAATTTGCACACTTGCATTACTAAAGTTTCCCAAGACTTTGTTACTTTACTTTCCTACCGCAACTTGCTACTTCAATCGTATTTAACTTTAATAGGCCTTATTTTCGTTGCAACAGTCAAGGTTCTTTTATATATATGCACACCGATTTAGTAACAGCTTAACGTTGGAGCGAACAGGTAGAACTGAAAGAACAGGGTTTTACAACCGCTATATACACTCAGAAAAATTGTTGTAAAAAGCTGTTCTTTCTGTTCTATGTGTTCTATGTGCAAGTTTTGCCACATACTTTTCACTGTGCGATCTCCTTCCATCTGAGGCCAATCCAGCTTCTCTGTCGGCTATATCCTTTTTGCATTTCTTCGTAACCAAGGCCTTTCATTTCCCTATTGATTCGGTCCCACGTATATGCGGTCCTTCCCTTGGCCTGCAGCCATTCTGAAAATCTGTTCTTAAAATCGCTCTTGGGAATATAGTCATCCTGCATATATGTAACAAAGCAGTTCTCTTCAATAAATGTCTGCAACGGAGATGAGAGTTTTAAATACAGCTCACGTGTCTCGTCAGTTCCCTTGTGGCGTGTAAAGATGAAATCATTCTCCATCAATTTTTCAAGCTGCTTTATGGCTACGTACAATAAAGCCTCGTATTCTTCTGCATCGGCATTAGACAACTTCACTTCAAGCTGTGGGTTCTCCTTAAATTTCTTAGGAAACTCCACGAGAAACAGCCTGCGGTAAAAGGCTTCTGTCGTGTCCCTTGAACTGGGAATTTCATTTGTCAGAAATATTAGCTTGGCATAATTTGTGAAGTGAATCGGCTGCCTGTATTTTCTGTCAGCCTGTATGGTGTCCCCTCCGCACAGTTGCTTAAGCAACCTTGTGTCCTCGATCTCGTTATACTCAAGCTCCCCGCAAATGTTGGCCAATTTATGATAAAGTTCGGAGGCTGCAAACCCCGACCTCTGGATTTCCTTCATGGAGGTGTGCGAAATGTTTTCTATGCCTAAAAGACGCTCAAGCATCCTTGCAAAAAGAGATTTACCGTTAGAACCACGACCATAAAGTATAAAAATCTTCTGGTAAGGGTATGCCCGGTATAGGCAGTAAGCCATCAACTCATACAGCGTTGTTGTCTCATCCTTAGGCAAGAAGCTCTCTATTAACGGTACTACGACCTCGCTTAAAGCATCGGGGTTATAATTCCATGGAAGTTTCCACTGGAAGAAGTCGTCGGGCCGATATTGACGTAACGTTTTACTTTTTAAGCTGTAGACTCCGTTCGCACACGGTATGAGATTGACGTCTGGTTCGGGCAGCGGTTGGCCCCTCCATGAACATCCTTTTACATCGGCAACGATCTCGTCGATGACATAGCGTTTCTTTTGGACGTCGGGGAGGGCGTCCAGAGACGTCCGGAGCTGTGATTCAACGAGCCCTTGGCCGTCCTCTCTCCATAATCCGGACTCGGGGTCGAACCAGTAAAGAGGCTCCCTCTCTCCCGGCCACCAAAACGAATATTTAGACATGAGAATGTCGGTGAACGGCCTCGGATAAAATTTGTCGACCACGATGATTTTGTTGCCGTTTTTCGGCTTTTCGCCTTCAGCTTCCAGTGTGTCCACATCGAATTTGTCCCATAGCGTTAAAACGTCATTATTCATGGCAGGACCTCCAAATGGTCCAGCTTCCGTAGGTGTGTCCGGGTCTTAAACGCCGATCCCACTTGGCCCGCATTAAACCACTCTGTCGAAAGAGGGAGTCTATCCTTGCTTCGTCTCCCCCGGTCCAGAAGGCTAATATCCGGCACAATGCCATGTCGGCCTCGCTATGACTAAAGTAACCCGCTATGTCGCCGTTCCAAAGCCTTAGAAACTTGTCACCCTGTGGGCTTTGTGCTATACGCTCGAGCAAGGCCTTGTCATCGAGATCGGTAGTCATCTTTGGCCGTGGCATGATTGGCCGTTTCCTTTCCGTGAAGAATCGATGAATTAGGACGTCCACACCAGCCTGTATGCACTTTAACTCGTGCCTGTCCTCAAAGACGTTTCCGGTAACGGCGATGAAGCGATTGGCCCCGTATATCTCTAACACGCCCTTCTTGCGTCCCGTAAAGGGGAGTTTGGCGAACCCAAAGACGTGTAGGCCATGGCCGGAGAGGCTAATTTCTGTGTAGGACTGACAAAGGTCGACGATCTTCCGTGCATTCGGATGTAGCTTTCCATCCTCATTGATGCAGTCATCCAAGTCCAAGGCAACGAGGCCGTCGCCGTCAAGGGCAAAGCACACGTTGCCTTTCCCTCTTCGCACAGCCTCGTCAAAGGTCAACCACGTCGAGGCATCATTGCTTTTGCCGTATGGCCTCTTGCCTGCACGAGGCACCCAGTTTTGCTTAGCCCTCATCTGTGGCGGTATGTGTGATATGATGGTCGTCCGGCTCATTGTTGACCCTTATTGTGCTGGGCATTTATCCCAGTAACGCTCGAAAGGGAGATGCCAGCGGGTCACGCCATAAAATTCCCTTGGCCTTGCAAGTTTCTTAAATTTCTTGATGTCTATGCTGTATGTAGCCCCCCAGTCTTTCACTGTAACCTCGAGTCTTTTGACGCCGTTCTTCTCGAGCTCTTTTAAGACTGAATCGTCAACCCCAAGCGACCCCCCCATAACACGGTACAACTGCTCACTCCGACAAGTTCTTTTGAACGTATCACCCTCAATTTCGCCTATCGTCACAAAGCGATTCTTAAATGCCACTTGGACGGGTATAATATTGTTTAACGTTTTCATCGTAGTGCCCCCTTATTTTTAGTTTTTTGTCGGCCCCCACTGCAGGCGGGGGCTTTAAATTTCGGGAGAAGACTCTGCTTCTTCCGCAAGCTTCGGAATTCCTCTGCCGTCGAAGAGTTCATCTTCCGGCACACCAAGGAGTTCACACAACCGACTGCGGTATTTTAGAGGGACATATAGGCGTCCCTTTTTCCAGTGTGAGACGGCCGTGTCCGACACTCCGAGGGCTCGGGCAATTTCAACTCCGCTAATGCCTCTGTTGGCCATGGCAAGTTCGAAGACGGTTTTACATTTTGCCAATCAATCCACCCCCTTTCCTTGACTTTTCTCAAATCTAATGTTAGATTTAATATAGGAAGAAATCGACCTGTTTAGTTCCCAATAAGTTCCAAATGGGGTGTTGTTGTGAAACAAAAGGATGATGCTAACTTCTATGTTGTAGGACTTGAGGACGACAACGGGCAGCTTTCAAGCCCCCTCGGGGCAAGGGGAGGCATTTGGGTTCCTCCGGAGGCCAAGCTTGATTTAATCGAGGGGGAGCCTTACATCTTTTACTCTGTGCCAGAAAATTGGCCTTCGACAGTTCCCGTCCAACAGCCTAATTTCTTCGGGGAATTAGTGAACCTCGGCTGGACTTATAAAGATGACACAGACAAGCTTTTAGATGAATTCGTCAACCTGGAGTCCGCAAGCCCCAAGAAGGTTTTGAGGTTCGCACAAAAGTGGGGGCCTCTGTGGGTGTGCGGCAGCCACAGCAAAAAGGGAGAGGTTGAGATTGTCTCATTCATCCATCCGCTTGGCCTGCTTCACGGGAGCTTAGACCACGGACTTGCATGGTGCAGCTGGACGCCGGCAGAGGCTGTCTCTGCCTTTGTGAGGGAAGCAAAGCGTGTCGTGGCAGCATTAAGGATTTTTGTTTCGCTGGTGCTCGGCATGAAGGAAGAGGAAGAGGAGAAGTGTTGGGCTGAATTGGGCTTTTCGGGGAGGCTTGTCTTTCCCAACAGCACAACTATTGATGACAAGGCGTTCATTAAAAAGCTCCTTTTAAGCAAGTTCGTCGAAAGCAGATTGACTGAAGTCGGTTTTACGATTGACCCGTCATTAAACGCCAAGTCTTTCCTTAAAATCAGGCTGGTTTCAGACTTAGGGTTCATAAGGGCAGTGTGGCTGCAAGTAGCACAGGCCATGACGGCCATGCGGGGCATTTATACTTGCGAAAACTGCGGTAAACTTTACATCAGAGAGGGGAGAAAGCCCGCCAAAGGAAGGTTAAACTTTTGCCCCGATTGTGGTGAGGGCAAAAGGGGTTCAAAGAGAGCTTATTACCGACGCAAAAAGAACGCTAATTTGAACCTTTGAAGGGATGGAATTTAAAAAACCGGCCGGAAAACGGGGGAGAAAACGAACACTTACAGACTCGTTTTAGAGGCGAGTCCAGTGTCGGTGAAAACGCTGAGGGGGAAGAAAAATGAGTAATTGCAAGGGTTTTAGCTCAACTGGTCAGAGCACTGGACTGTGGCTCCAGGGGCTGGGGGTTCAAGTCCCCTCGTCCACCCCAAAAATACCAATAAGTCCATACGGTACAAGGATTTCTTTACCTTTTAACCTCTGGCTTTTCCCAAAGGATCAGGACAATCCACAAGAGATGCCCACAGGATTTCAAAAGAATCTTACATCAAAAAGTTGTCTGATGCCTGTTGACTAATCCATCGAGCTATGATAAGTTTCCTATTGCTGCCGGAGATAATCTTCGCATGCGCCCGTAGCTCAGTGGACAGAGCGGCGGACTTCGGATCCGTTGGTCGCGGGTTCAAATCCTGCCGGGCGCGCCAGCTGAGGTGTTATGTGGGCCGTTAGCTCAATTGGCAGAGCACGGGACTCTTAATCCTGGGGTTACAGGTTCGACTCCTGTACGGCCCACCAACAGGACTTCAAGCGTGCGAGAGTGGTGGAACTGGTAGACACGCTGGACTTAGGATCCAGTGGTTTAGGCCGTGGGGGTTCGAGTCCCCCCTCTCGCACCACTTTCGCCTCGACGCCACGCGTCGAGGCGTTTTTACTGCGCTCGGCGTGCTTTGTGTAGAATTATTTGCAGTTGGGATGGCAAAATTTGTGTTGGCGTAGTAAAAAAAAACAAATATTATGCACCGGCTGTGATGTCGCAAGCATAAATGGAGGTTGATTTCTGTGAGATCCGAAATTGTATCACAGGAGAAGGACTCGGTTTCCATCAAAGTGGAGGTCGAGGCATCGGATTTTTCTAAGGCTGTAAACGAAAGCATTCGAAGGCTGTCTCAAAGCATAAACATAAAGGGTTTCCGTAAAGGGCACATACCTCGCAGAGTTTTGGAACTTTATCTCGGTAAAGATGTCATATACAAAGATGCGCTGGATAGGATTGTGCCGAGGGCATTGAGCCAAATAGTCGAGGACTACGAGTTCGAACTCGCGACAGAGCCGACAGTTAACGTGAAAGAAATAAAAGAAGGCGAGCCTCTAAATCTTGAATTTACCCTTGAACTGCGTCCAGAGGCTGTCCTACCAGATCTAAAAGATATCGAGGTGGAAATTAACTCGCCTCAGGTAACGGATGAAATGGTGGATGAGGCCATAGAGGAACTGCGCAGGCTTCACATCCAGCTCCTTTCCGTAGAAGGGCGCCCCTCGCGCGATGGCGACACAGTGGTAGTTAATTATACTACAACAATTCAAGACGAGGAAGGCGAGCGCGTTTTAGAGAAAGCGGAAGATGTTAGTCTAAACCTGGGCCATCCCAATTTGCATCCGCAGATAAAAGAGGCTCTGCTTTCCAAGGAGGTAGGGTCGCACGCCATTGCAGAACTGGTCGTAGAAGAAGGGCATTCAGATGCGACCGTCGCCGGCAAGACCGTTCGCTGCAACTTTGAGATTAAAAAAATTATCGAGCCCATCCTTCCGGAGCTGAGTGAGGAGTTCATAGCTCAGGTGACCGGTGGAGAAGAAAGAAATATAGAAGATCTTAGAGAAGCGCTGAAGACCAAAATAGCAAGACAACTGGAGAATAGAAGCCGACTGGATGCTCGCAATAAGGCTTTAGAAAAACTGATAGAGCTTTCCGACGTTGATATGCCGGCCTCTATGGTAGATCGCGAAGCCGAAGCATTTAAGAGAAGAGACGTGGAGGCTATACAGCAAAAACGCGGCATGTCGCTGGAAGCATACTTAGCTGAGCAGAATTTAACGGCAGAAGAATACGAACGCTTGATAAGAGAAAGGGCGAAAAAAGCATTAAAACAGGCGTTTGTCTTAGACGCTTTGGCTAAACTTGCCGGCGTGGAGGTCACTTCGGGCGATATCGATGAATGGATAGCTCGGGTCGCCTCATCGCAGGGAGAAAAAATCGAGCGGCTGCGTTCTC
>CAYTKB010000114.1:0-6388 GCA_964438265.1 uncultured Acetomicrobium sp. | reverse complement strand
GCGAGCTGGTAAACGGGATCGATCGCGCAGGGCACCGAGCTCATCTTCGCGGCATAGGCCTTATTGACAAGGATATGAGCAGACCCTTCATCGGCATCGCTAACTCTTTTAACGAAATGCACCCTGGCCACATGCATTTACGGCGATTGGCTGAAGCTGTTAAGACAGGGGTGTTGCTGGGCGGTGGGATTCCCTTCGAGTTTAACACTATCGCTATCTGTGATGGTCTTGCGCAGGGTCATGAAGGCATGTGCTACGTTCTGCCCAGCCGAGAAATAATAGCGGACTCCATAGAGGTAATGGCGCAGGCCCAGCGCTTGGATGGGCTGGTATGCATAGGCGGTTGCGACAAGATAGTGCCCGGGATGCTCATGGCTATGGCGAGGCTTCCGATCCCGACTGTGATGCTAACCGGTGGCCCGATGTTGCCGGCTAGATTTAAGGGTGAGGATAAAGCTATATACGAAGTTAGAGAGGCTTCTGGGCTCTGGAGCCGAGGCCTGTTGACTGACGAAGAGTTCAAAGAGTTCGAAGAGTGTGTTATACCGGGGCCTGGTTCTTGTGCGATGATGGGCACAGCCAATACTATGTCGGTCGTCGCAGAAGCATTGGGATTGACTCTTCCTGGTTGTGCCACGATTCACGCGGTGGATTCCAAAAAGACGCGGATAGCGAAAGAGACTGGCATGAGGATTGTTGAGCTGGTTATGCAAAATGCCGGTCCAGCCTCCAAATTTCTTACGATGGAAGCTTTTGAGAATGCCATCCGCGTAGCGATGAGCGTAGGTGGATCCACCAATAGCCTATTGCACATTCCTGCAATAGCGCGGGAAGTGGGGCTGCGAATAACCCCTGACGATTTCGAGAGGATCAGCAGACAGACGCCGTATCTGGCCAAAATCAAACCCTCTGGGAAACATACGCTGAAAGACCTGGATTCGGCAGGCGGGGTGCCTGCCGTGATGAAGGAGCTCTTAGAATTAGGTCTGCTCCACGCGGACGTGCGAGGCGTTTCCGGCATGAGCGTTTTAGAAATTGCCTCAAGAGCTCGTAATCGCAACCCGGAAGTCATAAAAAAGGCTAACGAACCGTACGCCAACTCCGGGAGTTTGGCAATACTGAAAGGAAGCCTTGCCCCCAATGGGGCCGTGGTCAAACAGACGGCCGTATCGGAGAAGATGCTGGTGTTTACCGGAAGAGCGAGGGTGTTCGAGTGTGAGGAGGCCTCTATCGAAGCGATGAGAAACGGAGCTGTTAAGCCCGGCGATGTAGTGGTCATACGCTACGAGGGTCCCAAAGGAGGTCCCGGCATGAGGGAGATGCTGACGGCCACTACGACGTTGATGGGCATGGGTCTGGGAGAAGCCGTTGCGTTGGTGACCGATGGCAGATTCTCCGGTTCTACTCGTGGACCGTGTGTCGGTCATGTTTCGCCGGAAGCGGCGGCGGGCGGACCGATTGCCTTAGTCAAAGACGGAGACGAGATCCTGATAGACATCCCGGCGAGGCAGCTCGATCTCTTGGTGGACGAGAAGGAAATGGCTAAAAGGAAGGCGGAGTGGCAACCTCCAGAACTTAAGGTGCAGTCCGGATATTTGGCAAGATATTCTCGAAGCGTCTCTTCGGCCGATGAAGGTGCAGTGTTGAAATAGGCAAAATTTACAATAGGTGGAGCCTTTGAGGCCGGTATGTTTTTATAAAGGCTGTCCGGTTTTTGCTCGTTTTTGAAATAATTGGGGCCGAAAACGTTAAGGCCTGTTGAGAGGAACACCTGAATGTGCCGGCCTCAAAGCTTGCTTTGGATCCGCGTGGAGGCTAAATCGGGGCTATAATGTTTCACGTGAAACATTACCGGTGGAGGTGGCTTAATGCACACTCTCTTTGCTCCATGGCGGATGGCTTACATTTCGCAGGCCGATAAGATCGAGTGCATCTTCTGCGCTTTCCCCAGAGAGGACAGAGACGAAGAACGGTTGATCCTCGTTAGGGGAGAAGAATGTTTTGTCATGCTCAATGCCTTTCCTTACAACCCCGGGCATCTCATGATAGCGCCTTATCGCCACACTGGGGATTACGACGATCTGACTA
The DNA here is from genome assembly GCA_964438265.1 of uncultured Acetomicrobium sp. GTDB lineage: Bacteria > Synergistota > Synergistia > Synergistales > Thermosynergistaceae > Thermosynergistes. Next base: position 4,300 of record CAYTKB010000114.1, on the reverse strand, counting down.
ATGACGAGCTGTTAGAGATGAACCTTCTCGCCCAAAAGTGCATAAAGATCATAAGGGATGCCATGTCCCCTCAAGGCTTTAATTTGGGCGTCAATATGGGCAAGGTTGCCGGAGCCGGCTTTGAGGGACATGTGCATCTTCATTTGGTCCCGAGATGGAACGGGGATACGAATTTTATGCCGGTTGTGGGCGATGTGAAGGTGTTGCCGGAGGCGCTCCATGAGACATACAGGGCGCTTCTGGAGCGCTGGCGGAAATATGAATGAAGGCCCTTTCTTTGAGCCGGCTCACGAAGTAGATGTCGAAGTCACGATAAAGAGATCGCGCTTCATCGCCGCCGTGCGCAAGGTCCATTCGGAGGGCGAAGCGAAGGAGCGCATATCAGAGGCCTCACATGTCCGGCGCGACGCTACGCACAATTGTTGGGCCTTTCGTGCCGGGCAAGCCGAAGCTTGCTCTGATGCCGGGGAGCCTTCGGGCACAGCCGGAAGGCCTATCTTGGGCGCGATAAAGCGCAGCGGTCTAACACATGTTGCGGTTATAGTTAGCCGTTATTTCGGCGGAATAAAGCTCGGAGTCCGCGGCCTTATAGAGGCGTACGGCGGATGTGCTGCCTTGGCTTTGGAACGGGCAGGCAAGGCGTCGTGGGTGCCGACTGAAAAAGCTTGCATCTTGGTTCCATACGAACGGCGCAATGCGCTTTTGGCCGATCTAAAAAGCTTTGGCGTTAAAGAGGAAGACATTTCCGCAGAGTATGGCGAAAGCGTGAAACTCTTGGTGCCGGTTCCTATAAGCTTCACAAACGAGGCAGAGGCCATGTTTGAGGCTTATAGGAAACGCTTTTGGATAGAGGGATGGGAATGGCTGAAAGAACGAGGATAAAGCCCATAATTGTATCGCTTTTGGTTCTATTCCTCGTATTATCCAACATCTATCCTTCTGCCGAGGGGAGAGCTGAATGCTCTATCGCTTGCGAACTCAGGCATGCCATAGAGGCGAGAGATAGCGCCGTAGAGCTCGAATGGGAAGGCGAAAAGTTCTTGAGCCAAGACGATTTCCACGGGCTCTTCGAGGAGGCATTAGAAGGAGATCTCTACCTTCAGGCGAGCGTAGAGAGCGTCGCCATGGAGCTGCACTTTGACGGTAGGCATAGCAGGCTCATCGCGAGATTTAAATACCGTCTTACTGATGAGGAGCAAGCCTATGTGGAGGAGTGGGTGCGTCAGACACTCGAGGGTATTCTGCATGAAGGAGCAAGTCCTGCTGGCAAGGCGAAGGCAGTCCACGATTATGTCATCTCCATTTTAGACTACGATGCGAACGAGAAGAGCGATGATGCTTATAGGGCCTTAATGACAGGGTAGGCTACATGCCAGGGTTACGCCTTGTTGTTTTACGAGATGCTCCGGCAGACGGAGCTCTCTCAACAGCTCGTAGCGGGGAACGATCACATGTGGAACAAAGTGCTCATCGATGGAGTATGGTATCATGTTGATTGCACCTACGATGACCAATCGGATGAGGTTTCTTATAAATATTTTCTCAAAACAGATGCCGAGATGGAATCCCTTGGACGCACTTGGTCTTCTTCGGACAAAGCTTCTATTTCCTTTCGTTAAGGTGGACAAATTCTCATGAAATCACCTCGAGGCCTCATTTTAGCGGCTCTCTTTGCGGCTCTCACAGTTGTAGGGGCGTATATACGCATTCCCTTCCCGGTTGTTCCTTTCACGCTCCAGGTTTTCTTCGTTTTGCTTTCTGGTGCAATCCTCGGCCCCCGGCGCGGGTGCGCTTCCCAATTGCTTTACCTTGCCATGGGCTTGTTGGGCCTCCCTGTATTTTCCGGCGGTGGGGGAGTGCAGTATGTGCTTCATCCCACATTCGGCTTTATATTAGGTTTCCCTATAGCGTCATGGATTGTGGGGACAATCTCAAAAATCGGGCGAGGCGAGGGCTTCTGGCAATATCTGACAGCATCGTTAGCTGGCATTGCTGCGTTCGATACAATCGGCATCCTTGTCCTCTACATAAACCTCAATTATGTAGCCGGAGTTCCGACATCCCTCTGGCGGGCAATGCAAGTTGGCCTTTTCCCCTTCCTGGCATTCGACGCGGCGAAGGGCGTAGCCGTGGCGATCGTGGCTTTAAAGGTCAAGAAGCATTATCTCTTCTCTTAACGAAGGCCGAAGGCAGATTAACTCCCGGATCTTAAACCTGGGCTCCCCTTGTTTGCCAGCTGCTCCAGGGAAGGTGGATATGAAAGTGAGAGTGAGAGTGAAAGTGAAAGTAACATCCACATCCACATCCACTTTCACTCTCACCTTAAAGGAGAGGGGAGCTAAGAAACACAAAAAGTAAAGGCCTGCCCTTAAAGTCAGTATTGATCAACAGATCTTCACGCATTTACCTATCAGGTTTTTATGCTCTATATCCCTTAAATGTAAAGATTTTTATTTTTGCGTCAGGTATTGACATTAATTTTGCCAGGTGCTAATTTTAAATGCGCACAGAATGCAAAAGTTTATCATAAGGGGGATTGGTATTATGAGGAAGAGACATTTTTGGATCATTGTAAGCGCTGTGGCCATTTTGGCCATGGTGGGAATTTGTGGCGTTGCAAGTGCGGCGGAGTGGCCGACGAAACCCATCACAATCATTGTCCCTCACGCGGCGGGTGGAGGCACTGATCTTATAGCGCGGTTGGTCTTTTCCTATGCAGAAAAGATTTTAGGTCAAAAGGTTATCATAGTTAACAAGCCGGGCGCGGCTACGGAGATAGGCCTTACAGAGCTTGCGTTGTCCAAGCCCGACGGCTATACCTGGGGATTTGCCAATTCGCCGCAAACCCAGAGCCTTCCCATAGCGCGTAAGACCAAATTTACGATGGAGAGCTTTGAGCCGTGCTGCAACATCGTATATGATCCCGGCATCATCGTAGTGCGGACTGACAGCCAGTTTAAGAGCATGGAAGAATTTATCAAGTATGCGAAAGAAAACCCCGGCGTCATCACAATCGGCAATACCGGGAGAGGTTCTGACGACGACATCGCCGTGCGGATAATGGAGCGGGAGACTGGCGTTAAGGTGACCCAAGTGCCATTTGATGGAGCTGCGCCTTTGACGACAGCGCTCCTCGGCGGCCATATAGCTGCAGGGGCTATCAATGTCACGGAGGCCGTGCCATACGTCAACGCCCAAAAGATGCGGGCTTTGGCCGTGATGGACGAGGAGCGTTCGCATCTCTTGCCAGATGTCCCGACCTTCAAAGAGCTCGGCTATAACGTAGTTTCGGGGTCTGCGCGCGGGATATCTGCGCCGGCGGGAACGCCAAAAGAGATCATCGATAAGATGGCCGCAGTCGTGAAACAGGTTCTGGATGATCCCGACTTCCAGAAGAAGGCAGAAGAAGCGAGCCAGCTCATCAAATATATGGGCCCCACAGAGTACAAAGAGTTCATGATGCAGATTTACAATGACTTAGAGGAGATGTATAAGCAGAGTCCTTGGTAAGTGAAAGATATTTCATGGAGGTCGGCGCAACTTCGGGCGCCGACCTATCTATTTCGGCGAGGAGGTGAAGCAGTTGTCTTGGCGCGCTCTTAGTCGTATGGTTTTGGTCGTTGTGGCGGTCCTCATTTTCTGTTCATCTCTGAGTGCGGCGGAAAAGACTTGGCCATCTAAACCCATCAATATGATCATAGGTTGGTCTGCAGGGGGAGGTTCAGATATCACAGCGCGCTTGTTATTCCCTTATGTGGAAAGGATTTTGGATGCGAAGGTTGTCATTGTAAACAAACCTGGTGCTGGTGGTGAGATAAGCTTTGTGGAGCTGGCGCATTCCAAGCCCGACGGCTATACCTGGGCTTGGACAAATACACCTAATGTGGTTTCGTTTCCGGTCATGCGAAAGACGAATTATTCACTGGACGACTTCGAGCCGTGCTGCAACGTCATCTATGACCCCGGAGTTATAGTAGTTCGGGCCGACAGCCCCTTTAAAAGTATGGAAGAAATGCTCGATTATGCTCGCAAAAATCCAGGGAAAGTTACTGTATCCAATTCCGGCCTGGGGGGTGACGACTACATAGCAGTCAGACTGCTGGAAGAGGCTGCTGATATCAAAGTATCCCAGGTTGCCTTTGAGGGAGCCGGTGCAAATGTGCCAGCGATCCTCGGAGGACACGTGGACGCCGGAGCGGTTAACGTAAGTGAGGTTAAACCTTATATCGAAGGCGGCAAGATGCTGGCTTTGGCCGTGATGGACGAGGAGCGTTCGCATCTCTTGCCAGATGTCCCGACC
>CAYTKB010000113.1:0-6401 GCA_964438265.1 uncultured Acetomicrobium sp. | reverse complement strand
GGGAGTATGGGACATAGAAGACCAGGCCCGCCTGAGCGACGATGGTTTTGTCGCAGGGCGCTCTGTAGCCACGCAAATGCGCCTTGAGCCGTGGAGCGCGCCGAATGTCTTTCACAGGTGGTTGAAGTCGCTTTAAGGAGGTAATTCATGGGAGAAGAACAAAGAGACAAAATACTAAGTTCGCTGTTGTTGGATGAGGCGGAGGAGATTTCGCAACAGGTTGTGGCGTGGCGAAGGGAGTTTCATCAGTTTCCGGAGTTAGCTTTCGACGAGCGGGTGACGGCTGCCAGGATCGTCCAGATCTTGTCGGACCTCGACGGGATGGAGGTAATAACCGGTCTTGGGACGAGCACATCGGTTGTCGGCCTGTTGAGAGGGGATTTGAGAAAACCTGCCTTGATGCTGAGGTCCGACATGGACGCCCTGGCCTTGGAGGAAGGCACGGATCTTCCCTTCGCTTCTTGTATGCCCGGCCTTATGCACGGCTGTGGTCACGACGCCCATATGGCTACGCTCATCGGGGCGGCCACGCTCCTTTCGCGCCATCAGGACGACCTCGCCCGACCTGTGGTCTTCGTCTTTCAGCCTGCCGAGGAGGGAATGGGCGGCGCCAAGTCTATGGTTGAGGGAGGCCTGATAAAGCGGTTCGACGTGGGAATGGCCCTCGGATTTCATTATTGGCCTCATTATCCCTATGGTAAGCTGTTTACCCGTTCAGGTCCCGTGACGGCGATTTCCGACCAAATGCACATCGAGATGCAGGGTGTGGGTGGCCACGCGGCAGAGCCCCACCTTGTGGTCGACCCCATCATCGCTATGGCGCAGCTGCTTTTGGCGACGCAAAGCCTGACCAACCGAGAGATAGACCCCATGAAGGCTGCGGTGATCTCTTTCGGCAGAGTTGAAGCTGGTGAGGCCTACAACGTCATACCGGAGCGGGTGCACCTATGGGGCACAGTGAGGGCTTTTGACGCTGATACGCGCGATTACTTGCGGGAACGGCTTGAGGAGGTTGTGCCGACCATCTCTAAGGCCTTTCGCGTAATGGGCACTATGGAGTATATGCCCTATTGTCCTTCTACTATTAACGATGAAGCCTTGACTGAACGCATCTTAGAGCTTTCCAAATCCCTTTTGGGCGAGGAAAATGTCATGATTATGGAAAGGCCGCTTTTTGCCGGGGAAGATTTTGCCTTCTATTCTCAGCTCGTTCCCTCGTGTTTTTGCATAATGGGGACCGGCGTCGAGTATGGCCTTCATCATCCCAAATACGATGTCCCCGAGGATCTCTTTCCGCTGGCCGTAGCCTGGGAGGCTTATATGGGATTGCTTTTGGATCTGCAAGAGGTGAGATGATGCAAAAACAAAACCTCGCGCCATCGTGTACCGTGGCTATAGTAGGCGACGGCATGGTGGATCATTATATATGGGGGAAAGCTACGAGGTTGTCACCCGAGGCGCCGGTGCCGGTCGTAGCAGTGGAAGGCGAAGAGCTCAGGCCGGGCGGCGCTGCCAACGTCGCTGCTAACGTCTCTGCGATGGGGGGTGTGGCGAAACTCCTCACTTTCGCGGGCGATGATGCCCTCGGCAGGGAGTTTTTGAAGCTCATAGAAGCGCGCGGCGCCTCGGTAGTAGGCCCTTTCTTGAGGAAAAACCCCACAACCAGAAAGACCAGGATAGTGGTCCAGAACCAACAGGTTGTGCGCGTGGATTGGGAGAAGGTCCATCCTCTCGCTCCCGAAGAAGAAGAAATGATCATCGCTGCGCTTGAAACTATAGAGGCCGATGTCTTCGTCCTCTCTGACTATGCCAAAGGGGTCGTTACGCCCAATGTGGCGAAGCGCTGCATAGAGATAGGCAAAAAGAGGGGCGTGCCAGTGGTAGTGGATCCTAAACCGCAACACAGGGAATTTTATCGTGGCGCCACCGTGATGACCCCCAATAGGAGTGAGGCGGAGGCGCTTGTAGGTTCCCAACTTGTTGCCATCGAAGACCAGGCGGCCGCAGCGATGAAGCTCAGAGAGGCGTTCGAACTCGAAGCGTTGATAATGACGTTAGGAGAAGACGGGATGATTTTGGCCACAACGAGCGGGTGGCATCGCTTTCTTGCCAGGTCGCGGGAGGTCTTCGATGTCTCAGGTGCCGGTGACACGGTCGTCGCGGCCGTCGCGCTGTCCTTGGGGTCTGGCTGGAGCTGGGAGGCATCTTGCGAGCTGGCCACGGTGGCCGCCGGCTTGGTCGTGCAGAAGAGGGGGACCAGCGTGGTCTCTTGGGAGGAGATAACGAAAAGCCCCGATTGGTCCTTTGTGGAGCTTCATCTGGATCGCATGAAGCCCAAAGAGATGAGGGCGCTCTGAACGTCAGGAAAACTAAGGGGATCGTCTTTTAAAAAGGGACCTATGGCGATGAATTTTCCCCGGCCGAAGCGTCGAAGCGACTCCCTGTCGCTTTCCGCGTCGCCGAAGTATAGCGGGTTCGATACGAAAAGCCTTTTACAGAGCAACTCGAGCCCCTTGGGAGAAGGCTTTAAGACTCCGTCATCCAAAGTCACCATATGGCTACGAGGCAGATCTTCCCAATTCAACAGCCTCAAAACCAACCTGCATTCCGATAGGGGGCGCCCGGTGTATATGCCAACTGGGAGGGGTAAATCCCTCCAGTGAAATTGGACCATCGGCCGCTCCAGGCGATAAAGCCCCTTTATCCTTACCCACCGCGGCTCCTCGCCGAGGATCTCTTTCATGTCCTTTTGGCCGAAATACAACTCCTGGCACAGCCTTCTCATGGATTCCCTGGGCACTGCCTCGCCGAAGCGTTCTTTGACCCACGAAGCAATATCGTCGCCGCGAAAGCGTGCGAGCTCTTCCTCCCATTTTTTGGGCGATGGGAAAGCTGCTCTTAAGCTCTCTTCACCTGTGGAGGCCGCGGCACAGAGCAGGGCCCAAGCTGTGTCGTAGTCGTCGTTGAAAGCCGGGTGTCTCTTGGAAATGAGGAGGTGTTCATCTCTAAAGGCCGTTTTATCCACCTGGCGTCCCAGAAGGAAGCGCCAAGCCCACTGTATGGCCGTCCTTATGACCATGGGGTATGACAGGCTCACATCCACGAGAACGCCATCGATGTCGAATATCAGGCCGTCTGCTTCATCGCGAGTCATTTTCCCCCTCCTTGCCCTTAATGCAGGATGATTCCAATTCCTTTAAATAGAGTTTCCATACGAACAGGGCTGCTATGGCCGTCGCTGTGCCCCCCACCAAGCCATAAGCGATCATGAAGGGCCTCCCGTCTCCCCAGAGGTACCCGCCCAGACCGGCTATTGCATGACCGTATAATACTAAAGTCCCTATAGAAAGAAGAAGGACTGCCAATCTCTTCATGTTGGCATTATATACTATTATGAGCGCGGATATGGCCTAACGGTGATAATAGATCAGGAGATACAGGCGGAGGTGGAGGTCGTGAAAGCATCAACCGAAAGCGAGATAGGGCAACGCGTTCCATCCCTCGATTTGAGGCGCAACTACGCCAGGATCGAGAAAGAGATAAAAGAGGCAATAGATGGAGTCTTAGCCTCTCAGGCCTTCATCTTGGGCCCGGACGTGGAGGCCTTCGAGGAGGAGGCGGCCATGTATTTGGAAGTGCCTCATGCGGTAGGATGTTCCTCCGGGAGCGATGCCCTGCTTTTGGCTCTTATGGCCTTAGATGTCAGCGAGGGTGACGAAGTCATAACAACGCCTTATTCTTTTTTCGCTACAGCCAGTTGCATCGCAAGGCTGGGGGCCAGGCCGGTATTTGTAGACATAAATCCGAGGACGTATAACATCGATGTCGAAAGGGCTCTTGAGCGCGTTTCTTCACGCACCAAAGCCTTCATCCCGGTTCACCTTTTTGGCCAGATGGTTCCCCTAGAGACAGTCATTCCTCGCTTACGAGAGCTTGGCGTGGCCCTCGTTGAGGATGCAGCTCAAGCCTTCGGGAGTTGGCGCAGGAGCGGAGGGGAATACTTTAGGGCTGGAGCGGCGGGCGATTTCGGCTGCTTTTCTTTCTATCCCACAAAGAATTTGAGTTGCTATGGTGACGGAGGGATGGTCACATGCAAAAAAGGCGATGCCGCAAGCAGGCTTCGCCGCCTTAGGTTTCATGGCGCCGACCACGCCTACCTGCATGAAGAGATGGGTATAAACAGTCGCCTCGACTCGATTCAAGCGGCTGTCCTACGTGTTAAGCTGCGCCATTTGGAGGAATGGAACGAAGAGAGGCGCCTCCTTGCAGATCGCTACGGCATGCTGCTGACGGAGAAAGGCCTTTTGGAAGTCGTAAGGCCGCCCGAGGTCCTCGAAGGCAATTGTCACATATTTCATCAATACACAGTTAGAGTGAGGGGACGTGATGAGCTCCAGCGTTTTTTGGCGGAACGAGATATTGAGACCAAGATCTATTACCCGCTTCCTCTCCATCTGCAGCCGTGCTTCAAATATTTGGGTTACAGCGAAGGGGATTTCCCAGAGGCCGAAGCGTTGAGCAAGGATAGCTTGGCCCTTCCTATTTTCCCAGAGCTAACTGTTGACGAGCAGGAGAGGGTTGTAGATGCCATAGCTGCCTTTTATGCCCTTAAACGACAGAAGGTGTAGGGGCACGCCCTGATATTTGCCTGGTTGTCGTGGGTATTGAAGTGTCGTCTCCTGCGAGGGCTGCAAGATTCGGCAATTTGGCCGGTGTTGCATGTGCTGGCTATGTCAGCTACAATAGTGGTGCTTTTGGGCATCTGCGAAAGTGGAGGTGTGAATAGAGATGTATTACCCATTTTTCTTCGACCCAACTTTTATATTGCTGATACCGGCGCTGATATTGGCCATTTGGGCTCAGACTAAAGTTCATGGCACATTTCAGCGCTATTCGACCGTCTATGCTCGGCGTGGCTTACGGGCGGTGGATGCGGCCAAGGCGATCCTCGATCGCTTTGGACTACGCGATGTGGCCATAGAGCGGATACCTGGGAATCTCACCGACCATTACGATCCAAAACAAAAAGTGCTGCGCCTGTCGCAGTCAGTTTACGACAGCCCCAGCATCGCCGCCATCGGCGTCGCAGCCCACGAGGTTGGGCATGCCGTACAGGACGCTTCTTCTTATGCGCCGCTGAAGATCAGGAACGCCATCGTGCCAGTGGCCAGTTTAGGGTCGGGGCTAGCCTTTCCCCTGTTTTTTATAGGATTGCTCTTTAGGTCGCCGCTCCTGATGGATGTGGGGATCCTCTTCTTCTTGGGCGTGCTCGTATTCCACTTGGTTACACTGCCCGTGGAATTCGATGCGAGCAATCGAGCGCTGCGCCTGCTTTCTGACTCCGGCGTCTTGATGGCTGACGAAGTAGGGGCTGCCCGCTCGGTGTTGAGCGCAGCGGCTCTGACGTATGTGGCTGCCACCGTGATGGCTGCCGCCCAGCTCATGCGCTTGTTGGTATTCAGGGGCATGGTGGGCGGAAGGGACAAATGACGCCTCCTTTCGCCCAGCAGTTGGGAAGGCCGGTTGAGGGGTGGCAGGAGCCACCCCGTTTCTTCTCTGCCGAACGAATCAGAGAAAGGAGCGTTAAATAGATCTATGCCGTTTTTTATCCTCCTAATTTTGTTGCTCCTCTTTGCTCCATGGGTTGGATTCCTCCTCGTGATCTTCTTTTTGGTCTTTCTCTTCGTCTTTGTGCCTTTGGGATTTGCGGCGCACTCGCTTTTGTGGTTGGTCTTGGGGCCGGGGCAACTGTTAAAGGTGCTCTTCAACCGGCGCGTGAGGAGGAATCATGCGCTCGAACATGCCACGGTCAATGTGATAGAGGAGCATTTCGGCACCACAAATGTGGCAGGGTTGGCTTACGATGAAGGGTTTTCCCTCAAGGGTGTAGATGATCCGTATATAGTTTTGGCAGCGGCGAGGGAAGGCCTTGAGCGCCTTAAAAACGGCGAGCGAGACCTGGCTGTACACCCACGCTGCGGTACTACCATCGTGGTGACCAATACGCTTTCGGCTGTGACGTTTATCGTCCTACTTTTTGCCACTGGCTACCTGAGCTGGCTTTCGGTGCTGATAGCGCTGCTGTGTGCTCACCTATTTGGTACCGTCTTGAGCAAGCTCGCGCAGCGGCACCTCACGACGGATCAAGATGTCTCTGGCATGGTGATCGCCGGCGTTGAACTCAGGACAATGCCCGTATATCGCTTTGGTCTACGCCTCCTGCTTCCTCAAGAGATCTTTGTCCGCACCAGACAACCCGGCGAAGTCCTCATGGCAGAGGTAGTAGGTCCGTGAGAGGAATAGAAGCTGCCTGTAAGGCTTGGAGAGCTGCTGGGGAGGGCGAATTCCTCAGCGAGGCCCTTCGTAAAATCACCGCTTCCGTGCAAGACGAAGAGAGGGAA
>CAYTKB010000112.1:0-6454 GCA_964438265.1 uncultured Acetomicrobium sp. | reverse complement strand
CAAAGAAGCGGTGCTTGCCTTATATAGCGTCATGTTTAGCGATAAACCCTCGGGCGACGGCGAGGATTGCGCATTGTCGCTTGAGGGAACCGATGGGCTTGATCTGGCCATAGTATGGCTGAACGAGCTCATTTACATCTACGATGCCAAAGGGAAGATCTTTCTCCCTTCCGTCGTGAGCGTTGACGAAGGGACATGGAGGCTGGAATCTCGAGGAAAGCTAATTCCTCCTCCAAAGCGCAAGAGAGACGTAAAGGCTGCGACCTTCGGCGGAGCACACTTCACCCGCCTTCCGCGTCCTTGCTTTAGAGTATTTCTCGACGTGTGAGCCTCACTCATCGGAGATCTCAAATCGCACGCGTCCGGCCATATCGTTATAGAAGAGATAAAAACCTTCCCTGGGCAGCGGATGGCTTTCGATGTAATCTATGACCTCCTCGTGAACCCAGCAGGTCAGATCGCCATTCCCCTCTACGGGACAGGCTTCATAACCTTCCTGCGATTCGGGTTTTCCCAAGAGGCCCACCGGGCCCCTGTAGGCATTTCATCACCCAGCTATTGTAATTGCCATTTCTATGCGGAAGTCGCCGCCGTGGGAGCGTACGTAGTCGGTCCAATAGTTTGAAATGACGCGAACTTTGCGTGACATCGAGCATCACCTCGCGCATAATAGAATACATGATCGAGTATCGTTCGGATGGAGGTGGAGGAAATGGGTATCGAGTTGCGCCCATTCGGAGAGATGAGGTGGATATTACCTAAAGGAAGCCGCGAAGGGATGAACGTCCCCGGCCTCGTATACGGTGACGACTACATTTTAAGGCACTTAGAGGAGGAAAATGTGTTAGCTCAAGTGGCCAATGTCGCTTGCCTCCCTGGCATTCAGCGATATAGTTACGCCATGCCGGACATACATTGGGGATACGGCTTTCCCATAGGGGGAGTCGCCGCTTTCTCCATGGACGAAGGGGTTGTCTCTCCCGGGGGAGTGGGTTACGACATATCTTGCGGCGTCCGCCTGATGCTTGCGGATATGGGTGTGGAGGAGATCGCCTCGAAGCTTGAGCTCTTGGCGGCCGCCTTGTTTAAGGCTGTCCCTTCCGGCGTGGGTTCTTCCGGCGCCTTGCGCCTGAAGGAAAAAGAGCTGAAGGACGTGCTAGCCCAAGGCGCTCGGTGGGCTGTAAAGCGCGGTTACGGCGTGGAGGCTGACTTGGGGCACATAGAAGAGGGCGGAGAGCTCACTTCTGCGAGACCCGATGCCGTTTCAAACAAGGCGCTGGAGAGGGGGTTTCGCCAGCTCGGCACGCTGGGATCGGGCAACCACTTCCTCGAGATCCAACGCGTGGACGAAATCTACGACCCTCAAGTGGCGGCCATTTTCGGCATGAGACCGAATCAGGTGGCCATCATGATCCACTGCGGAAGCCGTGGCTTAGGACATCAGGTGTGCACCGATTATATAGAGGTGATGAACAGGGCGATGAGGAAGTATGGCGTCTTGGTGCCCGACAGGCAATTGTGCTGCACTCCGCTCACCTCTCAAGAGGCGCAGGCGTATGTCGGCGCCATGCAGGCTGCGGCCAATTTTGCCATGGCCAACAGGCAGGTCATAGCTCATTTCGTGAGGAACGCCTTTGCGCAGTTTTTCCCGGGGTGTGAGCTCAGGCTGCTTTACGACGTGAGCCACAACATGGCCCACATCGAGGAGCACGCCGTGGATGGAAGGGTCCAAAAGCTTTGCGTCCACAGAAAAGGTGCCACGCGCGCTTTGCCGGCAGGTCATCCCAAGGTTCCTCACGTGTATCGCGAGGTGGGCCAGCCCGTCATCATACCGGGCAGCATGGGCACGGCAAGCTATCTCCTGGTGGGCACCCAACTCGCGGCCGAGGAGTGCTTTTCTTCGACCTGCCACGGGGCCGGGCGCGTCATGAGCAGACACGCTGCGAGGAAGGCCACAGACGGCGCCTCGGTGGTAAAAAGCCTCGCTAGGCAGGGCGTGGTCGTAATGGCTGAGGACATGAAGACCGTAGAGGAAGAGGCTCCCGAGGCGTACAAAGACGTCTCAAGGGTGGTCGATGTGGTAGAGCGCGCTGGCATCAGCCGAAAGGTCGCCCGCCTCCGGCCTCTGGCTGTAGTTAAAGGTTGAACCTCGGGATCGGGTCTTTACTTTTTGTGTTTCTTAGTCTCACCTGACTTTCCATCCATCCCTTGTATGCTCTCGCTTCCAGGCCCACTCTCTTGCGGGGCAGGCAGATGCGGCGGATTTAAGCCTGTGCGGATTTAGGCTTTGGATGGGGCGAAATTTGCTGGTCAGTATTGTGCGAAGAGCTCTGCCAACTCGGGCTCTTTGAGCCCTGCGCCCAAGCCTATCATGAGGAGGAGCCGCGCTTTGGCGGCGCTTAAGCATCCACCAAAGATGACGCCTTCGCGGGCCAGGGAAGCGCCGCCGCCGGCGTAGCCGTAGCGCGGCAGCACCCGGCCGTTGGGGGAGCGCGAGACCACAACCACGACCATGCCGCGCTCTCGCGCAGCTTTGATGCCTCGATAAAATGCCTCGTTGACGTTCCCCATGCCTACGCCCTCAATCACTAAACCCGCCGCTTTGCGCGCGATCGAGGTCTCGATGTATCGCGCATCCATGCCTGCGGCGAACGATACCAGGTCCACGTTTTCCTCGATCGCTTCGACGGAAAGCTTTCTCGTCTCTTCGATATCTCTGAAGTAAACTATGCCACCTGGGTCCACCTGGCCGAGCAGGCCCGCATCGCCGGAGCCGAAGGCCTTGAGATTTGACGTGTGCTCCTTGCGGACGCTTCGTGCGGCATGTATTTCGCCGGCGAAGACCAAAAGCGTTCCTCTCCCTCGGCTCAATGGAGATGAAGCCGCTTCAAGCGCCGCCGAGAGGTTGGCTGGACCGTCGGGGAAGGGTTCCGCAGCGGCTCGCTGGGCGCCGGTGAGCACCACTGGTATGGGATTGGGCACGGTGACGTCTAAGAAAAATGCCGTCTCTTCCATGGTAGAGGTGCCGTGGGTTACGACGATGCCATCTGCTTCTTTAGCAGTGGAGATTGCCCGGATTCGGCGAGATAGACCGAGCATGTCCCGCGGGGTAATGTAAGTGCTGTTTACGCGTGAAAAGTCCTCTACGATCACTTCAACCCCGGGAGGTGGTTCCACCATGAGCTCTTGCCCGCTCAAACCTGCCGCTAAACCTTGAAGATCAGGCTGGTAGACCGTGGCGATTGTCCCGCCTGTGGCCAATAGATGCACGTGACGCTCGATCATTTCGCTCCTTCTCCTTTACACTGCTGGGGTCCGTCTTTACGCCCTTGGCAGACATGCTTGCCCGCCAAGGGCGCCTTTGTAACCTAAAATACGGTCTTGGGCAATCATAGCACAGCAGCCGCCGTGGCCTACGATACGTTCGTTTTCGCCTGGGCAAGTCCTGCCCAGTGCTTGGTTTGCATGCAGAGGTTTATTACATACAACAGATCGTGGTATAATGCTTACATAATAATAATTAAGCATGAGTATGGATTTAAATTAAGGGGGGATCGCAAATGAAGAGACCGGCAAAGTTTATCCTCTTTCTTCCATTGCTTGCGGTGCTTATAGCATGTGCGCGGCCGGCCTTCGCTGCAAAGGGAGAGATACAGAGTTTCACCTTCCAGGATATGGCTTCCGATGTCCTTGGCATGAAGGAAGACCTCTCTCCCGACAAAATGCCCGATGCACACTTTGTCGTATCCATCAAAGGGCTTGGCGCAATTACTGGGATAAGCCTCAAAGCGATAGGCACCGACAGAGGGTGGGATACGATTCCGGGTAATGACTTATGGGCTATGGTGGTTAAAGACGGTCAGGGCGAAACCTTGACTACGCTCTCGGGGACACTCTCGGCCCGCCCCTTTCTCGGCTATGTGACTCTTGACGTCTACGTCGCCGACGATGGAACGGCTTTCTCTGAAAAGAGAGAATATGAGATTACCGTTTCCTTTATCGACGGCAGCACTGCAACTGCAAAGACCACCGTTGCCGCCAGGCCAGAAGTCTTAGCTGCGAAGCCAGCCGAGCCCCAAGTACCTCAAGTAGAGGATAAGATCTCGGCTGTCCTCTATGGCATCGGAGACAAAGATGTAGTGCAGCGCGGGGAGACCATAAAAACAGATGGCGTCAAGGATGCACATTTTCGCATCCGATTCGACGCTATTTCTGTCGTAGAGGAAATCGTCATCCGCAACGTTGACGGCACATCTTCTGCATGGGACACTGTGCCAGGCAACGGCACCTGGGCTGTGGCAGTCTTTAAGGGCAACGAAATGCGCAATAAGCCAGACGGAAGCGTGAAGTTCGCCGTCGAAGGCGATACGACGTTGGACCTGTGGGTTGCAGATAACGGTTCCATTGCCAAGGGCGGAACCCAGTACGAAGTCATTGTGAAATTTAACGACGGGACGACTCTTCGCAAAGTAGCTGTGCGAGAGGAAACAACCGGTATAGTATCGCAGGAAGGCATCCTCGATGTTGTATTGCAGGCTCCAGGGAAAGGAGACCTGACCTCCAGGAACGAACTGCTCAAAAGCGATGGAAAGGCTGACTGGAAGATCGCAACAGAACTTTCTGCCCGCGGGACCATCGTTCACATCGTTGTCAGGGGCGACGATGGCGCAACGGAGTGGGACACGATTCCTGGAAATGGCAAATGGCTAGTTGCGGTGACGGACGCCTCGGGCAAAGTCTTGAATGCAAGCAACGGCTCTGTTTCGATACCTGTCTCTGGCAGAAAAAATCTTAACCTATGGATTTCTGATAATGGCACTATCGTCGAAGGTGACGTAGCATACAAGGTCATCGTGGTTATGAGCGATGGCCGAATCTTTGAGCGATCGGTTACCAGAGATACCGAATCAGCCACGGCTCCGCAGCTTTCAGATAAGATTCGCGCGAAATACTTAGGCAAAGGCCCCAAGAACTACCTCCCGAAGGGTGAGATTTCAACGCTTCTTGCATCGGCAGACGCGAATCCTGATGCCCATGTCAAACTCGAGTTACGCGGCATAAAAGGCACGATTGAAAGCATCACAATTCAGGCCCTCGACGGTGAAAGTGGAACCTGGGACACCATCCCAGGCAACGGAACTTGGAACATCGTGGTGACCAGGACCGCTTCTGGGAACATCCTTTCTGACATGGATGGATCTTTTAGAATGGATGTTATTGGTGAGACGGAACTGCACCTGTGGCTTGCAGATAACGGGAAATTTGGCACTTCGCCGGAGAATTTCGAGATCCTCCTTCAACTTGCTGATGGGCAGATATTAAGAAATAAGATCACACGCTAATATGTGCCAAAGAAAGAACTAAGTTTACCTAATGCAGATGGGGGTTGCCCACGGTATCTTATGACAAACCAGGGCAACCCCCATCTATTACGTGGCAACCTCGACAAGCACTACAAGCTAAGAGTTTCATACTCTTTAAAGCGCGCTTACAGGTTTAACGACGATGTATAGTCACCTGCTTAGAGAAAAGCTTGCCATTTACGCTCTTTGCCTCTATGGTGATCGTATTTGCACCCATGGCTAATGGCACTTTGGGAATACGCCACTTGCCGTTCAAATTGGTCTCACCGAACTTCCCAATGAATAGCTGTACGTTTCCACCCCCACCGCGGTCACTCCTCCATCGAAGCGAAACAATCCCCGTATCAGATGCGACAGTCCCTTCTAAGTAAACAGAGTCCACATAGACCACGTTATCCTCCACGAGCTTGCCGTCTACAAAAAGAGGATTTATGGAGATATATGTTTCCAGCGACTCATTCTGAGCGAACGCCACCGAGGCCATCAACGCCACAGCCATAAATACCATAACCATGAACTGCACTTTGAGGCTTCTCTTCATCTACCATACCCCCTTTTATTATTTTACTTGCTAAATAACCACTCTTACACATTATATAATAAGACGTATAGTCTTGGAGCTAAAATTTTTATAGAAGTATGTTTGGATGCAGGATCATTAGGATCTGCTTTAAGCACTTCCATGGCGGCCACACATCCGGTCACCTTGAGATACTTTGCCCTCTGCGAACCAACCCTTTCTGGGTAAGGCATATCCTTGCTCCTGTCTTTTTAGGTTTTAATCCTCATACTGCTGAGATCTTGCATCTCGCAACGTTTATAATAGTCAGTTAAGCAAATTTGTCAACAGTTCACCCTTACCTTAGGGCATGGAATAGAACAAACCTTATGATAAACTATCGATGAAAATTAAAACCATGGAGAAAGGCGGGCCATTCTTGAGGGATGCGGAGCGATTTGCAGAGTAAATCTTCTGTAAAATAATGGGGAAACCAAGAAGGCATCGGTTGTAAATGAACCACAAAAGAGAGGGCGATCCAAAGTGGACATGAAAGAAGCCTTGATGTTCAAGGGCGCAAGAACCATTTTAG
>CAYTKB010000111.1:0-6498 GCA_964438265.1 uncultured Acetomicrobium sp. | reverse complement strand
AATATAGACTAATGGACTACACACTATTAACACAACCAAATACCATCGCCATTTGGGGAAAACCCTTTTTGCAGGTGCATAAGGTATGCGAAGGCCGCTCCTTGAGTCTGGGTTTTTCCCCTTCGATGATTCGAAACTGATTTTCACAGCTTCATCTCCTTGTACTCTTCCCATGATTGCACGAAAATTCCTGCAAACTGCGATCTGCAAAGTTTACTGTTGATAGCAAAAATAACTTCCTTAAATGCCCTTTTGCCAGCCGATGCATAGCTTTCTGCATTTGATAGGGTCGATTCAACGCTTTGGGATAATCCTAACCGTAGGTGCGGATAACATTTCATGATTGGTTCAAATCGCTCCGTTGTTCTTTGTGAATTAGATGAATATATCATAACAGCAACGTATTCTATTCCAGCTTCGGATAAGCCTTTAGAAACAAGATCCCCAATATTGCCCTCCAAATACCTGGGATGAATGGACAATGATATTGGCTTATCGGTACATTTCTTGGCTTCCCTGACTGTTTCAATCAGATCATTGGCCAGCTTTTGTCTTCTGAATTCAGCGTTAGGCAAGGAATCCGGTTCTATATCAAGATGAATCCCCCTGAAAGGAAATTCCCCTAACAACCTGATGATATCCGTTAAGTCCCTTCGATGTTCCTCTTGCAACCACAATGGCTCCCCTAAAAGGGCATCCACGGCTATTCCTCTTTGCAGACATTGTGCGAGCACATCAGTAAGTGCTTCTTTTCCCTCCTGAGTTTTTATATATTTTATCTGCTCAGCATTAAGGGATAAAAGCATCCTACTAAAACCCTCAGAAACAAATTTGTCCAGCTCTTCCCTGCGAGTTAAAGGGTTAAGCAGAGGAGACGCGTCCCAGATATACGCAGAAAGATTGCATTGAAGGGGTATATCGGGAGTCTGATTAACGCTTAAATCAGGGTCTTCTGCACTTGCTATTCCTGTCAAAGGAAAATATCGCGAAGGTTTACTTTCAGTTGCATTTAGGCCTGGTGGACAAGAATAAACCGCCAGCTCTGCCTCTGTCTGCAGGAAAAGGCTTTGGGCATCTATGAGATCCAGGGCTGATCTCATGTAATCATATCGACTCTTAACGAGCAGTTCGAAGGCACCTCCCGGAAGCTTTTCATAGCGAAGCCCATTTTCCCTAACAGCTTCAGTTGCAGCTTTGATGCGCTCTTCGTTTGCCTTCATGGATTCCAAGGCATATTCCCTTAGCTGTAAAATTCCGGTCAATTCTTCTTCCATTTTCATACGAGAACTTATTTCTTCCTGCCTTTCTTTTTTGACCGCCTCTTCAGCAGCAAGCTTTTGCGGATCATTCTCACTGCCAATGGATGAAAATGGATTTGCAATGGTCGCGGAAACATAAACGCCTGATCCAGTTGAACCGGGAAAGTCTCTACCTGCAGCTACGCCAATGTCTATATTACCGCCCTGATTCAGCTTGCCTGAAAGCTTTGCAATTTCCCCTTTCAATTTTAAGGATCTTTCTCTATAATACTGATCCGCTAACTTTTCTATGTTTAAATAAAGAACTTTGATATCCCCTATAGGTCCGGGCAGTGTCGGGGCAGGGCACGAAGCATAGTTGCTCCAATTTTTACTTGTGGCCAGACGAATTACACCCATAGCTTGGGAACGCTTCAGCCCTACATCCCTTAGGTCGCGGTGAGCCATTTTGAAATTAGACACAAGCTCAAGACGGCTCGCCTCTAAAAGTAAGCCCTTTTGGACGCGGGCCTTAAGAAGCCTCTCGGCGTTAGCTTCATCTTCGAGAAAAGCATTGATAAGGCGTTCCCTTCGATTTTCTGACCAAACCACTATGTATGCTTTTCTTAAACTGGTCAGGTTTGCTTCCACTGTCTTTTTATAAAGAGCTTCGCCTTCCAACTTGCGAAGTTCAGCCCTAAGGGTATTGATCTTTTCGATATTCCAGGTACCGAGTGTAGGAAAAGATACCCAAGTCTTTAGCGTTAATTTCTCGTAATTAATCTTTTCATCGGACGTCTCTGTTATTGGCTCATCATTGTATCCATAAGTGGCCCCAAAGTAAAGTTTTGGTCCCATTTTTTGTTTTTCTGACTCCAACATATAGCTACTTTCATTAAGGGCGGCCAATGAAGAAAGGACTTCAGAACTTTCGCAAAGCATTGTTTCAAGATCATAGAGGGGAGGAAGAGTATTTGGATCTACAGCATCGCCATAAGCAATTACGATAAAATGAGGGGCAATTAAAATGTAGAACCCAATTTTTAACACCACAATTATAGATTTTACCATAAATCTTAAAATTTTTCCCAATAAGATCACCATCATAGTTTTTATATAAATATACGAAATAAAACCCCTTAAAGCATAATAACACTCACAACTTTAAGGGGTCGGTCGCGCCACTCGCTCCCCTCTGCACCAGCGCCCGCCTCATATCCGCAGAGGTTCATCGCTTCCCCATGGCATGTATAAATTTTATTTACGCCCTCATATCACAAAGACACTTGTTCTGTCAATGGGTTTTTCGTTTTTGTTCAGTTAAGAAGACTCAGCTGCCGCAGGAACTACGTCTATAGCGTGCTCTGCTACGACCACTGGTACCTTCTCCCTCTTGGCCTTGGTCGATGCGAGGCTTGCCATGTTTATCAGGTCAGCTACTATATGGTTTAAGTTGCCGTTAAAGCGAACGACCTTGCGACGCCCTCCGGCCACGCCCGCAGAGGCGGTAACCTTGAGCCCAACGGGCCATCCCCAGGAGGAGAGGAGCGCTATCATCCTGTTGGCCAATTCCTTGGCCTCCCATACGTTCTTGGTGGAGAGCACTGCAAATTCGTCCCCTCCGTAGCGGTATATCTTATCCGTCTCCTCGTCTATGATGCCTCGAAAGATATGTGCAGCCTGCCTAAGGACTTCGTCACCCCTTACGTGGCCAAACTCTTTGTTTATAGCCCCAAAATTATCCAAGTCTATAAAAATGATGGCTATTTCCTTCCCCTCTTGGAGCATCTCGACAGCTCTATGCTGAAGGCATTCTGCTCGCTCGAAACCCGTCAAGAGGTCCATATGCTTGCCCAGTTCGCCGTAGAGGAGTTTCTTCGTCACCAAGCCGACGACTTCGTCATCTTCGATCACTACAAGCTTCTCTATGCCGTTGAGTTCCATGGCTTCCTTCGCTTCCCAGAGAGAGCAGCTCGGATCTGCCGTTATCACCGTTCTCGTCATCGCATCGGCCACAAGCCTATTGGGATGAGTTCGCCTGATGTCCCTGGAGGTGATTATGCCCACGAGCTTTCCGTTCTCAATAACGGGCAGACATCCGATACCATACTCTTCCATGATCTCAGATGCTTTCTTTATGGACTCGCATGGCGCTATGGTGATTATCTCCCTCGTCATAATGTCCTCCACCGTGAGATTCATCATCACAGCTCCACCTCCCGGCTTATGCTGGCGGCAAAGCTGACTCTGACACGCACGATGGCCGTTTCTGTAGCCAACCTTTCGCCCTCGTCGAGGAGAAGGGGCAACAGCTTTTCCTTTGGGATGGCCTTCAGCAAGGCTCTCTTTATCGATGCCGCCTCAAAGGTCGGATGGTCCAGCGTCACTATTTCGTATTCCTCTGGAGCTATAGCGCTTATCAGCCTGCGCATGGCCTCTTGCCCGATGGGCGCCTTCCTCCCTATAAGCAGAACATCATCCACTATAGGGTTCTCAAAAGCAGAAAAGCTCATCGAAACATCTGCCCTTCGCGCAGGCAATTCACTACCACCTCTCTTGGGGTTAGTCCTTTACTTTTTGTGTTTTGTCCACACTGTCGCCATTTGCGACCTATATTAGCACACAAAATCCATTTCCAGACACAAGATCTAACTGCTCCTTTTGCCGCAAGCACCTACCCAACGCCTTAAGGCTCAAATAATAGTTCTTTACTATGCCACCTTGCTCCGTCTTCAGCTGCACATGCATGAACCGAATATGTTTAAGCGCTGCGGCGCCCGCGCAAGCGGCTTCTTTATGCCTTCCCTTCTCCCAAGAATCCGAAGTGACGCAAAACGACCACATAAAAATCTTCAAGATCTTTCAGGTTGTTCGATAGGAGAGACTTCAGAATCTCCAGATCGAGGGCCTGTAATTATGGATTGCAATGTTCCGAAAGCCCACCATTTTCTCCATCTTCGAGGCAGTCTCAGGATCTATAACAGCTCTTTCCTTCAGTAGAGTGAAGGTTCCCCTTGCGGTCTCGGGAAGCCCGAGAGCTTCAGAAGCGACGACATAGACCGCGAGTTCCAAGCAGGCTTGAATGGCTCGTTGCAAGTTCAGGACAAAAATATCCTGCCTGTCGATATCGTCGAGACTGTCAGGATTTAAAGAGATCACTTCCTTGATCCTTTCAAGGCATTTCTGGATGGAGGCCACCTTTGCGAGGACTACGTCTCTGTCAGGCATAGATTCGCCTCCTCAAGACACTTTCTTCCGCTTCCCTGCGCAAGCATTTCAGGTCGTCATATTCGTTGATCGTAGAGACAAAAAAATCCTCGTAGGCGCCTTCGTCTGCCCGCAGCAATATACCGGTTTTCCGGGCCTGCATTTTGATGACAGGTCCAGCGGTATCGAGGACGACCAAATCGACATCCCTCTTTAGAAGCAGGGATAGCCTTTCCGTTAGCTCGAGGATATCTTCTATATCAGGACTGCTGCCGAAGAGCACAGCGACATCGACATCGCTATCCTTCCTTGCCGTGCCCTTGGCAAAAGACCCGATGAGAAAGGCCAGTTTGACTTTGCTCTCTTCATTATTAAAGAAGGCTCGTAGTCTCAGGGTCAGGTCTTTGCTTTTTGTGTTTTCAGCAACGCTTCCGATGTCGTTTCCGTTGTTGAGGTCCTTTCCGCCGTCCAACGCACCCAGTAACGACAATAGCCCTTTCCCTCCCTTTCCTGCTTTTGGCACTTGGACTCGTCGACATCGTCAAAATTCACCCACTCCCAACCCATCGTCCTTCAGGCATTTTCTGCGCCTATTTTCCACTGTCATCCTCCCGCCCTAAAAGGGTGAACTTCCTTTGAAGGCAGTCGGCCTTGCAACGGCGCATCAAAAATCTAAAGCGACGGTAACCTTCCCTTTAGTGCTTCCAGGAAAAGGCTGCAAGTCCAAATTTGCAATTGGAGCCAGCTTGTCAACGGGTTTGCCGTCTTTGACTATTATGACCTTCCCATCTTTTCAGCGTTTTTTTAGCCGAGGTGCAGTATAAATCGTGAACATCGGCATTCTTTTTAGCAGCTTCATCGCCCAGTCTTAGATTATGACAATGGCCTGATCCTTATGCCAGTCTCAGAGACAACTATAAAATGGTCTAACAATCTCTCCTCGTAACTGGTCAGAAGTTTAGAGATTGCTCGAACCTTATTGATTGCCCTTTCATCCCGCAGTCGGAGAAGTATAACCCCTCTGTTTGGCAATCGTTCCTAAAAGATCAATTTCCCAAAGTCCTTGTCAATGGTAATGATTATCCGTCCCTCCCAATTAGCCCTGACACATACCTCCAAGTCCTCGATCCCCGGACAGCACTCTTGAATTGAGACAACATCGTGCCCTAAAGATCTAAGGTGACGAACGATACTCCGGCCAGCATTTTCATCGACCAGAAACTTCATTCGCTTTTTGCTAAAGGGAAGACTTCTTCTACAGCAAGGGCCTCGGCAGCATAGGCGAGGGCAGCCTGAACATCGACTTTAGTCAGGTGCGGATATTCCTCAAGGATCTCTTCCGCGGAGATTCCTTGAGAGAGCATCCTTAAGATCAGCTTAACCGGGATCCTCGTACCCTTAATTACTGGTTTACCTGCCATAACTTTGGGGTTTATCTCGATACGATCCAAAAGTTTCTGTTCCATTCTTCCTCCTTTACTTGTACTTGCACCTTACTCGGGGTTAGATCTCAGATCTCTTATCCTAATATACATTAGCATCGCCTAACTTCATTTCACGTCTCACATCCTATGAGTTTGCTGCAAAACCCCATCTTTCCTTACTTTATGGTATCATAATACTCAAGAAGTTAACAGCTGCTTAGGAGGTTATGCCTTTGTTAGGACGTAGATCGAATCAAGCGACATTTTTTAGTGAGGCCGTAAAGGAACGACTTCCCAAAAATCACTTCTTAAAAGTTAATAATCTCATAGATTGGTCTCCTATAGAAAAGAAATTGGAATGCCTATATGACCCTTCAAACGGACGTCCGAGCTATCCACCCCTTATGATGTTTAAGGCCCTCCTCTTGCAGCAGTGGTTTAACCTCTCCGACAGAGGCTTAGTAGAAGCCATAGCAGACAGGCTGTCATTTCAAAGCTTCTTGGGGTTATCCATTGTAGATCCAGTCCCTGACGATACTACGTTCACACGTTTTAGGCAGAAGCTTCAAGAAAAAGGACTACTTGAAGAGCTATTTTCCATCTTGGATTCAGAATTTGACCGACTGGGC
>CAYTKB010000110.1:0-6499 GCA_964438265.1 uncultured Acetomicrobium sp. | reverse complement strand
TCCTCGCCCTGATCCGCCAGTGCCGGATTTGCTATATGAAACTCCTCCATGGCTAAAAACCTCCTAAGTGGCTTTCATAGCCCGCTCGATGCTTTCACCGTAAGGCGGGCGCAAAACTCCGACTTCCGTTATTATGGCGGAGACGAGCTCTGACGGTGTCACATCGAAAGCGGGATTCCAAGCCGAGACATTTCGCGGGACGATAGCCCTTCCACCGAAAGAGCGCACTTCTTCGGGGTCTCTCTCCTCTATCGGGATCGCCTCGCCTGAAGGAACGTGTACATCTATACTGCTCCTCGGTGCGGCCACGTAAAAGGGCGTGCCAAAGTGCGAGCTCGCTATGGCGAGGCCCAACGTGCCGATCTTGTTCGCCACATCGCCGTTGGCCGCTATGCGGTCGGCCCCCACTATAACGGCATCGATCGTCTTCTTCCTCATGACGAAGGCCGCGGCACTATCGCACACGACGGTCACGTCGAAGCCGTCCTCTTTGAGCTCCCACGCCGTTAGCCGCGCCCCCTGAAGCAGCGGCCTCGTCTCATCCACGAAGACCTTAACGCTCTTGCCCGCTTCCTTGGCAGCGCGGATCACCCCTAAGGCCGTGCCGTATCCGCCCGTGGCCAAAGCGCCAGCGTTGCAATGCGTCAAGACAGAAGCCTCGGCAGGCAGAAGAACTTCCCCATGCCTCCCTATGGCTCGGTTCGTCGTCACGTCTTCCCTGTGTATGGAAACGGCGAGAGCTTCGCTCCTCGAGGACAGTTCTCCGTCGCTCGAAACCATTACGACCTCTTTCATCCTCTCCATGGCCCAAAAGAGGTTCACCGCTGTAGGGCGCGTCCGGGAGAGGCGCTCTATCGCCCTCAAAGCCGCCTCCTTTCCCTTCGAAGCCGCCAGAGCGACTCCGTAGGCTGCGGCTATCCCTATGGCTGGAGCTCCGCGCACGACCATATCTTCTATCGCTTTCGCCACGCCTTCGGCATCTTCGCAGCGATAATACGATATCTCCCAGGGCAGTTTCCTCTGGTCCAGCAGCTCTAAGGCTTCTCCTCTCCACTCGATAGGCTCGGGGAGCACGCCTTCACCTCCCTCAACCAGTGCGGGAGGAGTACGATCTCGCGCACATTCGCCGCCGCGTCGCCGTCGGAAAACTGCACCTTCACCTCATCGCCGACTTTCAGATCGGAGGCCTGCGTCACGACGCGCCCGTCGGCGTCCAGGCAAGTCACCCACCCTCTGCCAAAGGCCTTAAGCGGAGACAGCGCGTTCAAAGAGGCAGCGCTTTCGGCCAGCCTGCCTTCGGCTTCAAAGAGGAGCGCCTCGACAGCGTAATTCAGCCTGGAGAGGGCATCTTGCACCGAGCGCTCGTCCGTTTCTACGTGGTCCCTTAAGCAAGTCGATACAAGGTTTTCCTCCAACCTCGCGAGTTCACTCTCAATGCGCTCGATCCTCTTTTCGAGGCAGAAGGAGGCGTTCCTTTCCATGGCTTCGAGGCGCCGCAGCAACTCCATCCGATCTGGGAAAGCCATCTCCGCGGCGGCCGAAGGGGTCGGAGCGTGGACATCGGCAGCGAGATCCGAAAGGGTGAGGTCTATCTGGTGTCCAAGCCCGGTAATGAGGGGTACCGGAACGCTCCTAATGGCCCTCACCACCCGCTCGTCATCGAAGGGGTTCAGGTCATCCCTGCTCCCGCCACCCCTCACCAAGAGCACTACCTCTACGCCCTCTATGCCTCCGGCGATGCGCAGGCCCCTTACGATCTCCTCGGGCGACTCCAGGCCCTGGACCAAACACGGCACGACCACGATCTCGCACTGCGGAAAGCGGTGGCTGGCCACTTTTATCACATCTTGGACGGCAGCGCCCGACGACGAAGTCACGACGGCTGCCTTCATCGGATAAGCAGGCAGCGGACGCTTGAACCTCTGCTCGAAGAGCCCTTCTTCCTGAAGGCGTTTTTTAAGCTCTTCCTTCGCTCTGGCCTGAGCGCCCTTGCCCAAGGGGCGTATATCCCTCACGTAGAGCTGGTATGTTCCCCTCTGGCCGTATACGCTCACCCTCCCCTCGACCAGCACCTCGTCTCCGTCTCTGGGCCAAGAGGGGATGCGATAGGCGTCTCCACGGAATAGGACGCAGTTGATCCGGCTCTCTTTCCCTGCGAGGACGAAATAGACGTGGCCGCTCGTGTGCCTTTTGAAGCCCGATATCTCCCCTCGGACGACCACCGACGAAAGAAGGCTGTCGCTCTCCAAGAGGAACCTTATATACTCCGTAATTTCATCCACGCCGAGGATCTTGACCTTCTCCTGCACCGACGCTTTCCTCCAATTCCAGGGCACGGACGATCCGCCCCAAAACGCCGTTCACGAAACGGCCCGAATACTCCGTGCCATATTTTTTAGCCAGATCCACAGCCTCGGATATAGCCACAGGTAGCGGGACCAGCCTGGCAATCACGCCTTCATATAAAGCCAGCCGTACGGCAGCCAAATCGACGGCCACCATCCGCTCGGGCCTCCATCCCACCACATGACGGCGTATCTCGTTGTCTATCTCGGCGCGCACGGCCCACACTCCCCGCACCAGGGAAGAGGCGTATTGGATGATATTCCCCTCCTCTCCCTCTTCGAAGGGGAACAGTTCGAGTGCCTCCTCTACTTTCTGGTCAGGGCGCAAATCCAAAGAATATAAAAGCTGCAGAGCGATCTCGCGGGCTCTGTGGCGGCCGCGCGAAAGCGGCACCTTTTTCACCTCCTGCGACATCTTAAGGGGTTGGAAGGGGGAACCTTACCTCTCGCAACCATAAAGTGCGCCACCCCGTATCCGGCCAATCCAGCGATGCAGACTAGCAGAGAGCGCCAGAAGCCCAACTGGACAAAGGCGACGATGGCGGAAGCGAGCACGGCCCAGAAGAGAGGATGTATGTAAAGGCGGCCGGGTTCGGGCAGGGAGAGGACTTCCTCTTTTAAAGCCCACCCCACTCGGACCGACGAAAAGCCGATCTTCTTCAAGTCTCTCTCCAGGTCTGCGACAAACGCCTCGACCTGACGGAGATCGCAATCGGGGCGCACCAAAAACAGGTAGAGCCTACCCTCCTCGGCTACAAAGGAGACATCTTCGCATTCGTAGCCAACAGGCAGGCGACGGCGCAGGAACTGCAGCAGCGCATCCTTGTGGACCCATATAGACCCTATGTTATTCGCCTTCCATAAATAGTGCACAGCCCTCCCCCCTACGCAGCAGAGGCTGCCCACAGATCAAAGCAATTCCACCGCCACCAGAAGCTCACCCTTCCTCTTTGAAAGCCTCTGCATCCTGTCGCTCAACGCTCTCGTTCTCTTTTGCGGGCTCTTTGGGCGCCTCTTCCAGCGGTCGGCCGTCTTCGAAGTGTATGCCCTGCACGTAGACGTTGACGGCCTTCACTGTATATCCAGTATATTGTTCGAGCTGATTCTTGATCGTCTCTTGAAGGTCCCACGCCACATCCGGTATGCGAAGGCCATATCTCACCGAGATGTAGGTATCTACGGTCACCTGCGGATTCTCCTCGCCCTCAAGAGATACACGGACGCCCCCGTACATCTTGCGGCCGAAGCCCATCTTAGACATCATGCTGCCCGCGGAGGGCTGCACTCCCTTAATTGTGCGGAGGGCCTGCATCGCTATCTGGCCGATGACGGACTCGTCGATCTTAACCTCTCCTCGTGGCTCCTCCACCTGCACCAACGGTCTGGCCTCTGTAGCCTCTTCCGACACCATCTCTTCCTCTTCCTTTAATTCTTCAGCTTCTCCCCCTTCGGAAACCCCTTCGGAAGCCACTTCCTCTTCTCGCTTTCTTTCCTCCTCCACCTGATCCACCCCCTCACGTCTTTCAAGATCGAGGAAGGTCAAAAAATCCCCCACAACTGGGGCACTGCAGCTGTTCCCCCTCCTCGTATTCGTCGGGTTGGTAATAAAAACTATGCCCACACGCGGGGCAGGTAAGAGAAGCATAGAATTCCTCGTAATCTTCCTCTACCCCTTCGGCCTCCTCTCCTCCTTTGAGGAGACCTACCTCGTCGTGAAGATCACTCATCTCGTCCTCCAACCTCAGGCAGCTATCGAGGACGTCGCTATAGACCTTCTCGCCCTCGTCCACCCTCTGCTTGAGCTCCTGCAGTTCGAGAGAGAGTGAATCGATAGCGCAAAATATCGCGTCGAACAGCCTCTTCTCCCCTTCATCGGCTGGAGGGACACCTTCGAGCAAGCCTTTGAGGTAAGCTATAGCCTCTCGTGAATTCACCCTTTTCCCTCCTTCCCCAAAATGAATCTTTATTTGGCGCGCTCGATGTAGTTTCCGGTGCGCGTGTCCACGACGACTACATCTCCCACCTCGACGAACATGGGGACGGTTATCACGAGGCCGGTCTCGAGCGTGGCGGGCTTTCCTCCACCGCTCACGGTGTCGCCCTTGAAGCCTGGCGGGGTGTCGACCACCTTCAATTCTACAGATTTCGGAAGCTCAACGCTCACCACCCTGCCGTCGAGCAGCTGGAGCGTCACCTCGAGATTGTCATGGAGATATCCAGCGCCTTCGCCCAAGACCTTTTCGGGCACATATACCTGATCATAGCTCTCCAGCTCCATGAAGACGTAATTGTCGCCATCTCGATACATGAATTGCGCGGGCTTTTCCTCGAGGATTACGCGCTCAAATCTCTCGGTGGGACGAAAGGAATTGTCGACGATAGAGCCGTTGTTCATGTTGCGCAACTTGGTCCTCACGATGGCTCCGCCGCGCCCCATCTTGTGATGCTGACAATCCACTATCTCCCACACTTCACCCTGCCATCGCACCTTCATTCCCTGGTGAAAATCGACGGCCTCTACGATATCCGCCATCCAACTACCACCTGCTCTTTCAACCCGACTCTGAGTCCAACTGACGCCTCATAGGATACAACAATCGCAGTCTCCTGCCAAGGGAGCAAGATCACACCACATCAAGCCAATTTCAAGAGCACGCAACCATCGTTAAGCGATCTCACTTCTATTAAAGCGGTCAGATAACCGGATGGCTTAAAACCAAAAATAGAAAAGGGGTGAAAGCCCAAAGACAGCTTTCGCCCTCACCCCTCACTTCCTTTGCTCTGCTTTATCTTAGGCTGAGCGTGCTCATCTCCACAACAGAGGTGGGAACGTCGAGGATATACGGCACCACCACGGCTACCACCTCAGAATGTTCCTTTTCTCTGTTTTTAGTTTTGAAGAGTTCGCCCAAAAGGGGAATGTCAGACAGAACGGGGACCTTGGTCGTGGTAATCGTATTTCTGTCGTTGAAGAGGCCACCGATCACGAAGAGCTCTCCGTTTCTCACGCGCACCATGGTCTTCACTTCCCTCGTGCTCGTGATAGGCACTTCCTCGCCTTGGCCGCCAGGCCGCCATTCGATAATTTCGCCCGTCGTAATGTTCACATTTATGGTTACTACGCCGTCCCGCCCTATTGTAGGCGTAAATTCGAGCGTCGGCCCGACTTCTTCTTCGCTGTAAACCGGGTTACCGGCGTCGTCGCGTTGCGATATATACTTATAATTAGTCGTAAGGCGTATGCTCGCCTTCTGCCCATCCACGGTGACGACGGAAGGAGAGGCTAAGATATCGGCCGCATTTTTCTCCACAAGGGCGCGCAGCCCGGCATCCAAAATCCTCAAGCCCCCTTCAGCTATTTCTTCGAGATCTACCCCCTGTGGCGAGACGGTTCTGCTATCATCCGGCGCGTAGCGATCAGTGTCGCTCGCGTGAGAATATCCAACCGCGCCGCCCCCGGAGCCGTAAGAAAGCCACCAATGGCTATAGACGGCGTCCACCAGCGATTCGAGCTCGTCCCTGCCGGTGTCGCGCACCTCTATTAGCCGCGACTGGAGCATGATCTGCTGCCCAGGATGATCCACCCTGTCCAGTATCTCGGTCACCTCATCGAGTTTATCCTTACTCCCCGTGACATAAATCGTCCGCAGTCTCTCGTCCACCGCGACTTCGGTTATCCCAGTCATCCCTTTTATGAGCTCGCTTACCTGCTTGGGGTCCGCATAAGCCACATTGTAAGACCGCCTCGACACCTTGCCCAGTGCCTTGCCGAGTCTCTGCTTGGTCCCGAATACAACAGTTTTACCCATTACGGCATAACCGAGGTCGTGCATGCGCATGATATAGCCTAACGCTTCGTTCAGCGGTACATCTTTCAGGCTCATCGTCAATGTGGCGGCCGGCACGCTTTGGTCGGCGACGATATTCATCCCCGTGATCTTGCCGAGCATACGGAGGGCATCCCTGAGGTCCATATTGCGCCACTCTATAGTTACGGGCGTCGCGACGGCCATGGGGTCCCACGCCTTTGCGGGCCCAGGAGCTTCCCCTGAGGTCCTCCCCGGCAATGGGGCATGAGAGACGGCCTCTAAGTGGATGGAGTACCTGTTGGCCGGGGCCTTACCCTTCACCTCCTTGATGGTGAGCTCCTCTCC
>CAYTKB010000109.1:6380-6642 GCA_964438265.1 uncultured Acetomicrobium sp. | reverse complement strand
GGTTTGTCGGGGTCTACTATTATGACACTCACAGGGTCAAAACCCGTGCCTTTCGCGGTATGTTCGCTCAATCCAGTTCGAGCCACAGTATAATCGAAAAAGCGCATTATAGCTGTGCCAGCAACGCCTTTAAACGCCGACGGAATTCCAGCTATATTATCGGCTATAACACGACCTTGGCGGTTGGCCGACGAACCCATGGGCTGGTATGTGGGCTCGTTCGTTATAATGTGTCGCGTCTCCACTACATCTCCTCCCGCAT
>CAYTKB010000109.1:720-6370 GCA_964438265.1 uncultured Acetomicrobium sp. | reverse complement strand
GTAAGGGTTGCTGGTCCGCATGTGTTCGTCGACCAATATGCCGCCTTTTTGTCCTATTTCTAAACCGGTTTCAGTCGCCAAATGCGCGTTGGGCTTCACGCCCACAGCCAAGAGGACCGCTTCGACGGCCATTTCTCTCTTGTCAGTGCGAAGGGCTACTACCTCGCATCCATTCCCCACTATTTCTGTCACCTTCTCGCCGCCGTAAAACATCACGCCTTTGGAGGCCATAAGGCCTTTCAATTTTGCCCCGAATTCTTCGTCCAGCATCGCAGGCAAAGGCCATCCTAAGAGGTCTACGACTGCTGTTTCAATTCCTCTTGTCGCCATGGCCTCCGCGGCCTCCAATCCGACGAGCCCACCGCCGACAATTACGGCTCTCTTGACGCGACCGCTGTCGATAGCAGACCTCAATTTCATAGCATCGTCAAGCGTCCACAATCTGAAGACGCCTTCTAACTGATTGCCAGGGATTGGCGGTATGATGGGAGAGGCGCCTGTCGCTATCACTAAATAATCGTAGGAGAAGAGCTTGCGCTCGCTCGTATTAAGATCCACAACTTCCACACTTTTGAGTTCTTTATTTATCGAGGTGGCCATATGAGACGTTAAGACATCGATATTCTTAACAGCCTTGAAATAACTGGCGTCGCGCACCACCCCTATAGACGTATTAATCAAATCCTTATAGTCGTTCACCGTGCCTCCCACGTAAAACGGAAGCCCACAGGCTGCGTAACTTATGTGTTCTCCCTTCTCTAACATCAATATCTCCGTCTCTGGCTCAAGCCTCCTGAGTCTGGATGCTACCTTGCCGCCACATGCCACTCCACCGATGATCACTACCCTTTTGACCATTAACACTCCACCTCCAATCAACAAGTAAGGACATATACTATATGGGGTATATTTTAACGTCAAATGGATCGTCTCGCCATAAAGAAGCGCTTCTTTCCCAAACGGAGCAATAGGAATTTTCCGGAAATAAAGTCCTTCTCGTCCACCTGTGCAGACTCTCCCGTTATCCTCTCGCCATTGATGTAGAGTCCGCCGCCTCGGATCAGCCTGCGCGCTTCCCCTTTGCTAATGGCGGCCCCACTCTCTGCCATCAAATCTATCACAGCTATCGGAAGTGGGCTATTTACCACTCCTGATGGTATTTCTTGAGACAGCATAATGAGTACATCGTCCGTCAAATCACTGATGTCGTAATCTCCGCCGAAGAGTATTTCGCTCACCCTCTTAGCTGTGGCAGAGGCCTGCGCTCCATGAACGGTAGACGTAACCTCCATGGCGAGGAGCTTCTGAGCTTTTCTGTCCTCTGGATGCTCGCGATGTGCGCTTATCACTTCCTCTATATCTTCGAGCGGCAAAAACGTATAAATTTTAAGCAGTCTTTCTACGTCCCTGTCATCGGTATTGACCCAAAACTGATAAAAGCGATAGGGAGTTGTGCGCTCAGGCGAAAGCCATACTGCCCCTCCTTCGCTTTTGCCAAATTTTTCACCAGAAGACGAAAGCAAGAGCGGATAAGTTATCCCGTAAGCAGTAACGCCGATTTTCTTCCGTATAAGCTCTATGCCTGCGATGATGTTGCCCTGCTGGTCATTTCCGCCCATCTGAAGCCGGCAGTCATAATTTTTGCAGAGGTGATAAAAATCATAAGCTTGCAAGAGCATATAAGAAAATTCAGTGTAGGAGATCGAGCGCTCAGGGTCTTCTAAACGACTTTTAACGTATTCTCTGGATATCATGTAATTAATTGTGAAGTGCTTGCCGACATCGCGCAGAAATTCCAAGAGCTTGAGTTGGCCCAACCAGTCGTAATTATTGATCATGAGGGCCGAGTTTTTGCCGCACTCGAAATCCAAAAAGCGCGCAAGCTGTCCTTGAATGGAAGCTATGTTCCGCTCTACGTCCTCCAAAGACAAAAGAGGGCGCTCGTTCTTTTTCCCTGAAGGATCGCCTATAAGGCCAGTGCCCCCACCGGCAATGGCAATAGGCTTGTGTCCGAGGCGCTGGAGCCACGCCAAACCCATTATAGGTATGAGATGTCCCACATGCAGGCTGTCTGCAGTGGGGTCAAAGCCTATATACCCAGTTACCATCTGGCTACTAAAAAGCTCGTTAAGCCCTTGCGGATCGCTACACCATTCTAAGAGGCCGCGCTCTTCCAAAACTTTTAGAACGTTAATGGACATCGCTATTTCCTCCGGTTGAAATTTGCCACTCGAGGTGGCCTTCTTCGATGGAATTTAAAACCAAGGAGAGGCGTCCCGCTCTCTCCATCCACTGCCGCAGATCTGCAAATTCCTCTGATTCTACTTCAGTTCCTACAATGTCGCGAAGTTCTTCTGCTTGACTCCATGTCTTGGCGAGTGTCGGGAAGTCGACCTCGAGCCACAAGATGCCCGGCTCCAAAGCCAAGCTTTCTGCCTCTCCCAGCAAATCCACATGACTCACACCGAAGATAGCCAATTCATCATTTGCTGCAGCCACCACAGTGAAGGGAAAGGATATGGCGCCACCCACAGGAAAACCCTCCACAGAAGTGCGATTTGCCCCCATCGGTCCCAATGCCTCCCAGACGGCTTCAACAGCGCGCGCGGCCACTCCGCCTCGGCCAGGCAACTGAACCAGTACCCCTGTTAATGGAACTTTGAAAACCTCAGCCCTGCCGCCTATAGTTACAAGGCATGGTCCCTCGAGAAAAGATTCAAGCTCATCGAGGGAAAAGCCCAAAAGCTCGCCCAATCGCTCTATAGCTCCTCCTTTGATTGGAAGGCGAGAGAGCTTAAGACCCAACTTCAGAATAACCGGTTCTGGCTGGTAGAATTCCCCCTCCCATCGGAAGGGGCTTAGGATTTCTCTGTCAGAAGGAGAAAAGAGCCTTAATAAACCTTGAGCATGCCAAGCAAGCCGCAACTCTTCCCCTTTTACTTGCCAGTCGGCGCGCAGCTCAAGCGGAGACTTCTCTCCTGAGCCAAACATAAGAGCAAGATCGCCTGGGTCGCGCAAAAGTACGTGGCTTCCATCGTCCCAGGGCAACTCCAAGCGTTTTCCGCGATCGTTAGCGGCCTGAATCATTAGATCCAAGCCTTCCCTGCTGGACGACAAAAGCAGTAACCCCTTATGCAAACGAAGCCAAAGGGGCTCGTCGTTATTTTCAAATTCCAAAGACCACAAGCCGCTTCTCTCGATTGTCTTGAGGTTCACTTCTGGCAAAAGGGTCTGTATCGTCTTCGGCAAGTCTTTTTTAGCCGCGTTATCTTTTAGCTTGAAAGCAGCGTATAGATGAGATTCAGGCTGCGCGATAGACAGCAAAGCTGCCTGATTGGACCCTAAAAACAGACCGCCTATGGCTCGCACTTCTTGAGGGCTTATAAAAGTGCAACCTGCTGGAAAACGAAGCCTCCACGGCATTCTCTGAAACAATTCTACCAACGGAACTGGAATATCTCCCTCTTCCGCTATAAATATAAGTCGGACATTTTCCTCTGTCGTTTGCGGCAAGACCTCGGCAGGATTTATTTCCACGTGGTGTTCCCCCAACAGGAAGAACCCCGCCGCTAAGAGCGCAAACGCAGAACAGAATCCGAGCCAAAACATTGCGCCTCGTTTCATTTCCCGATACCCCTTTCCCTCTAAGGCTAAAAAAATACCGCCCGAGTTGTAAAATAGCACAAGGTTTATCATAATGCCAGTGGGAGGCAAGTTCTATGAATCTCCTCGGTCTACTTTTCATCTTCTGTGCCAGAGTCCTCGATGTATCATTGAGCACTTTAAGGCTCCTTCTTTTAGTTAAGGGCAAGAGAGTAAAAGCTGCATCTATCGGTTTTTGCGAGGTGAGTGTATACCTTGTGGCCCTATCTAAGGTGTTGCAGGGCGGTATAAACAGCCCCTGGCAGGTCATAGCATACGCTGGAGGTTTTGCCACAGGAAACTTCATAGGGTCTCTACTCGAGGAACGCCTCGTCTCCGGTTATGCGCTAGTGGAGGTGATTGCTGACGGGACACCACAGGCATTGGAAGCAGCAGAACTCCTGCGGAGTGCCGGTTTTGGCACGACCGTATTACGCGGAGAAGGAAGAGCAGGGCCTCGCTATATCCTGAAAATCGTATGCAAGAGGCAGGAGGTAGACGCGGTGGCCAATGTAGTGTCACAATATGGCTTCATATTTATTTCTGACGTCAGAAATGTATGGGGCGGGCACTTCCGCATCAAGCATAAGTAAACTTTTTGGTTTTCGTAAAAACACAATCGACCCTTATCTACACTATTTAGAAAGCATTGCGCGCCAAAGGTATGCGACAGATAATGCTCGTCCCTTTGTTGGGATGCGACTTGACGTCAAATCTACCTCCGATGAGCGCAACGCGTTCTTTCATATTGGCCATTCCTCTGTGCCCTTTAACCCTCAGCAATTCTACATCCTCTGTGGGATTGAAACCGCAGCCATCGTCCGAAACCTCCATAACTAATTCGTCATCCTCAATGAAGCCCCTTACCAAGACGTGCTTAGCACGGCCATGACGAGCGGCGTTGTTGATGGCCTCCTGCGCTACGCGAAACAGGGCGAGCACCGTCTCCCTCGGGAGGTCGCAACCTTCTGTCATTTCTACCGATATCTCGAGCCCAAGAGAACGAGAGAGTCTGTCTGCCAACTCTGCCAGCGCCTCTTTCAAGCCTAAGTCGAGCCACGGTGGCGAAAGTGAATCGCAAAGAGCCCGCAATTCGCGCACCGTTATATCCGCTTCCTTTTCAGCTATAGCTAAGTGATTTTTCAGCTCAGCCTCTGAAGTAGACCTCACGGCAAGTCTTATCTGCTGCATGAGCGCAGTTACGCCCTGCAACGGACCATCGTGAATCTCTCTGGCAACCCTCTCCTGTTCCTCCTCCTGGACGCGCACCAAGTCCGTCACATAGCGACGGGTGAGTTCCATTCTCTCTATCGCAGATTGAGCAAGCTGGTGAAGCACTTGTCTAAGCTTTTGAAGCTCGTATATAGACCGCGGGTCATCTTCCTTAGGCAAATCCCATCCCCACCGCAGACTTCCTACTTCTGTCTCCAATGCCCTGAGCGGCGCTATTAGTCTACGCCAGAGCAACAAGACAGCCAGTACACCTGCCAGGCCAGTTATGACCACTAACACCGGCCATAGCCTTGAAAAGCGCAACATAGGGCCCAAAAGCTGGGCCCAAGATACGGCAGCTATTACATAGAGCCCCGATTCGCTCATCGGTATGGCAGCTACGGTGAAGGTGTCTCCCTTTCTGCCCTTGAGTTCAACAGCCTCACCCAAAGGTATCGCGCTCCTCCATCCCCTCGGAAGATCCACATCCACACCGGACGACGACAAAAGCACTTGCCCTTCGTCGTTTACTATTGCTACCCAGCCGGGTAGCGAAAGTCCCCATCGAAAAGGGCTCATCATACCCACGTTTGGCATCATAAACAAACGGTTCATGGCGCGCCCAGAAGTCAGGCGATCGACTACCGATTGCCCCAAGTCAAGGACGTATGAGTGAGCCACTTCCCTCATGGCTCGCTCATGTGCCACTAAACCGGCGCCGGCGATGATCAGGATGGCAAAGGGAGGAAGGACGATGGCAAGCGTCAGGACCACCAGAAGGTGCCTTTTCACTCGA
>CAYTKB010000109.1:0-710 GCA_964438265.1 uncultured Acetomicrobium sp. | reverse complement strand
CCACCGAGATCTACACTCTTTCCCTACACGACGCTCTTCCGATCTTTCCTCGCTCCCAACTTGTCATATATGGAAGCGAGGTGGGTCTGAACGGTGCGCTCGCTGATGATGAGCTGCGATGCTACCTCCTTGCTCGACAATCCTCTTCCGGCCAAAAGTAGCACTTCTTGCTCCCTCGGCGACAGAGATTCCGGCATAAAATCTACCGCCTTGACAGACGAAGATACCTCCCGATCCAAGTAGACACCGCCGGATGCCACCGTACGGATTGCCTGAATGAGATCGTCGGGAGTGGCGGTCTTAAGTACGTATCCCTTTGCTCCAGCTCTGAGCGCGGCGAGCACATACTGTTGGGCATCGTAAGTGGTTAGCATCAGTACAGCTATCGGCAACTTCCTTTCTCTAACTTTTCTCGCCAGGGAAATGCCGTCTTCCCCGGGCATGCGAATATCCAAAAGGGCCACATCCGGCAGCTCGCGCTCGATCAAATCCCAAGCGGCTATGCCGTCTGCAGCTTCTCCGACGAGCTGAATATCGCTTTCATGCTCAAGATATGACCTGAGCCCCTCTCTGGTGAGAGGGTGATCGTCGGCCAAAATGACTCTAATTGCCATGAGCAACACCCCCAGCCTCCACTTTTTTAAAGATTTTATCGAACAATGCAACGAGAGGCCTCGGCAAAAGTCCCTACTTTATTCCTTATTCCCTCG
>CAYTKB010000108.1:0-6666 GCA_964438265.1 uncultured Acetomicrobium sp. | reverse complement strand
GTTTGAGTTCATCCTGATGAACTCCTGTCCCTCTTTCCCCTTGACCAAATAGCGAGGTCCTTTGCCGCCCTCCGGCCTCTTAACACCCACAACGATGTTCTCCTTGCCCTTGCGCCGACCAGAATGCTCCATATCCTCCAGCGCAGAGACGAAAAACGGCTCCACCTTGTTCAACATGCCCTTCCCCTCCCTTCTCACCTTATGCCAATTGCACCGGGTACGATGCGACCCAGCGTCCTTCTTTCATGCTCTCGCCTTGCCCACCTGTGGTGAAAGTGCGATCACTGCGTGGGTCCTATGCGATTTATGGCAAAGGAGCCGAAGCCGAGGACTTCGGCCTTCGTCTTCTTGCCATTGCACACAGCTATAATCTCGTCGAAGATCTCCTTGCCAACGTCGCGGATACTCTTCTTGCCATCGACGATCTCGCCGGCGTTTATGTCCATGTTGTCTTTCATGCGCTCGTACATGGCCGTATTGCTCGCAACCTTTATGACTGGAGCTATAGGACAACCCACAGGCGTTCCTCTGCCGGTAGTAAAGACAACAACCTGTGCGCCTCCGGCCACCATGCCGGTGATCGATTCAACATCGTGGCCCGGGGTGTCCATGATGACGAGCCCCTTCTTTCTAGGCGCCTCAGCGTATTCGAGCACCTCTTGAATCGGGGCATGGCCAGCTTTGTGGATGCAACCGAGGGACTTTTCCTCGAGCGTCGTTATGCCCCCCTCGATGTTGCCGGGGGCCGGATTCGTGTACCGTATGTCAACACCCATCTTGAGCGCCCCCTCCTCGGCGCGCTTGCAGATATGCC
The DNA here is from genome assembly GCA_964438265.1 of uncultured Acetomicrobium sp. Taxonomy (GTDB): domain Bacteria; phylum Synergistota; class Synergistia; order Synergistales; family Thermosynergistaceae; genus Thermosynergistes. Next base: position 5,852 of record CAYTKB010000108.1, on the reverse strand, counting down.
ATATCTTCTCGGCGACCTCAGGAGAGACGGCACGTTTTGCCAAGAGGTGCTCAGCGCCTATCAGCTCCTGAGTCTCGGACAAGATGGAAGTTCCCCCTTGCTCGACGAGCATGTCGCTCGCCGCCCCAACTGCGGGATTGGCCGCAATGCCGGAACAGGCATCTGAGCCACCACATTCGAGCGCCAGGATAATACTCGAGAGGTCGCACTCCTCTCTCTCTTGTTTAGAAAGCATCTCAAGCATTCGACTTCCCGCCTTCACCGCCGCTGCGACCGTATTTACGGTGCCTCCTACCTCCTGAATTACGAAGCACTCAACTGGCTTGCCAGTTTTTGCCACAGCCTCCGCCAAGCCATGGGCGTTCACCACCTCGCAGCCCAATCCCACGATGATGCACGCCCCCACATTTGGATTGCTGGCAAACCCTGCGAGCGTTCTGCGGGTCTGTTCGGCATCGGGCGCAAGCTCGGCACAGCCGTGCTGATGATCGACCCACACAGCACCGGCCAGCTGCTCCGCTATCTTTTTGGCAGTATCGTTGGCACACACTACAGATGGCAATACCAAAAGGTGATTCCTAATCCCTACGGCCCCATTGGGCCTTACATATCCCATTATCTTCATTTAATGTGCCCCCTGTCTAACTTTGTCCCCTCTGCCGCGCGTTCCCTCAACGTTATGAACGTGAACATGGTCTCCCTTTCTTATATCCTGCAAAGCCAGGCCGATCGTCTCGCCATACTTCGTCACCGCGGAACCGGCGGGGATATCCTTTAGCGCAAATTTGTGGCCGAAGGGGATTTTTTTGAGGACCTTCACCTCAAACGTACCCGACTCGCCCTTGGCTATGGCTATATCCCCTGCCTCCAAATCTTTGATCGCAGTGGCTACGTTGTCATTTTCGTGCATGATCAAAGCATTGTAAGCTCCCTTTGACATTACGCGTGTCCTCCTCTTTAGATCTCAATAATATTTCAAGCCGCATCAATTCTATGAACAAGGGGCAGGGAATGTCAATCTCGCGATGGCTCTGTTTTTAGAAAGTGGAAGTGAGTGTGGGTGTGGAAGTGGAGGGTGAAGGTGGGAGCAATCGCAAAAACTTAGTGGAGGCTAAGAAGGACAAAAAGTAAAAACCTGAACCCCAAAGGGTACAAAGAGACAAAAGCTTTTACGTAACGTTAACGAGATTTCAACAAATCTGAAACACTAGATAAATAGAATTAAGCTGTTGTATGACAAATGTTATTTTGAAGGGGGGAGGCTTCTTTTTTAAGCGGATAAGCTGCCGAGAGCACTGCAGTTTCACGGAACGCCCGCACCAGGGCAATACAAAATGTACAAAAGGAGGTTTTTTCGAAATGAAGAGGCGCATCTTTGCAAAATGGGGAGCGACTTTCCTGCTCCTCGCCACCTTTTTCACGGGATGGGCGATGGCAGCCGCTCCTGACGGCGAAATGCCCAAAAATGTCATCTTGATGATCGGCGACGGCATGGGCTTCCCCCAGCTCACCTTAGGGAAACTGGCCAAAGGTAGCCTCGCCATAGAGGAGTGCCAAGTGGGAGGGGCCATGACGACACAACCTTTGCCGTCGAGCGGCGTCATCACAGACTCAGCTGCAGCAGGCACGGCGTTGGCCACGGGATATAAGACCAACAACGGGATCATATCTCAGACGCCAGAGGGTAAGACGCTTTATACGGTTTTGGAAAACGCCCGCGACAAGGGGAAAGCCACGGGGCTTGTGACCACCACTCGCATAACACATGCGACGCCTGCGGTATTTGCCACACACATAGATGACAGGGATAACGAAAACGCCATAGCGGAGCAGTATGTGGATTCCGGCGTGGACATCCTCTTGGGCGGAGGCTTGCGCCATTTTATCCCAAAAGGACAACAGGGAAGCAAGCGGAATGACGAGAAGGATTTGGTCAAGGAAATGGAAGCCAAGGGATATGCTTTCGTAAAGGATCGCCAGGGACTTTTGGATGCCGCGAATAATGAAGGTAAGATTTTAGGCCTCTTCAAAGGCAGCCACATGAGCTACGAGCTCGACAGAGACCCGGCCAAAGAGCCGAGCATCGCGGAGATGACAGAGGCGGCTATTGAAGCCTTAAAGAAGGATCCCGAAGGGTTCTTTCTCATGGTCGAAGGAGGAAGAATAGACCACGCTTCGCACGCTAACGACGCCCCGACGACTATGGCTGACATGGTAGCCTTTGACGAAGCCGTCAAAGCGGCCCTCGATTTCGCCAAAGCAGACGGTAATACTCTCGTAATCGTGACGGCAGATCATGCCAACGGAGGACTTTCCATAGGCATGGGCGAAAAACAGTGGGCAAAACCCGAGGTGCTTTTTGCCGTGAAGGGATCGGCCGAGGAAAAGATCGCGCCGATGCTGAAGAAAGACCCCTCCCCTGAGGCTATAAAGAGGATTGCAGCCGAGTATATGGGTGTAACGGATCTATCCGATGAAGAAGTAGCCGCCATTCAACAGGGACTTACGGTTGAAGGCGAATGGACAGCCACCGACCCCATCGTAGCCGTGATAAACGTGCGTGCCCACACTGGTTGGACTACGCACGAACATGACGGCTGCATGGTTCCGCTGTTTGCCTACGGGCCAGGGTCTGCGCTCTTTTCCGGCACCAAGGATAACACCTACATAGGTAAAACTATATTCCAGCTTCAGGGCGGCGTTGCCAAAAAGGTCGCCTTCGCCGTCTTGAGCGATCTCCACATGGCCCTGAACGAGCCAGAAAACACGTGGAAGATGTTTCACTACAACCAAGATGTCCTCTCCTGGGCCATCGACGAGATCAACGAGAGGCAAGACATAGACTTCGTATTGGTGCCAGGCGACCTCACCAAAGATTCTGAGCCTTACAACCATAGAGCCGTCAAGGCAATGCTCGACAAGCTCAACGTCCCGTATTACGTCATTCCTGGCAACCACGATGTCAAGAAGGATTGGATGCCTCAAGGCAACCTCGGGGTCGCCGATTTCGCCCGCTATTATGCGGGGCGCGGTTATGACGGAAGCGGCAAGTCGTGGTACAGCGTAGATCCTGTTCCTGGCCTTCAGTTAATAGGGCTGGACTCGGCTTCAGACCCTAAATTTTCCAACTCCTGGGGCGGCAAAGTAAGCGACGAACAGCTCAAGTGGCTTGAAGAAGAGCTTAAGGCAAATAAGGGCAAAAAGGTGATAGTCATGGTGCACCACGCGCTCATAAAGCACGAGGGCAAGGATGACCCCAGAAACTACGCGGAAAACGCCGACGCCGTCAAGAAAATCCTCCGCGAGGGCGGAGTCAAGACGGTCATAACCGGCCACCTCCATGTGACAGACATCGCCGAAGAGGACGGCCTCTATGATATCTCATCCCCAGCGATATCCAGTTATCCGCTCGCCTACCGCGTTATGGAGCTATCAGGCGATGAACTCTCAGTAAACACGTTTTGGTACCCAGATTCGTTGGTGCGCGAGATGGCTAAGACTGAGCTCGTCAAGGCCAAAGAGACCAAGACGGGCGCAGAACAGGTAGGAGAATTGTCGGATCGGTCATTTGCGATAAACTTGGGCGAGAAGGAATTAACCGCAGTTGGTGCTATATCAAAATGAGGCGCGTTAACGTCCGAGTCGACGCCACCGCGGGCGTGCGCGTCCTTTCGGGTGTCCACGTCGCGGAAGGCGACCCTGTGGGAAAGGAGCTCAATACGCGGGAGACGGTGCGCTCGCCCATCTCGGGAATTGTGGAGTTCATAACTTTCGATTCCGACACACACACGCTAATAGTCACCATAAGATCAAACTGCCACGAATTGAGTCTCAAGCATTAAGACTCACACAGTAAAGCGGCGGCATCGCAGGCATTTTAAATAATTTGCGGTGCTGCCGCTAAACATTTATTCGGACACAGCCACTCGCCGCGCCGCCTTTGAGGCATATGAGTCTGGTCAGTGCAGCCTTCTCATCGGAGACCACGCAGATGGTCCGGGCAGCTTGAGGTTACGGTTTTAGCAGAGTGGAGCTTACTGAAACTCATCTCAAATTCCCCTAATTATCAGCAAAACCATATAAAGCTATGTTGACAGATGCCTCCTGCGTGGATACAATAAACTGGAGTAGCGAATATTGTATCCTAGGTAGGTGAAAGAAGGTGGATACCGTAGATCTCAAGATCAGGGATTACAAGAACGCGAGAGAGGCAGCCTTTGAGAAGATAAAGGAAGCCATCATAAAGGGACACTTCAAGCCGGGTGAAAAGCTCGTCGAGCAAACGTTGGCCCAGGAGATGGGCGTTAGCCGCACCCCTGTTAGGGAAGCCATCAGGAGGCTCGAGGCGGAAGGCTTCGTCGTCAGCATCCCTAGGAAAGGAGTGGTAGTATCCAGGGCCGACAAAGAAGAGATAGTCCAACTTTATTCGATCAGGGCCGAACTCGAAGGATTGGCGGCAAGGTGGGCTATCGAAAATGCCGATAAAGACGACATACAAAAACTGGACGAAGCGATCTTAAGGATGGAGGAAGCCGCAGCCTCCGGCGACTTGGACGGAGTGGTACAATCCAACACTCTCTTTCACGACGCCATTGCGCAAGCCAGCAAGAGCCGCATTCTCTGCACCTTGCTCAAGACCTTGCAGGACAACATCCAGCGCTTCCGCTTTCAATCGCTCCATCTTCCAGGGAGGCCCAGGGCAGCCCTTGCCGAGCATAAAGAGATTGTAGCGGCGATAAAAGAGAAAAAGACAGAAGAGGTGGATCGCCTCTTAAAGGAGCACTTGCAAAGCGCATGTGCTGCAGCTCTTGCTCATATGAAATAAAAGACAACAATCTATATAACTATAACTATGTGGAGGGATCGCATTGGTTCAGATCAACCGGAAACTCTGCGTGGGATGTACGACCTGCATACCTTACTGCCCGGTCGAGGCCTTCAAAAAAGAGACCGAAGAAAGAAAAGTGCATGTAGATGAAGGGGTTTGCACTAACTGTTATGTGTGCATAAGAAATAACGTGTGCCCCGTCGGCGCCATCGAAGAGAGCAGCCTCGACGGCTTTATGAAGCAGTTTCAACACGTCATCTCGGACCCTACAGTCACAAGCGAAGGAACTGGAGTTCCCGGTAGGGGCACCGAAGAGGCGAAGACCAACGACGTAACCGGGCGATACGGAAAGGGGGAATTCGGCATCTGCATAGACATGGGGCGCCCCGGCATAGGCTGTCGCCTGCAAGATGCCGAAAAGGTAGCTATGGCCGTAGCGCAAGCCGGCCTCATGCTCGAAGGGCCGGAAACCACACCGCTGGCTATGCTCATGACCGATATAAAGACCGGCAAACTCATAGATGAGGCTTTGGACACAAACGTCCTCTCAGTGATCATAGAGGGGAAATGCCCAAAGGAGAAACTGCCAGACGTCTTAATGGCTTTACAGCGCGTAGAAAAAGATATAGAGACCACCTTTTGCCTGGGAATAGTCTCGCGTGCGGAGCAGGAGGACGTCTCTTTCTTCTTCGAGACTTTGGAGAAGTTGGGCATACCGAAGCCCTTCAGGGGCAAGGTGAACGTAGGGCTGGGCAGGCCTCTCATCCCATAATAGTAGGAGGTAGGCGAAGATGACGCACTCGCTGCACAGGTTCGGAAGCATAGAATCCCAACGAAACGACTTCGTATGGTTCATCTATCAATCGAAGGGGATAAACGATGCTGACTTCGAGGAGAAGGCGCGCCGCGCTATAGCCATAGCGGAAAAGTGCGGCTCAGAAAACTGGGGAGACGTCAAATTGGGCTGCAAGCTGAAATGTCCAGTGAACGAAATAGTGACCAACCTCTCAAGACAATCGCGCAT
>CAYTKB010000107.1:0-6681 GCA_964438265.1 uncultured Acetomicrobium sp. | reverse complement strand
AGGTTTTGCGTTCCGACAGAGGGGTTGCCCCTAAAAACAGTGTAATGTGATGTATCCTGAAGGAGGAGGTGTAGAAATGCGATTTTATTTCAGAAAATTTGGTCTTCTCCTCGCTATTTTGCTTTTGTTCACCTTTTTCTGCGTCGCAGGACAAGAGGCGCGGCAAGCTCAAGCGCAAGAAGCAACAGCGGACGAGATACCTCCGATGATCGATATGTCTCTCCCTGATAAACCAATCATCCTTAAGGTAGCTTACGATGATCCAACATTGTGGCCGAAATCTTCAAACGTTCCTTATCCCGAACATGCATACGCTCTCTTTTTCAAAGATTACGTAGAAAGGACGTCGAGCGGGAAAATTAAAGTTGAACTATTTGGAGGAGGTTCCATTGGGACATATCGACAAACTCTTGAAATGGTTCAAAATGGGTCGCTTGATATAAATATAGGCACAGGATCTTTAGGGTCTTTCTTTGAGCCCATCCAGCTCATCACAATTCCATATGCTTTCCTTTCAGATGATGTTGTAGAGGAATTTTTCGATAATAGTTCTTTTTGGGCCCAACTGATGGACAAGATGGAAAAACAAACGGGCTTCAAATATCTTTCAATCGGTCAAAACGGTTGGCGCCATTTCACCAATAACGTCCGCGAAATCCGCAAACCCGAAGACCTCAAAGGGCTTAAGTTTCGCGTTATGGAAAGTCCTGTTTACGTGAAGCTAATTGAATCGTTGGGCGCTAGCGCTGTACCAATTGCATGGAATGAAACATATACTGCGCTTCAAACAGGCGTAGTCGATGGTCACGAAAACGGTCTTGCCCCTATTGCTCTTGGCAAGATTTATGAGGTCCAAAAATATTTGACATTGGATGGACACGTTTGGAGTGAAGACATCATGGTCATGAACGCGAACAAATTCAACAGCCTCCCAATAGCCGCCCAGCAAATTATTAAACAAGGGGCCAAGTTAGGCGCAGAGGCTGACAGGGTTGCCGAACGCATGGTGTCCAATATTGTAGAGTATGAAATTATTGCCAAACATATGCAGATATATATCCCAACCGCTGATGAAATTCAGCGGTTCCGAGAACTCGCACAACCTGCAGTTATTGAGTATCTCCAAGGCAAGTTGGGGAAAGAAGTGGTTGACACCTTCCTGCTCGAGGTCAAAAAGGCAGAAGCCCGAACTGGTTGGAGACGATGACTTTTCGAGATCGGCCTTTGTGAGCAAATCTCGGGCAGTTCGTTGGAGACAGCGGACTGCCCTTCCTTTGACCGACAAAATTCCTAATAAGGTGGTATCGAGGCGCTATCATGATTAACATCCTCAAAAAGGCAAGCGATCTAACATATACAATAGCGAAGTGGATCATGTTCGCATACATTTTAGGCGTTACTATTTTAGCAATCGTTGGAGTTTTCTTCCGTATAATGGGCAGTGCTCTTTCTTGGAACGAAGAACTTATGCGATGGCTTCTTATCGGAATTGCCTATATAGGAGCATCAGTGGCATTAAAAGTGCAAAACCACATCGGCATTGAATACTTTCTCCTAAAAATGAACAAGCGTACGATGAAAATAGCCATTATCGTCGGTTATATTGCGATCATCGTTTTTTTAGTCATCACCACAAAATATACTTTTCAAACTGCGCTTCTCGCGCGCCGACAATATGGGGCCATTCTTAGAGTTCCTATGATATGGGTCAAAATGAACCTTCCTTTAGGATCTATCTTCATGATCGTTCATATGACATATTTTTTCGCAGGCATCTTGCGGGAAAAAGAAAATTTCCGTCCTTACATGATTAGCGGCGGACAAGAAGGGGAGGGGAAAGAATGAACTTAGGGCTGCTCTTCATGACTTTTGTTTTTGTAGGGGCTCTCGTAATCGGCATCCCAATCGCATTCGTCCTTGGGCTGGTTCCTCTGCTTTACCTTATTTTCTTTCGCGGGATTCCCCTCGTAGCCATCGCATCAAGGTTGTACGGCGGCATCGACAACTACACCCTTCTCGCTCTGCCCTTCTTCGTCTTGGCTGGAAACCTCATGAACCACACCGGAATCACAAGGGATCTAGTAAACCTGTCTCGACTTTTGGTCGGCCGCATACGCGGAGCCTTAGCACAAGTCAACATTATAGCTAGCGTCTTTTTTGCAGGCCTAACCGGCGCAGCTGTCGCAGACACCGCCGCTTTAGGATCGATACTTATACCTGCAATGGTAGAAGAGGGATATTCGCGGGAATACTCCGCAGCGGTAACTTGCACGTCGTCAATTATCGGACCCATCATACCTCCCAGCATCATCATGGTCATCTACGCATCAGTAACAGGAGAATCGGTGGGCGCTTTGTTCATGGGCGGATTTATCCCCGGTTTGTTAATCGCCGCATCTTTGATGATTTTAGCCTATTATTATGCAGTAAAATATAACCATCCTAAAAGAACAGAGCGAATAGAGAAAAAAGAGGCCATACTAATCATCGCGCGTTCTATGGTAGCCCTTTTCGTTCCAGTTATCATCATCGGCGGCATTCTATCCGGCATGTTTACACCGACGGAAGCAGCAGCCATCGCATGTTTCTATGCTTTCCTGGCGGGAATTTTTTACTATCGCACTCTCACAATAAAGAATATTGTAGACAGCCTTATTAACGCTGGTACCGTTTCTGCGACCATCCTTTTTATCATCTCTACATGCCAGGTTTTCGGTATGGTTCTTACGCTCGAAAGGATCCCCGAGCACATCGCACAGGCCATGACCGCTGCGATACCCAACAAATATATCTTTTTGTTAATTGCCAATGTGCTATTTTTCTTCATGGGAATGATCATGGAGACGGGGGCAAGCGTCATCTTATTGGCTCCGATACTCCTTCCCGTGGCCACCAGCTTTGGCATACATCCTCTTCACTTCGCCCTCGTCATGCTGGTCAATTTGAATGTAGGTTTAACTACGCCTCCGGTTGGGGTGTGTCTCTTCACCGTAACTCCCATCGCGAGGGTCTCTATGGAAAGGATCATTCCCAAGGTAATGCCATTCGTCGCTGCCGAAATGGTCGCCGTTTTAGTCCTTACTTATGTTCCAGATTTGGTCCTCTTGCTTCCGCGCCTGACGGGATTTATCGATTGACGATCTTTTTTTAAGGACAATAACCGGTTGTAGGGTTTTAAATGCATTCAAAGACACCTACGACATTTGAGCAAAACCGCCGTTGCTACAGGTATGGACCACAGTAGATTTACCGATGCGGATGAGTAATGCCGGAGGTAAATTAATTCAAAATAGCTGTGAGCGCATATGGGGGTGAGATCTAAATGAGAAGAAAGAAGACAGCCATTGGCGTCGTTTTGGCGGCGCTATTCTTAGCGTGCTTCCTGCCTTACACGGCAGGCGCTGATGACTTCTTCTCCCGATTTGAAATCACCGAGTTAAGCATCAAAGGGCACAAACTCCACATAAGAGGAGAGACGGATCTTCCAGATGGCTCCTTTGTACATGCGTCTGTCTCATTAAAAGATTTTGAAGATAAGCCAGGAAAAGACCACACCGTGAAGGTCCACGTCAATAACCACATGTTTCTCATCCAGGTCGATCTGCCGAAGAAAGCGGGAAAAGAGCTCAACCTGATCAATCTGAAGGTTGCCTTTCGTCCCAAAGATCAACCTAACCATATTAAAGCCAAGGTTGGACATAAAGGAGAAAATCTCAAGGGCAACAACGTAAAGATTCAGGGTGGCGAAAAGATTTTCTTCATCGCAAAGAACATCTTTTGGTGAAGAACGCACCCTTAGGGACGGAGCATGGCGCCCCTAAGGGTGGTTTATCATTAAAGGCTTTTGACGGCTTTCTCGATCCTCAAAAGTCCCTCTTCCAATGTGCTTCGAGGGCACCCTATGTTCATGCGCATGAAGCCTTCGCCGCCTGAGCCAAAGGTAATCCCGTCGTTTAAGGCTACTTTAGCTTCTTTTGCGAAAAAGTCCTTCAGGTGCGCGCTTTCGATCGGGAGTTCCCTACAGTCGAGCCACACCACAAACATGCCTTCCGGTTCTATCAATTTTATTTGGGGTATTCGCTTTTTGAGGAAAGAAGACAAAAAGTTAATGTTATTTTCAAGGTAGTCGATGAGCTCTTTAAGCCACCCCTCTCCTCCGTTATATGCCGCTTCCAACGCCACGATCCCAAAGACATTGCCTGTCGCAAGATGTAAGCCTTCGATGACGTTTTGAAAATCCTGCCTCATTTTTTCGTTTGGAATAATGTTTATCGCGGTGGCCAAACCGGGTATGTTGAACGTCTTGCTCGGAGCCATACATGTAATAGAGCTTTCAAGCAACTGCGGAGAAAGGGTGGCTACTGGGATGTGTTTATTTCCTCGATAAATGACGTCTGAATGAATTTCATCAGAAACGATAGTTATGTTGTGCTTCAGACATATTTCCCCAAGTTTTGACAGTTCTTCCTCTTTCCAGACCCTCCCCACCGGATTATGAGGGCTGCAAAGGAGGATCATCCTGGTGCGCGAGTCGATAGACCTTTCAAGGTCGTCAAAGTCCATGGTATATTTGCCACCCTCAAGCCTTAGGCGATTAACGAGCACTTGTCTCCCGTTGTCCGCTATAACGGAGAAAAAGGGCGGATATATTGGACTTTGAACTATTATTTTGTCGCCTGGGTTTGTAAAAGCCAAAATAGCAAAGGCAAGCGCCGGCACAACACCTGGGGATGAAACGACCCAACTCGGGTCTACAGAAAAGCCGTGGCGGCGTTTCATCCAGCTTGTGACTGCCTCGTAGAAAGAATCTTCTCTTATCGGGTAGCCATACACCCCATGGGCAGCTCGCCTCTCGATTGCCTCTACTACACATGGAGGAGACTCAAAGTCCATGTCCGCTATCCACATGGGTATCAAGTCGTCTTCGCCGTACCAAGTTTTGAGGCCATCCCACTTCTTACATCCAGTATTTTTGCGGTTGATCGCTTTATCAAAATTGTATTTCAATCTGATTCCTCCCACTCTTTTATTCCAAATTTTTATGGCTTACCATCTGCCTACGGCTCCTTCGGCTTTAGCAACTGCTTAAGAAGCTGTTCCAGGAGCTGCCCTGTAACCTGGTCTCCGCTACCACCTCCTCCTTGAGGAAAGTTCAAGATGATTTCGATCTTGTCCGTATCGTCATAACTTTTTCTATCTGGCCCCATAGAAGAATAAGGTAGAGGCGAAGTAGATGCAGGCTTATATACTTGCAAATTATGGAGATATGGCTTATCTGGCCTCCCACCAAGGTGGAAAGAAACCTCCTGGAACTCTTTCGTCGTAATGCCGCCAAAAAAGCCGGCAAGAATTCCTGCCAAACCTTCTTGAGATAACTGCTGGCTACTTTGAGCTAACTGAGACAACTCTTTAAGTGCGCCTACAAGGGCATTTAAAGCCTTTATGTTAATGTTGCCATGGCAGTTAAGGTCTACCGCTTCTTTAGTAATACTTCCGTCTGCCGTTATGTAACGATATAAAGGGCTGTTAACCGGAGCCGATGCCCTGCTGCCAGGAAATATGTAAAGGCCTCCATTATCGAAGGCAAAAGTTATAGATAGAGATTTATAAAGCTCACCATTCGTGGCATTAAGCTGACCTATGCCTCTTAAAAACAACCTTCCGGCGACACTGCCTTCTACACTGAGTGAAAGATTGGCCTTGCCAGAGATCGAACCTTTTGAGTGAAGTGCCTCGACAAGCGCCGCCTTTAAATCTAACCCCTTTGCCTCAAATGTAGCTTCGAAAACGCGCTTTGTCATATCGAATGAGCCATTAATACTGCTTTCTCCATCATATAATAACCCTTTGCCGTCTTTTATGATTATTTCGCTTCCACTAATGGAAAATGGGATATCAACATCGTAAATAGAAAAATACCCCATGGAAAGCTCCTTAGAATAAAACCTACCGCTACCAAAAAAACCATTATGTCCTTTATTTCGCAAGAAAATCGAAACATCTGCCTCACCGCGAAACAAGCCACTTTTGTCTTTTAAAATTGATGCCACACCTACTCTTTTAGCGCTTAAGGAAAGGTTTAAAGCTCCTCCTCCTTCAAATACAACTGTTCCTGAGGCCTCAAAGGGAGATTCCCCTAAGCGCCCTTTGATCATTTCTATAGTAGCGCTCTTTCCCCTCATAACAAGGGCAAACGTCGCGTCAGAAAGGTAAAACCCTCTAATGCCAAGTTCAGAAGAATTTCCTTCAAGCCTAACTTCAGGCGAAGCAATTGCACCGCTAACGGCAATCTTCCCAGAAAGCGTTCCATTAAAAGGGAAACCGGACTTTGAATCGACTCCGACATCCGAAAAATTGCCTTCAAGGGCAATCTTTTTCTCGGAAAGTAAAATAAGACCAGCCACATTTGCACTTCCGCCGAGCATGTTAGCATCGATTTTCACGCTAAGTTCCTTATCTTTATTAAAGAAAGAAATTTTAGCCGTATCAACCGCCGCTGGGCCAATAAAGGATTCCTCAGCCTCAAGCTCTAAGTTCCACTGAACCTTAGATAAGGCGCCAAAAGCCTTAAAGTGCCCGTTTGCTACCCCACTCAAGGGCAGGGAAAACGTTTCACCGGCCATTCTTAAATCGATCTCCTTAGCAGCGCCTTCAACGGCGACATCTGGCAATATCTGCCCG
>CAYTKB010000106.1:0-6724 GCA_964438265.1 uncultured Acetomicrobium sp. | reverse complement strand
GCTAAAACTATGCAACCTCTTATATAAGCTAATTCTTCACCAGACGATGTCCTTCGAATGCCCATGTCGGCCATTAAGTCCTGCTCACCCAATCCAATACCTTTTACGCGAGAACAACTGCGCACCAAATTTGCTACATTCTCTACGGCTCGTGCCGATTCCAGCAGGATGTGAAGGCCAATATCGCCCTCAGGCAACCCATTGGCCCTCTCGAGCTCTGATATTTTTCTATCAACCGTACATATGTCATCTGTAGACTCAACTTTCGGCAAGCGAATCACATCAGGATTTGCCGGAATAACCTCTGTCAAATCCGCCTCCCACCATGGAGTAGACACATCGTTGATCCTGACCACCTTCCCCACATCGCTGAAAGAAAGACAACGCAGCGCATAGGTTACAAGGCGTCGAGCTTCATCTTTATGCCTTGGGGCTACGGCATCCTCCAGGTCGAGAATTACACAATCGGCGCCCAGAGAAGCACAACTTTGTAGCATGGCTGGGTTATTGCCCGGGACAAAAAGCAACGAACGCTTAAGCTTTAATGCCATTTGGCATCTTTCCTTCCAAGGCTCGCTCAAGTGCCACCTCTATCCTGGCACAAATCACAAAAGTCAAGGCGCCAAAATCTTCTACCGTCAAACGAACCTTCGGCATGCCATAACGCGCTAAAATTTCTCGAATCAGTGTATCAGTACGAGTAGCAAAAAGCTGACTGTTTTCACCCCTATAAATCCACTCTGTCCTTTCAGCCGGCTCGACCATAACGAGGCAGTCGCACTTTTCGCTGGAACCGGCCTGCGCTGTATATAAAACCATCCCCTACCTCCTCCGTTGCTGTTTAATCATTCACAGAAATCATTTTTTAACGACAATTTCATTATTTAAGACTCATACGAGCCATAGGTATATGGTATACCTCTCTGAACTGCACCTAAAAAATATCATTGTAGAGACCATGACGATACCCGCGCCCGTTGCTTTGTGAGTAGATAAAGGAGAATGAAAATTATCAACCCGCAAATATCCGAAAGTGTACCAGGATAAAGCAATACCAACGAACCTATCAAAGCTAACAAACGTTCATACCAATGTAGAGGAGCCATCATGAAGTTTTCCGAGGCGGAGGCTAACAAAAACACACCAATAATGGCGGTGACCACGGCCTGTGTCGTCGTAATCCAGCTGGTAACGTTGGTCAACAAGATCTCAGGAGCCAAGACAAAAATAAAGGGAACGATAAAACCAGGCAGCGCCAACTTTACAGCAGTAAAGGCTGTCCTGTTTGGATCTGATCCAGCGATACCAGCAGCAGTATAAGCTCCAACGCAAACCGGAGGAGTTATTGTAGACAGCACAGCGTAAAAGAACACAAACATATGAGCGTCTAAAGGATTAACGCCTAATAATACCATAGCAGGAGCTGCTACAACGCTGGCCATAACGTAACTGGCCGTTGAAGGCATTCCCATACCAAGAAGCGTGGAAAGGATCATAGCTACTATCAACGTAGCCACCAGATGTCCTTGGGTCATAGCAATAATTGCGTCACCGATACGTAGAGCAACACCCGTGGCACCCATCATGCCAACTACCACTCCGACAATAACGCAGGCCATGGCAACTGAGAGAGCACCTTTAGAGCCGTCTTCCAGGGTAGATATTAAGGATTTCACGTTCAGACGATCAGATTTCCTCAAGAAGCTAAGGAGCACACAGCTGATAATACCCCAACACCCTGAATAAAGCGGATTATAACCTTTTACAAGAAAATAGATTATAACGAACAAAGGAATCGCTTTATATCCACTATTTAAGAGTACTTTGCCAGCCTTGGGTAGCGTATCCTTGGGAAGACCCTCAAGTCTAAGCCGCGAAGCCTCGAGACTGAGAGAGCACCAAATGCCCCAGTAATAAAGAAGGGCAGGGACTATCGCCGCTATGACAATCTTGATATAGGGTATACTGAGAGTATCTGCAATGATGAACGCCGCGGAGCCCATAATTGGAGGCATGATCTGACCACCCGACGAAGCTGCTGCTTCTACGGCTGCAGCAAAGTGAGATGGATATCCAATTTGTTTCATCAGCGGAATTGTAAAAGTGCCGGTAGTAGCCACATTAGCTGAGGTGCTACCGCTAATGGTTCCTACAAGTGCACTAGACACAACAGCAATCTTTGCTGGCCCGCCCTTACGATGTCCCGTAAGAGCCATAGCGATGTCATTGAAAAACTCCGCCGTATTGGTTACCTTCAAAAAGGCTCCAAACAAGATAAATAGATAAATGTAAGTGGCAGAAACACCTGTTACTAAGCCAAAAAGGCCATCGGTGGTAAGATAGAGTTCTTCAATAATGCGTGGTACCGACAGCCCAAAATGCTGAAGTGGACCAGGCATATAACGTCCAAAATAGGCAAAGAGTAAAAATAAAGAGCAGAAACAGGGGAGAATATAACCTAAGACTCGGCGTCCAGCCTCAAAAACTAAAGCTGTAAAGATCCCACCAAGGACTATCTCATAGCCATAGGTTATACCTGCGCGCAGCGCGATGCTCTCGTAGCCAAAAAAGACATAAAGGGCACAGACAGCTGAGGCTAAAGCCAAAACCCAATCCAAAATAGACACTCGATTTCGTGGCGAATTTTTCGAAGCTGGATAGAGCAAAAAGATCATAGGTAGCACAAAAGCCACGTGGAAGCTACGCTGCTGCATGGTAGGCAGGAGCCCAAAAAAGGCTGTATAGAGCTGGAAAATTGCAAGAGAAACCGCCAATAGCGTGATGAGTTTTCCAACAGAGCCCATTAAAAGGCGCCGCTTTCCCACTTGGGTGGCAGTGGTTGTATTAGTAGTATTAGGTGACGTAACAACGGAAAAAGGAGAACTCATAAAATCACCTCCAATTATGGATACAAAGCAGTAGGATAGAATACTTAGACCTTCGTTTTTTAACATCACCCGGCATGCGCCTTCGACATTCAATTGCGCCCATCGATCCGAATTGCCAATTATGTTTGACCTATCTACACCATTTTCCCAGGTAGGAGCGTTAATTCAACCCCGTGTCCATCCTCACGTATTTGCTGTCCTTTGAGAACCTGAGGCTACGTTTACGCTAACTCGTCATAACGATTTAGCCTGATAATATAGTACTTGTTATAAGTACTTATTTCCGCTGCAATTGCCCCTTCGGATTTCGCCTCGCTATTAAGGCTCTTACCTTAAATAACAGGCTGCGTTGCCTCGCCTGTCGGCAATCTTTCCCCTTCGAGGGATCATCCTAAGTAAGTAAGGGGGGACGCGCCCCCCTAAGCCATTAAAAATACAAACTACTTAATCAGACCAACTTCTTTATAATACCTTAAAGCACCAGGATGAATGTCCATAATACAACCATTAAGGGCGTTCTCAATGCTGAATTCAGCAAAGTAATTGGGAAGCCGGTCTTTCAAAAACTGTACATTCTCATACATCATCTTAACGGTCTTGTAAACTACATCTTCGTTCATATCTGCGTAAGTAAACAAGGCTCCTACCGCTGCAATTGTAGGAATGTCCTGATCGTAACCCTTATAGGTGCCTGCAGGAATGACTGAGGGAATAAAGAAGGGATTTTGTTCTAAGATCATGGCGCGTTGCTCTGGATCAATGGGTAAAAGACGCACGTTTTTAGTGAGCATATCCTCAACCTGCGCGTTGGGATAAGTGGTAAGCCAGACGTGGCCTTGCACAGCACCAGTCTGGAGGGCCTCCACAACTTCAGAACGGCCATAACGATCAATCTTGATATCTTCGTCTTTTATCCCATAAGCACCTAGGATTATACGACAGTTAGTCTCGATACCCTGGCCAATAGAACCATAGTCAACCCGCTTGCCTTTCAAATCGGCAATGCTTTTAATGTCGTCACCATTGACAAGAATATGAGCAGGCATAGGATAAATTGCCGTTACAAAACGAATCTGTTTAAGGGGACGCCCCTCAAAACTGCCGATGCCGTTCCATGCCTCATATGTTGTTGCAGACTGAGATAAGCCGAATTCCATATCTTTTTTTTCAAGGGCAACCAAATTTTTTGCCGAGCCACCAGTAACGGCCGTATAATTAATGCCATTTTTTACAGAATTTCCCAGCTGGGCGATGGTATTACCGATCAAATAAAAGCCACCGCCTACGGTACTGGTCCCAATGCGAGCAAACTCAGATGCACACGAAATCCCTGCAACCGCAAACACAAGCGTTGCTGCCAACAAAATCCCCACCATGCTTTTGCGAATCATACCTATACCCCCTTTGTTCTTAAACTTGTGCTGTTTGCCTGAAATTACAATTACCCAACAACAACTCTTTTAGCCTTGCACGGAGCAAGCTTTTCCAAGAGTCGTCGAAACTGCCTTAACGAGCCTTTTCAATTTCAGTATGCCGAAAACCTATCTTTTGCATCTTTTCCTCTTCCTTCTTCTCTCTCGAAAACTCAATTGTAGCCCTTAGCTTAGAGACACTGCCCTCATGTCATCCATGGTTGCACCTATATGATGTGAGATTTCAGCAGCAGCGTTTTTTGCTTCTTCTATTGTTTCTTGTGTTATCTCAAATCGCGATGCTGGTCCGCTTACACTCAATGAAGCTATTACCTTACCTTCTTCATCAAATATAGGCGCAGCGACTGCCACAACATCAACATCCCGTTCGCCGAGGCTTACCGCATATCCTTGCCTACGAACTTTTGCTAATTCAGCCCTAAACAAATCAGGATCGCTTATAGTGTTTTTAGTAAGGGGTTTAAGTTTTGTGATGGCAATAATTTCCTCTATAAATTCTTCGGGCTGCCACGCCAAAAGCACTTTGCTCGCAGCGCCACAATATGCAGGAACTTTTTGTCCCACACGAACAGCCTGCCGTACCAGGTGTAATCCTTCAGCTTGTTTTATACAGACACGATCGTAACCATCAAGAACGTAAAGATTCACCGTTTCCTGAGTTGCATCGCGCAACCTCTCCATTACCGGTTGCGAAACATAATCCAAATTTATGGCACCTTTCGCCACGGTGCCTAGATGAAAAAGTTTGATACCTAAGCGATACTTGAGCGTTTTTGTGTCCTGACATACGAAACCTTCTTGCTCGAGTATTCGTAATAACCAATGCACTGTACTCTTAGGCAAACCGGTCTTTCTCGCAATTTCGCTGACTCCCAAGACGGTCTCCTCGAGCGAAAACGATGAAAGCACTCGCAATGCTCTGCGTATTGGCATACCTACCAGTCTCGTATTTTGCTCCCCCATCTAATTGCTCCCTCAAACATCCTGCGCCCAAACTGATTGAAATTAATGGCGCTCAGCCTTCGCCTTTTCCAAGCCTCCACGATCTCTATAGCGGAATGCTATCTCATCCTCGGTCAAATAACGAGACTCGAGGTCGCGAATTTTGTCAAGCCTAACCAATTCAGTAAACTCCTCGAAAGTCAGAACGTTGGGGATGTCTTTGATGGTTCCCTTCGCCTTGACATACTCAAGCGCTTGCTTTACACCACAGGCGGCAGCCATGACAGCAGTTACGGGAATGCTAACCCTGGCCGCGCCCCACTCTTGAAGCTCTTGGATTGTCACAAGTGGGGTTCTACCGCCTTGAAGCAAATTTATCGAGACAGGGGCATCTATTTCTTTTATCACGCGCTTAATCCCCTCTATTGAGTCAACTGCCTCGACAAATATCAAGTCAGCCCCTGATTTTGCATACATGTTGCCACGACGAATTGCTTCGTCAATCCCATAAACTGTATATGCATCAGTTCGGGCGTTGATCACAAAATCAGGGTCTTTAGCAGCCTCGCGTGCTGCTTCGATTTTAAGCAGCATTTCATCAGCGGATATGCACTGTTTTCCCGTAATATGTCCACACCTTTTGGGACTTATCTGATCTTCCAAATTAATTCCAGCAGCTCCAGCCGCTTCAAACTCGCGGACAGTATAATAAGTATTCACCGCATTACCAAATCCATTATCACCATCGGCCATGACAGGTATATCGACTGCACTGCATATGTTGCGTGTGATATTCAACATTTGAGTCCCGCTTAAAATACCAATGTCAGGCAACCCCAAATAAGAAGCGGCGAAACCAAATCCAGAACACTGTACCGCTTTAAAGCCTGACACTTCTATCAAACGAGCTGAAAGCACATCATATGCTCCTGGCATAACAAGAATTTCAGGATCGTTTATCAGTTTTTTTAATAACGTAGTTTTGCGCATTGCTTTATCTCCCCTCTATGTTCAATATTATTGAATATAGTTCATATATATTGAAGACCTGTTGAAAGCCTAAACCACACGGACGATTTTGTCAATAGGCCGAGAGATTGTTTGAAAATTTCTTTCCGCACCAGAGTCAGGTTAGGTCGGGCCTTTACTTTTTATGTTCTTGCCCATCATTCTCCTTAGCTCTTTCCTCTTTAGCTTAAACAGTATTGGCAACGATGTGATAAAAGGAAGTGAGACTAAAACCGATTCTCTTTTTAGAATTGCGCCTCGCTTGTTATGTGCATCCATCTCGAATAAATCGGATATTAAAGCCTGCCCTTAGGGCTGCTATAATAGGACTTGCATAGAACGAGATCCTTATAAGAGATCATACGTGTATTCAATCAATTCATCCTTGAGGGCAGCTAGGCAAAAGGCCCGAGGATCAAACCTACCCGACTAACAAATATATTTGTTATGGAG
>CAYTKB010000105.1:0-6813 GCA_964438265.1 uncultured Acetomicrobium sp. | reverse complement strand
TTTTGAGCCACATCTTTCACAGAAATTTGAGCTTTTCGGGGTGGTTCGTGGCGAGCGATGAGGCCAGGCGCCAATACGCCGCAGATGGCATAGATGGGAATCGCGTGGTCGTCTCGGGCATACCCGTGGACCCTATATACCTGTCTCCACCCACCAAAGAAGAGGGGAGGCGCTTTTTGGGCATAAGCGGCGACTCTCCTATGTTCTTGGTGATGGGAGGAGGGATAGGCGTAGGCCCTTTTAGCGAGGTCGTGGATTCACTAAGCCAGTTAGATGGGAGCTTCGTATTCGCCCTGTGCGGCAACAACAAAAGCCTCTTCGAGAGGTTGAGCGAACGCTACAGGGGGCACGAAGGGGTGCGCGTGCTCGGCTTCGTGAGCGGCATGCCCTACTACTATGCCGCAGCCGATGCGGTGATCATGAAACCGGGTGGGCTTTCCACGTCGGAACTGCTCTGCGTAGGGTCCCCGCTGATATTGTGGGGGCCCATCCCTGGGCAGGAGCAGCGCAATAGCGACTATCTGCTGGACCGAAGGGCGGCGCGCATGATATTCGAGCCGCGCAGGGCGGCGGAAAAGGTCAGGGAGATCTTAAAAGACAAAAGCGCCTTGGCCGACCTGAGGGCCAACATGGCTCGCATCGCCCGGCCCGATGCCGGTGGAGCGATAGTGCGCCATACGCTCGAATGGATAAGGTGAAAGGGCGATGCTTGGAGCTATAACGGGCGATATAGCCGGTTCTGCCTATGAAGGAAGGCACTTCAGGACGAAAACCCTCGACTTTCCACTCTTCGGGCCGCGCACGCGCTTTACGGACGACACCGTGATGACCGTGGCGGTTGCTGACGCCATCCTCAGAAAGGTCGATTATACTGCTTCCTATAGGGAGTGGGGGCGCGCCTTTCCACACGCCGGTTACGGATACCTTTTTAAGCGCTGGCTCACATCGCCGGATCCGAAGCCCTATAACAGCTTCGGTAACGGTTCAGCCATGAGAGTATCACCCGTAGCCTACGCCTTCGGCTCCCTGGACGAAGTGTTGACAGAGGCCGAACGCACGGCCCTTCCTACCCACAACCACCCCGAGGGGATCAAGGGCGCCCAGGCTACCGCCGCATGTGTGTTTTTGGCCAGGAATGGTTGCTCCAAGGGCGAGATAAAAGACTTCGTGGAGCGGACCTTCGGCTATGACTTGAACTGCACGACCGACGAGATCCGCCCCGTGTATTCCTTCGACTCTACCTGCCAGGGGAGCGTCCCTGAGGCGATCATCGCCTTTTTGGACTCCCACGACTTTGAAAGCGCCATAAGACTTGCCATATCACTCGGAGGCGATGCGGACACTCAGGCCTGCATCGCCGGGGCTATAGCCGAAGCCCTTTATGGTGGCGTCCCCGAACCGATCTTGAAGAAAGCCATCACTTTCCTCCATCCCTCTTTGCTGGCGGTGGCGAGGCGCTTCTGCAAGACCTATCCCTGCCCGACCGAAGTCCCGGAGGAGTGAGCGGCCGGCGCTGGGGTCTGCTCTCCACTAAAGAGGGTTGGCTAGGACCTCTTCGAGCGCGTCCATGGCCTTTTCGACCCTTTCGAGCCTAGCCTGGCTTCCCATGTGGCCGATCCTGAAAACCTTGCCCTTTAGCGGCCCGTAGCTTCCGCCGAAGACCACGCCGCGCCTCCGCATCTCCGTGTCGAGGGCGATCCACGTCCATCCCTCTGGCACATTGGCCGCCGTCACCGTGGGAGAGGAGAGCGACTCGTCTTTGGGGAAGAGCGACACGCCCATCCCTTTCAGGCGATCCCTGCAATATGCCGCCACATCGTCGTGGCGCTTGAAGACGTTTTCGAGGCCTTCACTTAAAATCGCTTTTATCGAAGCTTTAAGCGCGGCGACGGCATGCCAGTTGTGCGTGTAGGGGAACTCCCTTGCAGCCACGACATCTCTGAATGGGAGGATGGCGTCGTAGCCTACATATCGCCTTTTCTCTATCGCCTCCCACGCCCTATCGCTCACCGTTACGATCGCAAGTTCAGGCAGAAGAGAAAGGGCCTTTTGGCTCCCCAAGAGCCCCAAGTCTATGTGCCAGTCGTCGACGCGCACCTCCGTCCCCCCTGCGCTCGACACGAAGTCGACGTAGAGTAGGGCGCCGACCTCTTGCGCTATCTCACCCAACGGCTTTATGGGGTTCAGGATGCCGCTCGGCGTCTCGCAGTGTACCGCGGTTATCATAGATGGACGAAACGACAGGGCTTTGCGCCTGACTGTGTCGAAATCTATGCCCTCGTCGTAACTGAAACCTGCCACTTCTACTTCTTGTCCTATCGCCTTGGCCATGTCGGCGACCCCGTAGCCGAAGACGCCGTTCGCCACGGCCAGCACCCGCTCAGCCGGAGATAGCGCGCTTTTGAGCGCCCCCCAGAGGGCCAACATCCCCTCGCCCGACATGATCACTGGCGTGGCACGCGTGTATAGAATCTGCTGCAGCAGCGACTGGACCTCCCCGTAAAGCCCGAAGAACTCGCTCTCAAGGTCGGCGCTGCCGAAATCTGCGAAGTAAACGCCCCTGATCTCCTTTGGCACCGAAACCGGCCCCGGCACTAACCCGATCGGATACGTCTCCATATTCGTCCTTCCCCCTCTGCGCTTTGCCATTCTCTTGCTCGTTTCGAAGCTTTCGGCGCAGCGTTGGATCGCGCCGAAAGCTCGCCCAGCGTGCGCTCAATTTTATCACAGGCGCACTCGCCCTTGGCTGGCTGGGCGCCCAGGCAATGTTGACGCAAAGGCAAAACGCCTTAAAATGATGAGGGGCATTTAAATTAAAACGCTTCATTTGAGCTCCTATGCCGCACGCGGAGGTGATATGAGCGCATGAAGAAGGTCATGAATAGGCCCGAAGATATCGTAAAAGAGATGCTTGAAGGCATGTCCAAGGCCCACCGAAGGCTCGTCGAGGTCATTCCTGGAACGCAGGCGGTGGTGAGGGCCGATGCTCCGGTCGTGGGCAAAGTCGCCGTAATCACGGGCGGAGGCAGCGGACACGAGCCGGCCCATGGCGGATTCGTGGGCAAGGGGATGCTCGACGCCGCCTTGGCTGGTGCAGTATTCTGCTCGCCTCCCCTTTCTGACGGGATCGCGGCATTAGAGCGTTGCAACGGGGGCGAGGGCGCTCTTTTCATAATCAAAAACTATACCGGAGACATCCTGCTTTTTGATATGTTGGAGGAAGAGGCCCAAGACCGGGACATAGCGGTGAAAAAAGTGCTCGTCACCGACGACGTCGCTGTGGAGGAGCGAGAGGGCACGACGGGGCGCCGAGGCGTAGCCGGCACAGTCTTCGTTCACAAGATAGCCGGGGCGATGGCCGATAAGAGGGCCCCTCTCGAGGAGGTCCACCGGGTGGCGCAAAAATGCGTCGATTCGGTCCGCACGTTGGGAGTGGCCCTCTCCCCCTGCATCGTCCCGGGCAGGGACAAGCCCAACTTTGAGCTCGGCGCGGATGAAATGGAATTGGGCATCGGCATCCACGGCGAGCCCGGCGTGGAGCGCGCATCACTGCGCCCCGCCGGGGAGCTGGTCAGAGGAATGATGGACCGGATAGTGGGTGACCTGCCGTTTGAGCGCGGGCAAGAAGTGGCGGTTATGGTAAACGGCATGGGAGCCACGCCCTTGATGGAGCTATACGTCGTCTTTAACGAGGTGGCCAAGTATCTCGACAGGACTGGGATAGACATTTACCGCAGCTACGTGGGCGAATACATGACGTCCCTCGAGATGGCGGGCTTTTCCATAACCTTGCTCGCCTTGGACGAAGAGCTTAAAAATCTCCTCGATCACCCGTGCGAGACGCCGGCGCTGGTGCAGCGTTGATGGAGGGATAGAAATGTGCTTTACCAGTGACGAAGCCGTTTTGCTCATCAAGAATATGGCCAAAGTGGTGGCGGAAAACGAAGAATATTTGAACGAGCTCGACAGCGGCATCGGCGATGCCGAGCACGGGCTCAATCTGAAGAGGGGCTTTGAAGCGGTAATAGGGCGCATCGAGTCGCTCGAAGGCAAACCTCCGCAAGAAGTCATCAAAGAGGTCGGCACGACCTTGGCGAGCGCAGGATGCGGTACGGGCCCCACGTTTTACGGCCTCGCCATGCGCTCTGCCGCGAGAGTGCTCGCGAAAAAGGGGATGGGCTCTCCCGAGGCCATAGCGGAAAGCCTCGAGGCGGCCCTTCGAGCGATAAAGGAAAAGGGCGGGGCTGAGGTGGGATCGAAGACCATGGTGGATGCCTTGGAACCGGCGGTTACGGCCTTCAAAAAGGGGGCGGGGATCGGTGGCTCTATCCTCGAGGCCTTCGATGACGCGGTCGAAGCCGCGAGGACTGGCATGGAGGCCACGCGCGACATGATCGGCAAGAAGGGGAGGGGTTACCACGCCGGCGAGCGCGGGTTGGGGCACCAAGACCCTGGTGCCACATCTACGTATCTGCTCCTCAAGTGCATCCGCGACACCGTGGTAAAATACTGCCCCAGCAAAAACTGAACTGATTCTACGAATACCAAGGAGCCCATCTTTACGCAAGGCATCTACAGGAGGCAAACGGAGTGGATAAGTTCATTCAGGTGGCTGAGTACTTGGACAGTATTGAGCCTGAAATTTGGGAGTTAAGCGCAAAGATATTCTCTAATCCCGAACTCGGCTTTCAGGAGCACTTCGCGGTTGAGACCCTTACGCATTTTCTTCAAGAAAAGGGCTTCGAAGTGGAGAGGGAAGTGGCCGGATTAAAAACGGCCTTTATTGCGAAGTATGGGTCTGGGAAAACACTGGCATTTATAGCCGAGTATGATGCAGTATCGGAAGCGCTTGGCCATGCCTGTGGTCATAATTTTATCGCCGCAGCCTCAGTAGCGGCGGCTGCTGCCTTAAAAGCGGCGGATGTTCCTATTGCCGTTATCGGTACCCCTGCCGAAGAATCGGGCGGGGGTAAAGTTATCATGGCTCGCGCTGGCATCTTTCGTCGTTTTCTGGGGTGTATGTACTTACATCCATCGAATAAAACGCGGGTTGGGGGCCGGACCTTGGCCGCTCAGAGGCTGATTTTAAGCTTTCAAGGTAGAGAGGCCCATGCTACAAGAGACCCGCGCAGCGGGATAGATGCCCTTCAGTCTCTACTTATGGTGCTATGGCAGTATAACGCAGTAAGGAGAACTCTACCTAATACTTTTTTAGACAATTGGATAATCACACGTGGCGGTGAGACAACTACGGTTGTGCCAAGTTATGCCGTAGCGGAGGCTCACTTTTTTGCTGAAGAGCCTGGAGATATTGAGAAAGCCGCGACTTTTCTGGAACGCGTGGTCAAAGCAGTTGAAACCATCACTGGTGCTGCCGGACAGCTCGAGAAAGCCGAACTATACCCGCCGCGGATCACCGATCCGAGGTTACGGCAGGCTATGGAAAAGGCTTTTGAACGGGTCGGCATTGAGTATGCGCCGATGCCGAAGAAAGAGGCGGGGTTTACCGATGTCGGTGCCGTCAGCGAACAAGTTCCTGTGGCGGAGGGATATATACGCGTATGCGACGCCTCTAACCACACGCAGACCTTTAGAGAAGCCATGCTTGCTCCAGCTGCTCGGGAAAAAATTTTGCAGGCGGCCAAGGTTTTGGCCTTTGCCGTGCTGGAATTATTACCACAGCCCTGCTCGAATGGCGCCTGATATCATCTGATGATATCAGAGGATGTTTTGGTATACTGTCTCTATTTTTTGGCAAGACAACACCAAGAAGGCCAAAGGAACCTTCACGACGGTTTTATAGAGAGAAGAAATTATGGAGAACATTAAAATAGACGCTATCTTGAATGAAAGAGAAGCTCGTTGGCATCGTGTCATTCAGTTATCTAACGAGTGGGGGAAGCCTGTAATAGTAGGATCAGCTGTCATGCCTGGGCCGGATAAGAATGCTCCTTGCGCTGAAATCATCTTCCGTGAGCTCGTAGAGGCGTTGAAACAACTATCCAGGGTATGGCCACCGCTACATCGGGAAGTATTACGTGGCACCCCAGGCCCAGCCGTTATTTTGGTTTTGGCACAGGATGATGCTCGTCTCTTAAAGCGGGCAGCGGTGGGCGTAGAAGAGTCCAGCGTGGTAGGGCGATTGTTTGATATAGACGTGTACGACGAAGATGGTAGGCCTATAAGCCGAGTAGAACTTGGCTTTTCGGACCGGCGCTGCCTCGTTTGCGGTGGGCTGGTGTCCGAATGCCGCAGGGGCGCGAAACACACCCTGAATGAGGTCGTAGGAAAGATTGAAGAGATCATCAAGGTATCTTTAGTAAAAAAATAATAGACAAAAGCAGGCCGGAGGAGGATGAAGGGTGGTTAGATATAAAATTGCGGTTATCCCTGGAGATTGTGTTGGCCCAGAAGTGACGGCCGAAGGAGTTAAGGTCCTTAAGGCGACAGCGGAAAAATATGGATTTGAGGTCTCCTTGACCGAGTATATGGCTGGCGGGGTAGCCATAGATGCCTATGGCGACCCGCTGCCTGAAGAAACGATAGATGGATGCCGGAGTAGCGATGCCATCCTATTCGGTTCGGTAGGCGGGCCTAAGTGGGATGATTTGCCTTGGGAAAACGTTCATGGTGCTATTACGCCGTCGCGTGGCATCCAACGCCTGCGCCAAATCTTCCAGCTATTCGCCAATATCCGTCCGGCTTATCTGTTTCCGGAGTTAGTCGACAATACTCCGCTGCGCCCTGAGGTGGTTGCTGGGACAGATTTGATAGTGGTGCGAGAGCAATGCGGAGGCCTTTATTTTGGGGAAC
>CAYTKB010000104.1:594-6886 GCA_964438265.1 uncultured Acetomicrobium sp. | reverse complement strand
TACGGATGAAGCCGTACCGCCGACCAGCGCACCACCGCTTGCCTCTATCATAAGCCCCCGAGGAGAAAAGAGGACAAGATAATTATTTTTGCCCTTGCTAACGAGCTCGGCCATAACGTCCTGTCCCTGAAAGCGGGCGTTGATGACGCTCACCAATTCTTCCGGCGTAAGGCCGCCGGAAGAGTCAAGATCGGCCTGCGCGAGGTCAATCTTATGAGTGTAGCCATCCACGGTGATATCGAGCGTTCCAGAGGTGGGAAGGGGTGAAACCAATCCGGCCCTAACGGAATTGTCGATTTCGAGAGCTTCGGCGTTGCCGCCGGATATGTCGTAGATGCTTAAAGGGCTTCCGTCCTTAGCGGCTATGGCCAAGCGGACATTGCTGTTATTTGAGACATTGTCATCGTAATACGTGACGTCGAGCCACCCTCCGGCTAACTCCCTGATGCGACGCGCCACGTCTAAGGGAGAATCGGTCGAAGAGACCGGGATTTCAACCGTATGGCTGAGCGTGACGATCTTGAAGCTTCCGGTGCTCAAATGAACATCTTGGGGCACACTCCCGCCGATAAGTCCAGTGTGTATCCCAAGTTGCAGGGCAAGGCCTGCTGAATAGTTAGCCAAAGTCGGGTCTCCATAAGGCTCGTCTATGACCTTAAGCGGCTCACCGGTCTTGGCGTAGAGCGCAAAACCCTCGCCGCCGGTTGTGTCGCCGAAGTCGTCGACGCCCAAAATGCCCTCACCCACCTGGTGGACGATCTCTTTTGCCACGTCGAGGCAGCTTGAAATTTGGTCTTGGTATACTTTTACCGAGAATTCCTTATCGCCCACGAAGACGGACATGAGCATGGGCATGTTCGGGTCAACACCGGCAGGGAAATTTAGCGAAGCAATGTTTGATGTCAAGGCCGTGGACAAACCGAGTTCGGCGGCATATTGCGACCCTGCCGACTCGCCGTCATAAATTGTCAAGGGCTCACCTGTTTTGGTCCTCAAAATCAGGCGCGTAGTAGCGGCTTCCTCGTTGTCGCCTGAGTGCGGGGGCAAACCCGAAGGCTCGTTTTCATCAGTTTCCACGATCACATCAAGCCAATCGCCCGCTATGTTCCTAAGACGAGCAGCAAGCTCTTCCGCCGTAAGGTCTGGGTCGTAATTTATCAAAAGTTCGGCTGAGTTGGAACCGCTTTTGATCTTCCAGTGAAGCGGATCGCTTACGGTGTCATAACCAAGGGAACCGAATTCCGTGCTCTTGAGCGTGGTCTCCATGCCCAAAAGTGACGCAAGGTCGACGTGGCTGTGGTCTTTGGGGCGATTTAAGGCTTGCGAGGTCGTTCCGTCGGCAAAGAGATCCGTACCGGAGCCGCTCGTGCGGAGCGCAAAGGACCTGCCAGGCGTGCGGCTATACACGATGAGGTTGTTGCCATCTACAATGGCACCCACATCTGGGAGCGTCAAAAACCCTTGGCGCACATCGTCAAGGTCATCGCCGGCTGCAATCGTCACGGACTGCGAAGTGCTGTCCTCCCACTCTATCATGATTTCACCGCTTGAAGAAGCCGACCATCCGGGGACAGTAAGGCTTTTTACGCCTTCTTCTGCAGCTTCGGGATCAGTCTCCGGCCAACCTATAACCTGGATGGGCTCTCCCGTGTGGCTCTTAAAGACGAGGCGCTGCACACCTCTGTCGGTGTCTTTTTCCACATAGACGGAGGTGATCCGTCCCACGTCACCCATATCGAGCGAGTTGTTTATAATTTCGGCGATCTCATCCAACGAATAACCCTCTACCTCCGCCGGGTCGCGAAACTCGTTAAGGTCTGGGTTTTGGGTGGTATCGCTCCTGTCGTCGTCCGACCACACCTCGGGTATACGGACCTTTGCTACTCGGTCGCCCACTTGAAATTGGAGTATCTCGCTCCGCCCTTCCCACTGAAAGTCGAGAGGGAGGTCAACGCTCTTTATGATGTATTGTTTCTCGTTTTCGGGAAACACCTCACGTCCATGGACAGAGACCTGCCCCGTCTCGAACCGCCCGACCTCGAACGCCATGTTGCGCAGGTTGCCACGGTAAACTACGTGACCCTGCTCGTCTCGGACGAAAGGGCTCTCCCCTGTGGCGAGGCCGGCGAAGATGAATCTTCCCTCCACTTCATAGTTTGCGGTCTGACGGAGCTCTTCCTGCAACAGTTCGACTTCCTGGGCGATCGCGTCCAGATCGACATCCGAAAGGGCGCCGTTGCCGGCATATATGGCAAGCTCTCTGAGGCGCTGAGCCACGTTCGTGACCTGGTCCAAAGCGCTGTCGGTGTACGAGAGCCAGGAGATGGCATCGTCCAAGTTCTTTATGTACTGCCCGTTCTCCACGAGGGAGGTGTCTATCGAAAGCTCGCGCACCACGCCGATCGGATTGTCAGAGGGACGCTGGTAGAGCTTGCCCGTGGACATCTGCCTCTGAAGGTCCAACATGCGAGTCAGGTTTTTGTGCATATCCGAAAGAAAGATCTGCTGCATCATGGAGTTGGTTACACGGTTCATTGTGATCCCTCCCGCAAAAGCGTTAACGGCCCACTATGCCCATTCGGTTCACGATGACGTCGAGCATCTCGTCGATGGTCGTAATATAACGAGCTATCGCGTTAAAGGCCTGCTGAAACTTGATAATATCCATCATCTCTTCGTCGATGTTCACGCCCATGACCGACTGCCTTTGCGCATCGATCTGATTCATAAGCGCCCGTTGATTATCGGCCATGGTGCGCGTCCGCTGCCCTTGAGCGCCGAGGGCTGCGATGAAGGATTCATAGAACTCGTTGAAGCTCGCGCTTCTGCCCTTCAAGACCTTGCTCTGCTTCAGCTGCGCCATCCGAAGGGCGTTTGACCCGTCGCCGCTTCCTACGCTGTGCCCCGTGCCGTCGCCGCTGGCAGCGGCTATGAGGCTCGAATCCTCGACCAGTGCGCCGTTTACGGAAAGGCCCTCGGCCGCACCAGCGAGTGAGGGTAGGGGTTTGAAGAAGGATATGCCGGTGAGCTCGGCGTTGTCGCCTATGCCGTGGCCGGCTCGATGGATTGCGTTGAATTCAAGCGCCAAGCGGTAAGCCAGCTCGTCGAAGCTGTCGAGGTGGCTTAAAATGACGTCATCGCGGGCCTCGAGCAGCCCGAGGATCTTGCCTCCCTTGACGTGGTGGAGGACGGTTATGCTCGTGTCCCCGGTCGATTGAAGCGTCAAGCGCACCCCCGGAGACACCTCTTCCAACGTGGACGCAGCGTAGCCGTCGTCGGGCGTGATCCGCCTGGCATCTTTGAAGGCATTGCTCGACGACAGGTATTCCCTTCCGTCGAAGAGAAAGAGGGCGTCTTCGGCAGCTTCTATGACGTTGGTCTTCCAGCTTCCGTCGGTGAGGCCGAGGTTTTGGGCCGCATAGAAGCTTCCTCCCTCGTCGCCCAAGACATTTATGCGATAGGCCTCGCCCACAACGTGGCTTTCGAGCTCGAGGTAGTAAGAGCCGTTTATGGATTCCTTCACGGAGGCATTAAGCCATTCCTCTGGAGCACTCGGGCTCCCGGAGGCGGCCGCATAGGCGCTGTTTATCTTGTTCGCTATCGTTTGAAGGGTGTCTTCCTCCACTACGTCTATCGTCACAGTTTTGCCATTGTCGGCAAGGCCCATTTTCGATGCAAGGCCTCCCTTGATGTCGGTTATGGATATGAGGTTGTGATCGACAGATTCGAGCACGAGGCGAGAGGAATCCACGGAGACATTTAGATCAGACGAATAATGGTTGTTGATAAAGAAGTCCTCTAAATCTCCAAGTTTAAGGGCACCTGTAGTGGTAAACGTTGGATTACCCAAATTATCCAAAATGTCCCAAGCGGTGCTATTCCATTTCACCGTAACAACGCTTTCAAAACCACCAGCAGCGAGGCGGAACGAATACTCTGTAGGCTCTCCTGTGCCAGGAGGGGCTCCTAAAATCACATCGCTCGAGTCAGAAAAACTCTTAGAGGTTTTTATGACGCCGCCAGAACTGACCTGAAGGCCAAAGGAGCCTCGCAAATTCAAGGCCTGGTCGGGACTTGTGACGTTTGAAAGCCCGCCCGTAGAACCGACCTTCCACGCCGTCTCCGTGGCCAGGCGATTTACCCGGACGGAATGGACCGCCTCCGCGGCGCGCTGTTCGACAATAGCCAGGAGGACGGAGGGATCTGACACCTGATCGAAGAGGTTGTCTTCGACCTGCACGTCGTAGTACCCCTCATTGCCCGCCATAGAGACAAGAACCAGGTGCCTGCTTTGCGTTCCTTGCACCAAAGTCTTGCCGTGGAGGTCTATCTTGAAGTCCCCATCGTCCTGATCGGTTGTCGACGCCACCGATACATCGAGCAGGAGGCTCAATTTATCCACCAAGAGGTCGCGCCTGTCCAACAGGTCGTTAGGGTTGCCGCCCACCGCCTGGATCTCGGCGATGGTTCCGTTCAGGGCGGCTATCTGGTCTATCAACGAGTTCGCCTCTTCTACGGAGAGCTTCAAATCGTTGTTCAAGGAAACTCTATACTGGTCATAGTTTTGGGCGAGTTGCGAGAGAAAAACGGTTAGGCTTTGGGCGCTCTGGATCACTCCCTCGCGAGCGGCGCTGTTTTCGGGGCGCTTCTGCAGCTCCTCCAAGGCCGACCAGAAAGCGTTTAAGGCACTCGACAAACCTTCGCCGGCAGGTTCGTTCACGAAGAGTTCGATGTTGTCTATGGCCTGCTCAAGGGCCTCCCAGTAACCTTGCAAAGACGCCTCCTCGCTATATTGGGCATCCAAAAAGGCGTCGCGCAATCTGACTATCGCATCGACCTTGACGCCGGTCCCGATCTGCAGAGGGATCTCCGGGCGACTCATACCGGGAACTGTATATGGCTCCGTCGTAGAGGCCTCAACCCGTTGGCGGGAATATCCTTCCACGTCTGCGTTGGCTATGTTGTGCCCTGACGTCTCCATGCCGCGCCTGAAGTAATCCATGGCCCGGCGCCCCATCTCCAGGCCAAAGAACGAGTTGATCATTCGCCTTCCCCCCTAACCTCTTACCTCAAAACCGCCTCGAAGGCCCCCGAAACCGTTACCAATTTCGCGCCAGCGCGAAATGAGCAATTCGCCCAAGGTGCAGCTTTCCTCCAAGAGGCGTCCGTAGATTTCCAACTCCGAACGTAATTTCCTCACGGCGATATCCAACCGCTTAGCCGTACTGGTAAGTGAAGCCGCTTCATTTTCGGGCAAACGCGACGCTATCGCCTGAGCCGAAGGATCGCATCTCAACTGTTTAGCCAATGCCACAGCTTTCAGATGGCGATCCCTCTCCGCCTCCTGCGCTTTAATCGCAACGTGCCTTATATTTTGGAGGAGGCCCTGTATGTCAGAGAGGCGCCCGCTGGCGAGCGCCTCTCTCTGCGAGACCAAACATTCAACCGTAGCCTCAATCTCCTCGATGAGGGAGAGTGTGGATTTAACCAACCCTTCTGCCGACACGGTCTCTAACTCTCCTTGTCATCTCTCGATATGCCGGCCAGGAAAAGCCTCCGCGCCACTTCGCGCAAGTCGGGAGAGTAGGTTCCGCCCTCTATTTCCTTTTTGATCTGCTCTACCTTCTCTTGTCGCACATCGGGGATCTTTTTCATCTCAGCGGACGCAGCAGCCAATTCTTTAGCGAAAGGGCTGACTTCGACGCCGTCAGCTTTATCCTTTCGTTCTTTAACCTCTGTTTTCTGCTGCCTAACCTTATCCACCGGCTGAGTCCCAAAGATACCTCTAATTTTGTCTATCATAGTGCTCACCCGCCATTCTTTCTTCGCCCTCAAGACATATAAGTTTCGGCCACAGCCGACGAGGGCTTTAGAGGCACTCTCCCCTCTTTTTTAAGCGGCGTAAATCACCCTCCCGCTTTCAATTATGTGGCGGTAGATCAGGCCAAGGGGGCGTTTCGGCTCCTCTAAGTCGTTGGGGGTAGTTATGATGAGCTTAAAGGGAACGGTCATGCGGCGCATGCGCTCGCGCAACATAAAGGCAGTCTGCCTGAGAGGAACCTCCTCGGGCACAACGACGAGCAAGTCGATGTCGTTCGTCCACCCACCTTCATCCGCTTTCCCGAAAAGCACTATCTTAAGCGGATGAGCCGTCTCGATGATCTCTCTCGTGAGCATTTGCAAACCCTGTTGATTCAATTCTTTGCACGCCAACTCCCTACCCCCTTTACGCAAGAGTCGTCTCTCATAGGGAGACGCTCCAAGCAATCGCAGCCGCTGGAAAGCCGCCGGC
>CAYTKB010000104.1:0-584 GCA_964438265.1 uncultured Acetomicrobium sp. | reverse complement strand
GGTACTGCACGGGCATCTCGAATCCTGCGAACGCCACCATCTTGCCACCGGCCTTCTCGACGGCGCATGCCGCGCACGAAAGCGTAGAGCCCGTCGTGCATACGTCATCGACAATTATAACGGCCTTCCCATTCAACGGCAAACCCCTCCACTCGAGCGCGCCCTTGGGCAAGGTCCTGCGGGAGGAAGCGCCGAGCCTCGTCTGGGGCTCCACATCCGCGATCCACTTAAGCCCTTCCTCGGTCGGGATTCCCCATACATCGGAAATCCCACAAGCCAACGCGCAGGCTTGGTTATATGGCCGTTCGCTCAGTCTATGCAAGGGCACGGGAGCGAGCAACTCTCCCTCAGGCCTTCGCAAATTCCTCGCCAAGGCGCGCCCCATTTCCCTCCCCAAAGCCTTATATCCGTCGTACTTGAGGCGCAAAACGAGATCGCGCGCCTTGCCGTCGTGCAACGCACCGAAAAGAAGAGCCGGCGACGCAGGATGCGAAGGGCACGGGAAGGACTTGCCGCAAACGAGACATTTGGGAGGTTTGGGCGAGATGAGCGAATCAAGGCAGGCCTGACATGCTACCACGCCT
>CAYTKB010000103.1:4641-6921 GCA_964438265.1 uncultured Acetomicrobium sp. | reverse complement strand
AGCGTGGGGGTGGCCACCGCTTGCGGCTGTCATGGGTGGAATATTCGCTGCTGCGGCAGTGAATTATGTCGGCAATGCCTTCTTCATATTTCCCCCCGATGGGAAGAGGCACGAAGATCTGCGATGGCGGGTTATCTCCGTCATCTTCCTCATTTATGCTGTGGTGTTGCGCCTTTCTTACATGGGAGTGATGGAACTCATACCGGAAGAGGCCTATTATTGGAACTATGCCCAACATTTAGACATAGGTTACTTAGACCATCCTCCTATGGTGGCTTGGGTTATAGCGCTCTTTACCGCCCTCTTCGGCCATGGGGAGTTTGCCGTGAGGTTGGGGGCTATGCTTTCGTGGGCCGTCATGGGGGCATTTCTCTTTGCCTTTGCGCGCGAGCTTTATAACAGGAGCGTGGCCTTCGTTACCCTCTTTTTTGTAGCAGGGCTCCCTTTCTTCTTTGGGGTTGGCATGCTGATGGCGCCCGATGCTCCGCTTGCTGCCTGTTGGGCAGGTACGCTTTACTTTCTGGAGCGCGCTCTTCTTGGTGAAAAACGCTCAGCATGGTGGGGTGTAGGGGTTTGCGCAGGTTTGGGTTTGCTTTCCAAGTACACCATAGCGCTCTTGGCGCCGTCGGCCTTGCTTTTTATGGCGTTAGACCCTGCGTCCCGTCAATGGCTCAGGCGCAAGGAGCCATATCTGGCGGTTGCCCTTGCCCTGGCGATCTTTTCGCCGGTGATCCTGTGGAACATGGAGCATGGGTGGGCTTCTTTCACATTTCAGGGTCCCCGAAGGTTTGCTGGGCTGCTCCAATTTTATCTTCCACAATTTTTGGGTCATCTGATCGCTATCCTCTCACCTACTGGTCTCTTGGCCGCTTTTTTGGCCGTTTTCGCCGTTAAGAACAGCCGCAACAGAGATCGAAGACATCGCTTTTGCGCGGTGATTGCTCTGGTCCCCGTGTGCACTTTCTTCGCCTTCAGCCTCTTCCGTGAGGTGGAGTTGAATTGGAGCGGCCCTGCGTGGCTTGCTCTCGTCCCTTTAATGGCGCATCAGGTGGTGTGTGGCTTCACGGAGTCGCGGGCTGTCACCCTGTTGCGGAAGGCGTGGGTCCCCACGGCTGTAGCCCTTTTCCTCCTTTTCGGTGTAACGCTTCATTACGCCACCTTGGGTCTGCCTCTGCTCGGCTATCCTCAGGGCGCACCCGTTTTGGGATGGAGCGACTTGGCGAGGCAGGTAGAAGAAATCGAAGATGGACTTGAAGCGACCACGGGATATGAGCCTTTGGTGCTCGGTATGGACAAGCACAGGATTGCGAGCGAACTGGCCTTTTACCGGACAAAGCTCGCAAGCGAAGGTGACGAAGAAGGAGAGGGGGTAACCTACACCGCTGGCCCCAGCTTCTTCGGGAAAGAGAGCCTCATGTATAAATACTGGTTTCCGGAGGGCAAGGATTTGCGCGCCTACGCTAAGGTGCTCTTGCTCGTGGGCAAAAGCCCCGAGGACTTATCTTTGGATGAGCTGATCAGGGATGGGTGGAGCGTGGGAGAAGCGAAGGAACTGACCGTTCGCAAAGATGGCACCCCTGTAGGGCATTATTATTACGCCGTTGCGCGGGTGCCGTGTGCCCATTCCAAGGGTTTTCTGAAGTAAAGATGGGCGGCATGATCACGCGATCCAGAGTGCCTTTGAGGATAAGCTTCGGCGGCGGCGGAACCGACGTGTCTCCCTATTGTGACGAATATGGTGGCGCCGTCATGAACGCTACTATCGACCGCTATGCCACTGTAAGCCTCTTCCCATTCGATGACAAAGCTATAGAGATAGAGAGCATAGATTACGATACAGCTCTGAAGTATGACGTGGATCAATTCCTGGCTTACGATGGCCATCTGGACCTAATAAAGGGCGTCGTCAACTACATGAGGAGAAGCTACGGTATCGGCCAGGGTTTCAGGCTCAGGATCCATAACGATGCCCCTCCTGGTTCGGGGTTAGGCTCTTCTTCAGCTGTGTGCGTAGCCCTGATAGGCGCATTTAAGCATTGGCTCAACTTGCCCCTCACGCCATATGAGGTAGCCGAGCTCGCCTACCACATAGAGAGGGAAGAGCTCAAGATTCATGGCGGCAAGCAAGACCAGTATGCCGCCGCCTTCGGGGGTTTTAACTTTATAGAGTTCAACGGGGCAAATACGATAGTCAATCCTTTGAGGTTGCGGAGTGATGTGGTTTACGAGCTTCACCATAGGCTGATCTTAGCCTATGTGGGAGGGTCCCATGATTCGTCC
>CAYTKB010000103.1:3139-4631 GCA_964438265.1 uncultured Acetomicrobium sp. | reverse complement strand
ATTGAGCTCTCAAATAAGAGACATGACCTCCGGCAGGAGGGAGACGCTCCAGTCGCTTCATGAGGCCAAGGAACTCGCTGTGGCCATGAAGGCGGCCTTGGTTACTGGCAATTTGGACGATTTCGGCCTTCTCCTTGATAGGGCGTGGGAATCGAAGAAGCGCTTTACGGAGGGCATTACAAACCCGAGGATAGATGCCTTATATGAAAGGGCTAAATCAGCCGGTGCCTTGGGAGGGAAGGTCTCAGGAGCGGGTGGTGGGGGTTTTATGTTCTTCTTCGCGGAGGCTGACAAGAGATATGCTGTGGCTGAGGCGCTTCAGGAAGAGGGTGCCCAGATAGCCAATTATTCCTTTACAGAGATAGGGCTACATACTTGGGGGGTGCGACATCCGTGATCTTGATCACAGGAGCTGGGGGAATGATAGGGAGCCATCTCATAGAAAGGCTCTCCTCCCACGAAAAGAAAGAAAACATCATCGCTTCTTACTACAAACCCACGATCGACATGAAGGAGATAGAAGGTAAGGCCACATTTGTCGAGACGGACGTGCGTTATTTTCAAAACGTCTATGCGTTGATCGAGCAATATAAACCGCAGGTTATCTATCACTTGGCGGCTCAGAGTTTCCCTGGCGTCTCATGGGAAAAGCCTCAAGAGACGCTCGAGACTAACGTGATAGGCACGGCAAATTTGTTTGAGGTGATAAAGCTCCTGAGGGCCAAAGAGCCATACGACCCAACTGTAGTTGTAGCATGTTCGAGCGCAGGATACGGCTTCGTGAGCGAGGAAGAGGTCCCCATTTCAGAAGATCATGCAATGCTTCCCTTGCATCCCTATGGCGTCAGCAAGGTCGCCCAGGACCTCTTGACCCACCAATATTGGGCCACCTTCGGCATCAAGGGTATAAGAGTGAGGATCTTCAATACTACCGGCCCCAGGAAAATAGGTGACGTGTGTGCCGACCTCACCTTTAGGGCTATTCAGATAGAAAAGGGATATATACCGCCAGCGCTGCGGGTGGGAAACATGGAGAATCGCAGAGCTATACTCGATGTAAGAGATTTAGTCTCTGCCCTCATCCTGCTCGCAAAAAAAGGTGTGCCGGGCGAGGTGTATAACGCCAGCGCTCAAAGGGTATATGCCGTCTATGAAATAGTAGAAATTATAAAGAAAGAGCTCGGTCTTCCTTTCGAAGTAACAGTAGATCCAGCGCTGTTCAGGCTCAAAGATGAGCCTATCATATTCGGCGATTCTTCCAAGCTCGCCTCTGCCACGGGCTGGAAACCAGAATACGACCTCGCCACCACCGTCAGGGATATGCTGCAATATTGGCGCGAAAAGCTTTAGCTCGGCATTAAACCTTTGAGCAGTAAGTATGAAACCCGCTGGCCTCAAACAAAGGAGGTCAGCGGGTTTTTTTATAAAAAGCATGGTTTACTGGTAAGCGCTTCTTGTCGGTTAGATTAAAGTAAAACGATGTCAATTTTGT
>CAYTKB010000103.1:0-3129 GCA_964438265.1 uncultured Acetomicrobium sp. | reverse complement strand
ATAAATCGGCAATATGATTATTGTACTATATTTATGGTACGATGTCTCAGATATCGAGACGGAGGAAGATGGAACGAGATAGCTATATCAACCAATCGATTTCAAGAGCTATTAAAGTTCTCGAAGCTTTGTGCCAAGAAAAGGGCGAAGCTGGCATTTCTGAGCTCAGCAGGAAGGTGGGCTTGCACAAAAGCGTCGTCCACAGGATTCTCGTTACCTTGGAAGAAAATGAGTGGGTGGAGAAAGACGAAAACAGCGGTAAATACCGCTTGGGTTTAGGAATACTCTCGATCAGATCCTCACTGATGCGCCATCCCCTAATTGCTGTATCCCGACCGATCATGATGAAACTCTTGGAGCTCACAGATGAAACGATAGTCCTGGCTGTTGAAAACAAGATTGGCGCGATATGCATAGAGAAACTCGAGACGCCGCGAAGCGTAAAACTGACCTCTGAAGTAGGACGATACTTCCCTCTCCATGCGGGTGCCACAGGGATAGCTATATTGATAGGCATGCCAGAGGAGAGAATAAAATCTCACCTATTCTCTAAGCCTTTGGAAAGGTATACGGAAAGGACGTGGACCGATCCTCACAAGGTGTTGGAGAGGGTTTTAAAGCTCAAGGAGCTCGGTTATGCCACTATAACGGGTGAAGTGGACGAAGGGGCAACCGCCATAGCTGTTCCCTTAGTCATCAGGTATGGAGAGATCTATGGGAGTCTAACTATTGGCATGCCAGAATATAGATTCAGCGAAGAAAAAGAAAGGGAATTTGTGCCGCTATTGTTTAAAGCGGCTAAAGAAATAACTGAAGCGTTAGATGCGTCGTGTATATAAACTGCGAGGAGGAATGGAGATGCCGATCGATCTCGTTGTTAAGGGTGATGTCGTGACATCGGGTGATGTCGTGCGGGATGGGTTTGTGGCTGTTTCTGGAGGCCAAATTGCGGCCATTGGGTTAGAAAAAGAAGCCCCATCTGCAGGGCAGGTTCTGGACGCGAGGGGCAAATTGATCCTACCAGGTGCTATCGATGCCCATGTGCACTCGGCGAGCGTCAAAGACAAACCCGAAAGACTCATTAATACAACTCGCGCAGCCGCTGCAGGTGGCGTGACTACAGTGATTGACATGCCTTTTGATGCGGCTGGCCCCGTGATAAATCGATCCCGCCTTATAGAAAAGATATCAGAAGCCAATAACGAAGCTGTAGTAGATGTTGCTCTTTATGGCACGATAGCTAAGAGTGGCGGCACTGGAGAAATAAAAGGATTAATAGAAGAGGGCGCCTGTGCCTTCAAGATGTCGACTTATGAGACTGACCCTTATCGCTTCCCCAGGATCACGGATCGGGAATTGATAAAAGCCTTTTCAGAGCTAAATAAATACGGAGTAGTTACCAGTTTTCACGCTGAAAACGAAGAGTTGGTCAGGGCTTTGGTGGACGAGCTGAAAAGTTGCGGCTCTGGTGACCCGTTAGACCATTGTCGTAGCCGGCCTCCCGTGACTGAGACGACTGCCATAGCGCATTTGCTTGAGCTTGCACTTGCGTGTGACGCCAAAGTTCACATAGCCCATATAAGCATACCAAGAGGTTTTGACCTCGTCCAAAGCTATCGAAATTGGGGGCTCGATGTGACCGCTGAAACGTGCATCCATTATCTCGTCCTCGCCGAGGAAGATATGCCGAGGCTCAAGGCCTTTGGCAAAATAAATCCCCCCTTGAGACCCCGCACCATAGTTGAAGAGCTATGGCAAAAACTTATGAATGAAGAAATAGATTTAGTCACATCTGATCACGCCCCCTGGCCTTTGGAAAATAAGACCCGTCCTAACATTTTCGATAATGGCTCTGGCGTCCCAGGCGTAGAATTGCTCTTGTCACTGCTTTATAGCGAGGGCGTGGCTAAGCGAGGTATGGACGTTACGATGGCTATGCAGTTAGTTAGTGAAGCACCTGCACGCCGTTTCGGACTCTATCCCAAAAAAGGAGTTATCCGCGTAGGCGCCGATGCAGACATAGTTGTGTTGGATCCACAAGACAAGTGGAGATTTAGCGCTGATAAAAGCTATAGCAGCGCCAAATGGAGCCCTTACGACGGAATGGAGCTGACCGGGTGCGTAATAGCTACGATCGTGCGGGGGCAGGTGGTCTACGATGGGAAGGAGGTGGTCGGCAAGCCTGGATGGGGAAGGTTTATAGGGCGTGTCGTTTAGAGGGTTTGACAGGTTTGGCTCTATGAGTGAAGCGGTGTAAAAAGCGATGCGTTGTATTAAAGAAGGGAGGTTCAGCTATGGGTAGAAAGTTATTTGTTAGGGTTATAGGGACGATTGCAGTCGTATCTTTCTTGTTCTTTACGGGAATAACCTGTGAGGCTCAAACGATTACCATAAAATATTCAGATCACGATCCGCCAGGAGGGATGAGGCCTAAGTTCCTAAGCGAAGTGTGGCTCCCTGAGATTATAAAGCAGACCGAAGGCAAGGTGAAAATTCAGGATTTCTGGGGTGGCGCGCTGCTTTCCTCCCAAGAAGCGCTTAAAGGCATAGGTTCTGGAGTGACCCATATGGGTTTTATTTATCCCGGACACTATCCTGGTCAACTCGTTTCTTTTACCGCCTTTAAGCTTTTCCCTCGTGGTCCCAGCAAGTTCGAGAATATGGTGTGGCTCTACCGCAAAGCCTTTGAGGAGATCCCTGAACTTAGCGAGGAACTAACTAAGGCCAATGTAAAACCGTTGCTCTTTACGGCTGGATTGCCTGGTGCCTTTTGCGGCACAAAGCCGATTAAGAGCATAGACGATATAAAGGGGCAAAAGTGGCGTGCTGGCGACAAGTGGGCATTTAGGTTCTTAGAAAATGCGGGGGCTGTTCCGGTTTCTGTCGCGTGGGATGACGTGTTTATGGCTTTGCAGACTGGTACGATAACTGGATGCTTTACCAATTATGACGGATTGCACTTAATGAAGTTTGACGAAGCGGCACCCAACCTTTTGGTTTCTAAGGAGCTATGGTATGCTCAACCGTTCCTTCATCTTGTAAATATCGACTTCTGGAACAAGTTGCCCAAAGATGTTCAAGAAGGAATCCTTAAGGCAAGTGAGATTGCTGAAAACGCATTCTCCAAAG